>CBDUQG010000014.1:0-18694 GCA_965369305.1 uncultured bacterium
AAAATTTTTTGCATCCATCTTAGCGTCTCTCTTTCTACTGCCTGGGCTGACCCATGCCGTTGAGTTTAATGTGGATGAAATTCGTCCTATTATTAGTGGTGATGACATTGTTCGGGTGAGTCGTAACATCATCTTTGACGCTTCCTCTACCTTTCTGCTCGATCCGGAGCAGCCGGTCACCTTTCAATGGGATCTGGGGGATGGCACGACCATATTTGGTGAAGAGGTGGTTCACACTTACAGTAGTCCAGGAGCCTATACAGTTACCTTAACTGTCACTCATGCGGGTCAGGCTGAGGCGATTGCGCGTGACGTTTTTGCCTACAACAAACTCATTTTCCTTCTGACTGACGTGGATGAACGAAAAGAAAATATCCAGAACCTCCAAGAAGATGCTGCCGAAGAAGGTACCTATGTATTCGTGGTTGAAAGCTATGATGCCAATACAGCTTTTCAGTCTGAAGAGGAGCTCTATAGCCAATTGAATGATAATCTTTCCGACCTCATTAACTCCGATGCGATTGCTATCTGGACGACCCGAGGGAGTGGGATCAATGCTTTGACCCGCCTTTTTCAGCAGGAAGTAGAAAAGGAGGATAGTAGTATCCGCGAAGCCTTATCAAACAAGAGTATTGTGGTGATCACGGAAGAGAATATCAGCACGCTTGGTCGAATCATGCAGGGGAGTTTCAACATTATTCAGCCAAAGCAGATGATCATTACGCGCCAGTACGAACTCAAGAACTTCATCGTCGCTGAATCTGATGAAGTCTTTCTGGAAGATCTGGAAAAGAGTGTGTCTGACTACGGAGTGATCAATGAGGATAGCGGCAGAATCAGCGTCTGGAACTCCATTTCTTACTTGGTGAGCTTCATGATTTCTCAGGGGATTCCAAGTAACACGATCGTTCTGCTACTCATGCTTCCGATCATTGCGACCATCATTGCCCTTTTGAAGCAGGTTGTAGGAATCACCACATTTGGTCTTTATACGCCTTCTATTATTACTCTTTCATTCCTGGCCCTGGGTCTGGAATTCGGACTTATTATCCTGCTCATTATTATCGTGAGTGGAGCAGCAGTGCGCAAGCTTCTTGATCGCTTCCACCTTCTTCACATACCGCGTATTGCCATCGTGCTGACCTTTTCAACGCTTATTATTCTGCTTACTTTGGCCCTTGGAACTTACCTTGGTATTAGTAGTGTTGCTACTATTGCTGTTTTCCCGATGCTTATTATGACGACGCTGGCTGAAAAATTTGTGAGTGCCTTAGGTGGTCGTGGTTTTTATGCAGCTTTGCTTTTGATGATTGAAACCACCATCGTTTCGCTTATTTGTTACTGGGTGGTGGAATGGCATTATCTCCAAAATCTGATTCTTGGTCATCCTGAAATCATCCTTCTCCTTCTCATTTTCAACTACATTCTTGGACGCTGGACGGGTCTCCGCCTGATGGAATACGTCAGATTTAGAGAAGTGATGAAGCACGCTGAGGAGTAAACTCCTCTGAAACCTTTAAAAAAGGTTCAATGCGCTAGTGTTGTTATCTCTAGCTTCACTAATGCGGGTGTACTCAATCTAGGGGTATATCCAAAATATCTGATTTCACTCGAACATTTTCTTCGCCCGGCTTCGCCGCTTCCTTCACTGCACATGTCAGCTCAGGGTCGGCCTCGCGGGCTCGCAAAAATGTCTCACTCAACTAATTGTAATTATGTCCCATGTGGATGTTCAATAATCCGGGCTTGCTCGGAATCAATGCCAGGAACCTGCTTTATATTAAGCCCTACAACGCTAAAAAGGCGGTGATGTTGGCTGATAGCAAAATTAAGACCAAGAATTTCCTTTCGGCTCGCGGAGTTCCGGTGGCCAGGCTTTATCATGTTCTTGGGAGCAAGAAGGAGCTTGCTAATTTTGATTTCAACTCTTTGCCGAACTCCTTTGTGATTAAGCCTAACGCTGGCTATGGTGGGGAGGGAATCATGATTATTAAAGGCAGAAAGGGGCGCAACTTTGTTAAAGAAAGCGGTTCGATTATTTCCTATGAAGAACTGGATAATCACATCAGTGACATTCTTGATGGTCGTTATTCCATTGCGGACATCTCTGACTCTGCTCTTTTTGAGCAACGCCTTGAAGCACCAGATTTTTTGAAGAAGATGGCCCATAAAGGACTACCAGACTTTCGAATTGTGGTTCACAATCTGATTCCTGTGATGGCTATGCTCAGGCTGCCTACGGAAAAGTCTTCCGGTAAGGCGAACATTCACCTGGGTGGAATTGGTGTAGGGATTGATATCTCGAAGGGGGAGCTAACCTTTGCTACCCAGTACGATAAAAAAATCGATAGTATTCCCGGCTTTGGTGATGTGAAAGGAATTAAGATTCCAAATTGGGAAGAATTCCTACTCATTGCGTCCCGTGTGCAGCAAATTACCAACCTTGGTTTTGCAGCAGTCGATTTAGTGCTAGATCGTAATATGGGCCCTGTACTTCTCGAAATCAATGCCCGTGCTGGGCTTCAAGTGCAAGTGGCTAATATGGCTCCGCTTCGTCGTCGCCTGGAACGCATTGAGGGGATTAAAGTTACTTCTCCCGAAAAGGGGGTACGCATTGCGCAGGATATTTTTGGTATCAAGATTGAAATGAAGGATGATATTACTGCTGGAAAGACGGTTGTTGGAACCATGGAGCGTGTTGAAGTAATCGGAAAAAAGGGAACCTCGAAAATCATTGCCCGAATGGAACCAGAAAATGAAAAATCTGTTCTGGATTCCGAGGTGGCTAAGGAAATTCAACTCGAAGACAATGGTAAATGTAAGTTCAGCCTGATGGATCAGAAGGTTATGACGGTGGTTGATACAGCGGATTACTCAGATGAGCCCTACGACATGATCATTGGTCAGCGCGATCTTCGTAATTTCCTCATCGATCCAAGTAAGAATGTCCCTGTGGGTGCTGATGACAGCCAGAATGCCGTACCTCATATTGCTCGCGTGTTTACCGATAAAGACTTCCAACGCATTGATAGCGAACTTTCTGACATCGACAGTAAAATCAAGCTTCTGAATCACATCAAGCCTATCAATCTCAAGGATGAAAATACAAAGTTCCTGCTCGATCCGAATTATAATCCTCAATTTGAATATAAAATTCTGTCTTTTGATCCCAATAACTTCTACTCGCGCCTCAAACGCCTGGAGTTTCCTGATTCAGCTATTGGAGAGCTTTGGAAGAAGAAGGCTGATGAAATCACCCGTAAGCTGAGGTTACTTGAGTCCAGAGGTAGTGATGAATTTACTCAGCGTTCCATAGATCTCTATGGAGGACCGGATGAAAAACTAGTTCAACAGGCTCTCCATGAAATCAAGTCTATGCCTAAAGAGTTCCCTTCCGGCGGTAAAACCTATAATTCAAAGGAAGCTGCGAAGCTCTTCGAGAAGGCCATTTCTGATTATGGGCTCAAGGGTTGGCGCGTAAAGCTAAAAGAAGATTTGGTTTCTGACGCGATTGCCGGCAAAGAAAATACGATTCTCATTCGCCAGGGTGCCACTTTTTCTGAAGACCGTCTCAAGGGAACGATTGCTCATGAAATTGAAACTCATGCCTTCACAGCGATGAATGGAGCCTTGCAGCCTTACAAAATTTTTCAACGAGGTCTTGCTGACTATCTAACAACCGAAGAAGGGCTGGCGGTTTATAATCAGGAGCAAACAGAGTCCAGCGATACAATCAAAAAATATTGGCCTGCCTCATCCGTTGTGGGGATCAGCGTGGCTATGAAAGGCAGTTTTGTGGATGTTTATCAGAAAATCGTGGAGCTCGACTTTGGTGCTGAGCGCGCTTGGCGAGTGGCTCTTAAAGCAAAGCGAGGCCTCAAGGATACGAGTCAGCCTGGTGCTTTCACCAAGGACTTCGTCTACTATAAGGGCTTCAAGATGATCAAGAAGTTTGTTGACGATGGAGGTGAGCTGAAAGACCTCTACTACGGAAAGACGAACATAGAAGATATGGAAATTGTTAAAAAGGTTAAGGGCCTTAAAAGTCCTATGTATTTACCTAGTCACCTTCGGAAGGATTAGCGGATGTACATTGAATCTCCGAAGCTAAAGAAGCGATATTTTTCTTTTTTAGCCTCTTCGTAAGCTTCCAGAATCAGTTCACGGTCAGCAAAAGCACTCACTAACATGAGCAGTGTGCTTTTTGGCACATGAAAATTGGTGATTAGCTCGTCTACGAATTTCCAGTGGTAGCCGGGGTAGATGAAAATGTCTGTTTCGTTTGTCTGAGCTTCCAGTTCTCCGTTCTTGCCAGTGCATGATTCAAGTACGCGGACGGATGTTGTTCCAATGGCGATGATTTTTTTACCCTCCGCTTTGGCCTGATTCAGCTTCTTTGCTGTTTCTTCGGTTAATTCGAACCATTCGCTGTGCATCTGATGCTCAGTGATGTCATCCTTTTTGACTGGCTGGAAGGTTCCTAGCCCAACATGAAGCGTGACGAAAGCGGTTTCAATTCCCTTTTCCTTTAGCTCTTCAAAAACCTTGTTTGTGAAATGAAATCCAGCTGTTGGTGCGGCGACAGAGCCTTCATTTTTAGCATAAACCGTTTGGTATCGCTCAGCATCATCAATTTCTTCCTTTATATATGGTGGCAATGGAGTCTGACCGTGTGATTTGAGATAGTCGTTAAAATCCTCACATTCGAATTTGATCCGGCGAAGTCCGTGAGGAGTGATTTCCTCTACTTCAGCCGAGAGCTTTTCATCTATCTCAATTCTTGTTCCCGGCTCAAACTTTGACCCTGGCCTTACCATGCATTCCCATACAATTTCGCCCACAGGCTTTATCAAAAGTATTTCTGCTTTACCATTTCCCAATTGAAGCTTTAGGCGAGCTGGGATAACCCTTGATTCATTGAATACCAGGATAGAATTTGGGTCGAGTTGCTCAGGTAATTCAAAAAACTGATGGTGTGACCAAGAGCGTTTGTGCCGGTCAAGGACCATCAGTTTTGATTGATCTCTTTCTTGGAGCGGTCTTTGAGCAATAAATTCCTTAGGCAGATGGTAATCAAAGTCCGCTAAATTCATAGATTTCTTTATTCAGAGGCCTCTCCGCCTTCTTCCTTCTTTTCACCACCTTCGGCTGGAGCTTCACCACCTTCAGCAGGTGCTTCTCCTTCAGCTCCTTCTGCGCCTTCTTCACCTTCAGCAGCAGCTGTTTCCTCTTCTTCAGCACGTGGAGCAGCGACACTGGCAATGCTGATTTCAGGAGCGTCAAGGATAGTTATTTCTTCACCCACCTTAATGTCACCAACTGTCAGAGAGGTGTGGAAGTCAACCAGGCTGCTGATATCTACCTCAATTTCATGAGGAAGGTCTTTTGGCAGACATTCAATGGAAACCAAGTCTTTGTTGGTCATGAGTGTCCCGGCAAGCTCGCGAACGGCTGGTGCTTCACCCACAAATACAAGAGGGATGTCTGTTGTAATCTTCTGACCCTTCTTGATGGCCATTAGGTCTACATGAATGATGTCATCACTCACTGGGTGGTACTGAATTTCATGAGCTAAAGCCTGATATTCCTCCTTCTTTTCGTCAATCAGGGTGATGATGGTACTTTTACCGGCTTTTTTGTAGGCTCGGCGAAAGTCCTGATACTCAGTGGTGAAGTGCATTGGTTCAACGTCCTTTGAGTAGTAGACGATTGGGATTTGCCCGTCACGTCTGGCTTCCTTGCTGGAAGCGTACTTTCCTTCAGCAACTTCAATAGTAATTGTTTCCATTGTTCTTTCTTAGATGAGAATTATATAGTTTTTAGCTTGGCAATTTGGTGGACAATGTCACTACGAGTGATGATGCCAACCAGGTCACCCTTATCACCGACTACTGGGAGGCGGCTGATCTTGTGCTTGTCCATCAGATTGATGGCATCAAGCAGGGTGGCATTGTGCATGATGGTAATGACTTCCTTGGTCATTACTTCCTTGATGATCTCAGCACAATGCTCTTTCAGACTCTTGTTGAAATCAAGAATGCTATCCAGGTAGACAATGCTACCCAGAATACTAATTGCACGTGGCGTTTCGAGCGTGGTGAAATGACCAACCAGGTCTGATTCGGTCACAATGCCGATCACGGCGCCGTCCTCGGCAACCACGGGGACGCCTAAGATACCATGTTTATCCATCAAGTTAAAGACTTTTTTGATGGATTCATCCTCCGAAACAGAGATGACATCTTTCGTCATGAATTCGGACACGGGTTTTTGCATGATTTTCTCCATTTTTTCCCTTATTTTAGAGGATATGGTGCCTGGAGAGGGACTTGAACCCTCACTCCCGAGGGAAAGAGATTTTAAGTCTCTCGTGTCTACCAATTCCACCATCCAGGCTCGGTTGCCTTACAGGCTCAAGTATTTTAGTGAATTTTTGGCCTTGAAGCAATCTTTATTATATAATTAGACCTCTTTTACGATCATGATTTACCCTTGGGACATCATTGGGCACGATAAGCAGCTTTCCGCTTTGGAGACAGAGATCACCAAAGATCAATTGAGTCACGCTTATCTGTTTCACGGCCCCCGGGACACGGGAAAGTTCAGTGTTGCTTCTACACTTGCTACGATACTGCTTTGCCCGAACAACCTTTGTCACCAGTGTCGTGATTGCCAGCTCATTAAGACCGGGTCTCATCCTGACCTCATTCAGTTTTTAGATGATGGCAGTTCGATCAAAATTGATGATGTGAGGACGCTCATTCGAAAAACCAATCTGACGTCGCAGGGCGGACGGCGCATTGTACTGATTGAAAACCTGGAAAGGATGCCCTTGGAAGCCCAGAATTCTTTTTTGAAGACCCTTGAGGAACCTCCGGGAAAGACTATTTTTATCATGACAACGACACAATTAAAAAAGATCGTTCCGACGATTCTTTCCAGAGTGCGTCAGCAGGCCTTCTTTCTGGTAGATGACGCTGTGATGAAACAGGAGCTCATGCCTCGCTTTAAGGACCATGCTGATTTTGACGAAGTGCTTCAGGTGGCTCAAGGCAGACCGGGTCTTGCCATTAAGCTACTTTCTGAGCCGGCATCGCTTTCGGCTTATAAACGAGTTTATAACGAAATTGATCAGATGCTGAAGGGTAATGATATAGTCGGTAAATTCGCTTATATTGATGGTTTAGACACGGATCCCGAGCAGCTAGATCTCTTCTTTGATGTTTTCTGTCAGATTCTTCGCAAATCAGCTCACGATTTTGTTTCTACCGGAACCTCCTTTTTAAGCCCCCGCTACAACCTCCAGGGGATTACTCAACTGTTTGAATATTTACTCAAAACACGCTATCTTATTGAGCGGAATGCCAACAAGAAATTAGCCCTAGAAAACCTCCTTTTACTAACCGAGAAATAGCCTAGAGCATTCCTTATTAGAATTCATGTTAGAGCTTTACCTGTTTATCTTCGCTTTTGTACTAATAGCGGGCCTTGTCGCCCGCCGGGTTTATTTGGTGAACCGGAGCGAAAAAAAGGAATTTAAGGAGCAAGTGGCTGCTAAAGTTGAAGAGAATCGTAAAATTGAGCAGGATAAGGGGCCGACCCGTTTTAAGGAAGAGCATCTGAAGAAAAAAGAAGAGAAAAAGCACGACTTGCCAAGATATAAGGAAGAAATGAGGCGTGCTGAGATGGCTATTGCAAAGAATCAACTTTCTGAAGCCAAGAAGTATTTGATTCAGGCCTTATCTTTAGCAGAAAATGACCTGCCTGCCGCCACCAAGCTGGCGAAGGTTTATATGGAATCAGGTGACCTAAAGCGGGCTGAAACTCTTTATCGCAAGCTCCTTGATGAAGACTCCAGTAATCCTGATATCTATGCCAGTATCGGGAAGATCATGCTCAAGAAAAAGTCTTACAAAGAGGCCATTCAGGCTTATGTAAGGGCAGTTGAACTGGATGACAAAGATGACCAGAAGTTTTTAGCCCTTGGCAAGCTCTATCATCTGATGATGCGCTACTCAGTAGCAGCGGAGTGTTTTAAAAGAGCTGCTGAACTCAAGCCACGCGAAGTCAATTATCTCTTTTTGCTGGCTGATTCCTGCGCTGCTGACGACGATTACGAAAATGCTTTATTCACCTATGAGCGTATCCTAACCATTGAGCCTTACAACGAAAAGGCCAAATCTGCCACTCAGGATCTCCGCCTTAAAATCAAGGAACAAGAAGCCATCTTTAGCTAAAAAAACATGCAACATTTTGCCGATAAACTAACCCTTCGAATCAGTGATTTGGGCAATCCGACTTGTGTCGGTCTAGACCCTCGCCTTAATCAGATCCCTGAATTCATCCGTGCGAACGCAGAGGAGGAATTCGGTAATACAACCGAAGCCGTTGCCGAGGCCATCATTGATTTTAATATGGGTATTATTGATGCGATTGCTGATATAGTTCCTGCGGTGAAGCCTCAGATTGCTTTTTATGAATGTTATGGACATCAGGGGTTCCGGGCTTATGAGGAAACAATTCGCTATGCTCAGGAAAAAGGGCTTCTGGTTATAGGTGACGCGAAGCGCAACGATATTGGCTCCACAGCCGAAGCCTATGCTAAAGGCCATTTGGGTGAGGTGGACATCTTTGGTGAGCCAGAAAAAACCATTGATGCAGATTCACTTACGGTCACACCGTATCTCGGTACAGATGGCATCAAGCCTTTTACCAAGGTTTGCGCCGAGCAGGGGAAGGGGATTTTTGTCTTAGTTCGAACATCCAATCCATCAGCAGATGAGATCCAGGGCCAGTCTGTCGGTGATGAGCTTATGGATGAACGAGTTGCCAGCTTAGTCGAAGGATGGGGTCGGGATTTAATCGGTGACACGGGCTTTTCTTCTGTAGGTGCTGTGGTTGGTGCTACGTACCCTGAGGAAGCTCGTGTACTCAGAAACATCATGCCCAACCAAATCTTTTTGGTGCCTGGCTACGGAGCTCAAGGGGGTGGTGCGGAAGATGTGAAGTACTGTTTCCACAAAAACGGTACGGGTGCCATCATTAACTCGTCCCGAGGCATTATTTTTGCTTATGAAAAGAATGGACAGCCTGGCGAAGCTTACGCGGAAGCAGCCAGAGAAGCTGCTATTGCAATGAAAGAAGATCTGGCTAGCCTATTCTAGCCTGTTATAATTTGTGTAGAAACTAAAACAAATCTCATGAAAAAACTATCTAAGATGCTTGCACCACTGCTCTTTGTCTTTTTATTGCTTGGTTGCCAGCAAACAACAGAAACTGAAGATATTCCTTCAGCAAATGTTGAGTCAGTTGAGTCAGATGAATCTCCTGAGGTACCAATGGAAGAGACAATGTCGGGAAAGGCTTATGACCCGACGTCTTTGATAAGGCAAACAGTTGCTTACTATCCAGAAAAATCAGAGGAGGTTGTTGGATATCTCGCTATGCCAGCCGGAGAGACGAACCTACCTGGTATTATTTTGATTCATGAGTGGTGGGGTCTTAATGAGGATATAAGGCGTAAGACTCGAGAATTTGCAGCGGAAGGTTATGTAGCCCTGGCGGTGGATCTTTATGAGGGTAGGCTTGCTACTACGCCGGATGATGCTCGCGTTCTTGCCACTGGTGTTCGCGAAGATGTTGACGGTGCTTTTGCAAATTTGAATGCGGCTGTTGAATACCTCAAGAGTCAGAATGAAGTGAACAATGACAGGTTGGCTTCGGTGGGTTGGTGTTTTGGTGGCCAATGGTCTTATGAAATGGCTAAGAACGATTTGGGTACCGATGTCTCGATTATGTACTATGGCCGTTTCCACCCTGAGGATGACCTGGAAATGATGCGTTCGTTAATTATTGGTCACTTTGGCGAAGAGGATGCTAGTATTGCTGTAGATAGTGTCGAGGAACTCCAGGTGGCACTTCGTGAGAATGATGAGCGGCATGAGATTTATATCTACGAAAATGCTGGTCATGCTTTTGCGAACAATGACTCAGATGCTTTCGATGAAAAAGCCTCTCGAGAAGCATGGGATCGTTCACTTAGCTTCCTAGAAGAGTACCTTCAGTAATTTTAGGATTCTCGTGTTCTTAGTCTAACAAAGGCTGGCTTCATTTTTTTGACGATCACCGGAAGTAAGCTAAATACGATAAGCAAGCTGGTCATGATTCCGATTTCCCAAGTGAACATGTCATGAACTTGATCGACTTGTTCGATCTGATTTCCGGTATAGCCGTAGATGATAGACCCAGGTATAACTCCGATCAAAGTGCTTACAAAATACTTCCAGTAATTGATTTTTGAAATACCTCCAAGAATATGAATCAAAAAGTAGGGGAAGATTAGTGTGAATCTCAGTGCCATGAAGTACATGAGGCCGTTATTCTTGATCTCATCTTTTACTGGATGCAGCCGCTTGCCGTATTTTTTCTCAAAGAGATCATGTAGCAGATAGCGAGCAATTGAAAACCCCACAAGGGCTCCAATGAGTGTGCCGACAATATTAAAGACACTGCCTAGTGTGGCTCCGAATAAAAAGCCACCCATTATTTTCAGGACACCAGCTAGCGGAATAGGGGAATTGACGAAGAGGGCGCAGGCTACAATAAATAGAATGACCGAAAAGTAATAGTTATTCAGAACAAACGCAGCGATCACGTCCTTATATTCGTTGAGGAATTCCATGCTCATGTAATCCTTGAGCAGAAAGGATGCTAGCAAAAATACACCGATGAGGAGGATAATAGAAATCTTTTTCATATACTTGACCCTACCATAACCTATTTGGCAACTATTCGGAAGATCCGATCGTCGTTTGCGGCTGGGTCTCCCCGTCCGTCACGGTTTGAGGTTGAGAAATAGATAAAGCCGTCAGACCCTTCTATCACGTCCCGTATGCGTCCAAAGCTAACTTCACTTAGTTTTTCATGGAATGTAACCTTGTCAGGATCTTTAGGATCCAGCACTACTCTTACCAATCCCTTGCCACCTAAGCTGCCGAAGAAGAGGTTGTTTTTGAACTGAGGAAAGACGTTTCCAGAATAGATCATGAGTGATCCAGGTGGCTCAGCAGGTGTGAATTGAATGATGGGTGGAATGGTACCCTCTCTGACCTCATTGTGTGAAACGAGTGGCCAGCCGTAATTACCCCCACCAACAATACGATTGATCTCATCACCTCCTGCAGGCCCGTCAAAAATGGAAGGGCCATGCTCTGTTGAGTACATTTCACCGGTTTCCGGGTGCCAGGCGAGCCCCTGGGAGTTTCGATGTCCATAGCTGTAAATATGTCCAGGTAGAGGATTATCGAAAGGCCGTGAGCCATCAGTGTCCATCCTCAGAATTTTACCTGCATAGGATTCCAGATCCTGAGCATCCTCTCGATTGAGTGCATCGCCTACAGTGACGTATAGCCGACTATCCGGGCCGAAAGCCAGTCTTGAGCCAGCGTGGAACCTGGCTGCAGGCAAGTTGTCAGCGATGACGGATTCTTCTTCGAGGCGAGTTCTTTTGTCCACAAAGCGAAGCACCTTCACCTTCATTTCCCCTTCTTTTTGGTATGCCAGAGAAAGATAGATCCATTTATTGCGCTGATAGTTAGGGTCTACTACTACTGACATCAGCCCTTCTTCTCCGGTGCTGGAAACCTCTTCAAAAACGTGAAGCGGTTCTTCTTGTAGGACGCCATTTTCAATTATCCTTAACCTCCCAGGTCGTTCAGTGACCAGCATTCGGCTTTCGGATGTAAAAGCCATGCTCCAGGGTACTTCAAGGTTGCCCACAAACTCTTCGACCTCATATTCCACAGGTTCGACCTCTTCAGGTATTTCGAATTTGACGGGAATTTCAAACTGGTCATCGTTTTCGGGTAAATCAGAGGGGTTATCCTTCCTTAGTACCAGTGTGCCGGTTTCGGTTTCAGGCATCTCAAATTCCATTTCGCTTTCAAATGGCACGAACTCTTCTGTCATCCAGTCGGTCTGAGCACTTCCAATGCCTGTGCCGATTAGCTCACCTTCGCTGTCGTATAGCTCAATCGGAAAATCGGCTTCAAAGTACCAGTAGCCTCTGGCTTCACCCGTAACTTTGAGCGGGCTGCTGATAGCTTCCATTGTCTGAGGCTGACTAACTTTGATCAGCTCATGAGAAGCGACCTGAGGTGCTTCGACTGCTTTGCATGCTGTGAGCATAAGGGCCGATAAAATAATGAGGGCTGTTTTCGTTTGCTTCATGCACCCATTATACAAATCCTTTTTTACTTTTCCAGGCTTCTTCGGAAGAACTTCAGTCCTTCTACATAAACAATGTTAAGTAGAGCTGCTCCAATACAGATCATCCAGTCCCCGAGCGCAAGGGGTACGAGTGAAAAAATGCGTTGAGTAGGTTCTAGGTACATCACTGATATAGTGACGAGGGCAATGATAGAAACACCCGCTAGCAGAAACCAGTTGTTGAAAATCCCCGTCACAACAATGGACTCCCGCATTGACCGGAAGTTATAAGTGTCGACCACAACCATCATGACAATGGTGGCAAAAACCATGCTTCTGGCATGATCAACGTCCGCTAGTGGGTCCTGGCTGATATAAATAATGAAAGCGACCAGTGCCATAAAAATAGCTGTCCCGAAGATGATCATTGAATTCCCCCGGTTTAGAATAGATTCATTGGTTGGCCGTGGCTTGTTTTCCATGAGGTTGCCATGAGCCTTGTCCAGCCCCAGGCCAATGGCAGGCATTTCCTCGTCAAAGGCATTTATGAAAAGGATTTGTATAGCTATTAAAGGTAGGAACTCGAAATCAAAGAAGACAATGCCTAAAAGAATCAGAATAACCTCGGTAAAATTCCTGGAAATAAGATAGCCGGCAAATTTTTCAATATTTTGATAGATACGGCGTCCTTCTTCAACAGCGACTACAATGGTGGCAAAGTTGTCATCTTGTAAGATCATTTCAGCCGCTTGTTTACTAACATCAGTCCCCTTGATTCCCATGGCAATTCCAATGTCGGCTTTTTTTAGGGCTGGTGCATCGTTTACCCCGTCACCTGTCATGGAAACAATTTCACCTGCTTTCTTGAGTAGGTCTACAATGCGTAATTTATGCTCAGGTTGTGTTCTGGCAAAAACTCTCACCGCCTTCAGTTCTTTGGCTAGTTCTTTGTCGCTCATTTGATCAATTTCATCTCCCGTCAGTGCTTTAGTGGAGCCGTCGTTAAGACCGATTTGTTTGGCGATTGAGGCCGCCGTTTCTTTATTGTCACCTGTAATCATAATGACCCGCATACCGGCTTGGTGTGCTACCCGAATTGCCTCTGGTACTTCCTCTCTGGCAGGATCTCTCATGGCTGCCAGCCCCAAGAAGATCAGTTCTTTTTCGACGTTCTTGTTGGGAATGGATTTGCCAGAGCTTTCTTTATAGGCCATGGCCAGGACTCTGAGGGCATTCTTGGCGAACTTACTATTTTGTTTGAGGATAGCCTCTTTGTCCTTTTGGTTTAGTTTCTTTTTCTTTCCGTTGATTAGCTGATGAGTGCATTTTTGTAAGATGACTTCGGGTGCTCCTTTGCTACAGACCTTGTATCCACTCTTCATTTTATGGATAGTTGTCATCATTTTTCGATTGGCGGTAAAGAAAATTTCCTCCACTCGCTTATTGCCCTCCTGAAGTTTCTCTTTCTGGAAGTTTGCCTTTTCACCCATTGTAATGAGGGCTACTTCTGTTGGGTCACCTACAGGTGAGAAACTGCCATCTTCGTTTTCTCTTAAATTTCCGTTGTTACAAAGTAGTGATGACTCAAAAAAATCTTTCCACTTTGAAGGGCTGATTTTCTTCTTACCTTCCTTGAAGCTCCCCTCTGGTTTATAGCCAAGGCCTTCCACCGAAATCACTTTTCCATCGATGAAAACTTTCTGAACGGTCATCTCATTTTCCGTCAGAGTTCCAGTTTTATCCGTGCAAATAACTGTGGTGCTGCCAAGTGTTTCAACGGCCATCATTCTACGAACCACGGCTTTTTGTTTGGCCATCTTTCTCATCCCAAACGATAGGGCTAAGGTCATGGTTAGTGGTAAGCCTTCCGGTACTGCGGCCACAGCCAAGGCTAAGGCAACGACCAGCATCTGAGTGACAGACACTCCCTTAATGACCCCAATAAAAAGGATGATTGCCGTGACTGAAAGGGCGATGAAAGCGAGCAGTTTTCCAAGATGATCCATTCTCTCCTGGAGAGGGGTTATCTCTTCTTTTTCCTGGACCATGGTGGCGATACTCCCTAATTTGGTTTTCATTCCTGTTTTAAGAACTCTAGCCAAACACCTTCCATAAACAACCTGTGTTCCAGCATATATTTGCTCCTTTTTATGCTTGTGTACAGAAACGGATTCGCCGGTTAGTTGAGATTCGTCAATTTCTAAGTTGTTCACATCAATGATTTCAGCGTCGGCAGGAACCTGGTCGCCCATATCTAGCGATAAAATGTCACCCGGGACCACTTCCCTGACTTCAATGGACATCAAAGAGCCATCTCTGATAACAGTTGTTTCAGGTTTCATGATAGCTTTTAGGGCTTCCATGACTCGCTCTGCCTTATATTCCTGCAAGAAGCCCATGACAATGACAAAGGCAACGATAAAATTAATCACCCAAAAGTTGAGTTCTTCACCAACATAGAAAGAGATCAGTGAGGCGATGATAAGAATCCAGACAATGACATTCGAGAATTGCCTCACAAACACCTTGAAAAATGTCCATTGCTTCTTTTTCTCCAATTCATTAAACCCGTGACGTTTCAGGATTCTTTCAGCTTCTTTGCTACTTAGCCCTGTGAGTTTTTTGGATGATGGCATGTTTATATTTTTCGGCTATCGTATGCCCAATGAAGTAGAGCCTGGCGTTGTTTTGGTCGGCAATAAAGATTTCCTTTTTCGCAGTTCTTTTTCACCTGCCCTAGATGTCTTCTCATCTTTTTCCAGCGCATCACCTGCCTATTATCATTCTCACAGCGTCGACCCATATAGTACCGGCAGTACCACTGAAACCAACCGCGTGGATCTTCATAATGAATCCAACCTTTTTTCTTCCAATAACTGAGAGGCTTTGAGGCGTTTACTTCAAAGAAATTCAGCTTAGCATTATGAAATTCATGGCACAGTTTGGCCTTTTTGAACCAGGATTTAGGGAATTCTTTTTGGCAGTCTGTCATATATTTTCCACCAAAAACTCCAATCTCAAGCATCTCTTTTGGTGTTAGCTCAGGTTTGAATTCAGGGTGAAAATTTTTTCCCTCCGGCTCCGTCAAATAGTAAGTGTAGTTCTTTTGCATTATGTCATTCACGATAACTTTCTTTTTCATTTCCTTTTTAAAAGTTTATGAATTGCAAAGAAAATAAAGCTCCAGAACAATCCGGAAAAAAGGAAGGCCAGGAGCCTAACAAGTCCGACCCAATTGCCGAAAGGGGAGTCAGCCAGAGCTGAAACTATGATCCATGGGAAAGTGAAAAAGTTGCCCAGTGTTACAGACACTTGTAGACCAAAAAACAAACCAAAGATAGGAGCGATGAGGCCAAAGATGAACCCGATAATGATTGGCTTTTTGTTTTCTTTCTTCATGGCCCTAGTATAGCAGATGCTAGTCGATGATAATGATCTGGGCGGGTTTTAGGCTGGTCGATGGAGCCAGTGTTTGGCTGTAGCCATTTAGAGGAACCGCGTTGAAGCCATAGTCCAAATTTGTGGTGAGAAGATCATAAGTTTCATCCAAATAAAGTTGAACAGTGTCGGTCGATTTCCCTCCATCAATGTAGCACTCTACATAAAAGTTTCTCGTTTTACCTTCGGGTACAACGTAGACTGGGTCAAGAACGAAGGTCACCTGATCTTGGTAAAAGCCAGGAGACTTGCCGATGACATCATTGCTTGCTAGTAAGCTACAATCTGTCATTCTGCTAGAATCAAGCGTGCCTCCTTGAGTCAGGATCAAGACATTCATAGACACATCACTTGAGTTGCCGGCGGTTAGTTTGAAGGTTGCTACTTCAGAGTGCTGGTCTCTTTCTGGTTTGGTTAAAGTTGATCCAGGAACAATCGTTAAACTATTGGTGAATTGACTACCAATACTTACTTTGTGCGCAGTTACGGGAAAATCACCCGTTACCGTTTGCGCCGTTGAGGTCACATCAGCTGCTGATTCAACCGAAAAGTAGTGCTCGTTCATCGGCACGGCAGTCAGGTTGGTGTCACCATAAACAAGGACTGTGGCAGTCTCCCCAGCAGGTATATATAGGTCTAATGGTATACGAACCTTATTCGTATCCTTGTTGACTGCGTACTCAGAGGTGACTTTAATAAGATTTACATAGGCGTATACTCCAAACCAGTCTGTGGCAGCTCCAACACCGCTTCTTGTAAGAATAAGCTCAGAAACCTGCGCATCCGAGTCTGTAGCGGTGAGATCGACGGTGATTAGGTGGGCAGAGCTAGCAATTGGAACAGTTAAGTCTGGAGATTGAATTGGGTTAAGTGAAACGATCAGACCTCCTTCGGCTTCACCGGCTGGTTCACTTGCATTGGTTTCGGAGTTTTCCTCAATTTCCATCTGCCTTTCCACAGGATTTTGGGCATTAATGATCAATTTGGCCATCTGAGCCCTAGTGACTGGGTCAGAAGAGCCAAAATAACCGTTGTCATAGCCACTGAGAATTGATTGATTGTAGGCTGTTAAGACGTAATCGTGAAACCAGTCTGCTTCATTTACATCGGGAAAACTAGATTCTCCCCTGAGATCCATGGGTATTTCAAAGGCGTTAACCAGAATCTTGGTGGCGGTAGCTCGGTTGACCACATCTTCAGGTCCAAAAACACCGGTTAGGTTGCCTTCAGCATCGGTGTAGCCATTTACAATACCCTGCTGCACCGCGGCTTCAACGTAATCAAAATAAGGCGCATCGGAAGGAACGTCGCTAAAAGTTGGGCTCTCTGGCGTTTGATATCCATCCGATCCATCAGTGGCTCTAACCACCATTTCTGCCAGTTCAGCACGATTAACCGCCTGATCCGGCAAGAAGCTTTCTGCATCGTCTATGATCCCATCGTTCACCAAGGTTTCGACGTATTCAAAATACCAGGCATCAGATGATACATCATTAAATACCTGGGCAAGGGCAGCACCATTTCCTAGGAATAATACGAAGGCAACAACTGAGGCTGCCACAAGTTTGAGTTTTTTAAACATAGTCCAGTAAATAATTACTGGGTTAAATCTTAACATTTAATGTTTTTAGTGCCAAATTTCGTCGATTTAATAAATCGAATGAATAGCTTATTTAAACCACTTTGCACTTTTGGAGCCCTTGCGGTGTGGGCAGCCTGGCCAGCAACAGGGACGACGCTTTCCTTCTTCAAGCATTTCCACAGCTTGTTTGATACGTTTTGTACGAGTTTCAACCTTTTTTGCCGAAGAAGTCCAACAAATCCACTCATTTTGGGCGAGTGGCGTGATGTCGCTCCATGTAGCTGAGGCGATTTTTGAAGCTTTCAGGGCTTTTTGGAGTTCCTTTGTTATTTCGTGTACAGGCTTTTTATCCATTAGCTTTTTTCACAGATTCCCTTGAAGAGCTCCAGGGCTTTGGGCCATGTTCCGTCCATCATTTCCTTGAATGCCTCATCTGTTTGTACAACGACCTCAAGGGTGGTTTGGTCGTCACCGTTCTTGTGAAAGTAATACTCCTCAAGAGAGCCGATCCACTTTTTCATCATGTCATCAGCTAGTTCAACCTCAACAGCTTGTGGATTGACCATTGCCACATGCTCGGCCCTGATGGCTTCGAATGGCTTAAACTCTTTAACGATTATCTTCGTTCCTCCTCGAGAATTGTCGAAAAAAGCGATGTGCTCACCCTCTTTCCACTCACCCTCGTGAGTCATTCCTTCTCCCCAGGCTTTTGCCCAATCAGCGTAGACAGACTTGTCTATAATTTTATTAAAGACAAGCTCCTGTGGTTTATTAATTTGAATTGAATATTTTAGAGTTTTCATAATATTTCTGTTAATTATAGCTATACTAGCATAATAAAAAAAGAACCTTGGACCTGTGGCCCAAGAACCTTCTTTTTGTGGCGGAACGGACGGGACTCGAACCCGCGACCTCCTGCGTGACAGGCAGGCGTTCTAACCAGCTGAACTACCGCTCCGTACCAAATTGAAAATGCCCGAAGGCCCCGAAATAATACTCATGAGCCTTTGCTTTTGCAAGCGTATTTGTAGTCCGCTATTATGCGGACACCTAAATTACGAAATATGGCGAGAATCGGCATCGACTGCAGAATGTACAGTTCCCGCTTTACGGGCATTGGGCGATACGTGTATGAACTCACGCGAAACCTGTTCCTCCTGGATACACAGAATGAGTACATCCTCTTCTTCAATGATCCTGAATACGATGCCTTTGTTCCACCAAATGAACGAGTAACTAAAGTTCGCGTGAACGCTCGGCACTACTCTTTCAGCGAGCAAATAAAATTCCTCTTCCAGCTTCGCAAGCAAAAGTTGGACCTCATGCATTTCACGCACTTCAACGCCCCCATCCTCTATAAGCATCCATCCATCGTCACTATCCACGACCTCACACTTTCATTCTATCCGGGCAAGAAAATGACCTCACCAATGCACCGTTTTGCCTACAGAAAAACCATTAAATCAG
>CBDUQG010000015.1:0-18550 GCA_965369305.1 uncultured bacterium
GGGGTTATAAATCATTAATATTATGACTATATATTTATATCATGTCAAGTTTTTGAAATAACTATCTCGCTTCAGCTCATAAACCAAGCATTCATCATCTCCAAACTGGCGTTTTTCGACAAATTTAAAGCCACATTTTTCATAGAACTTGTGAGCCCTTTTGTTGGCGGCAATCGGGTCAACCAAGACGGCGGTTACTTTCGGGTCAGCAAAACACTTCTCAAGCGCTAGCTTCATCATTTGGCTGCCATACCCCTTGCTCAAGTCTTCCTTTTCGCCAATCCAAATATCGAGTGCTCTCAAGTTTTCCGGTACGTCTTTTCCCCAATAATGTTCATCGTCCCTAGCAGGATCCATGATTTGCATAAAGCCAATAGGCCTTCCATCCAGTTCGGCGATCAGCTGCTCTCGCCAATCGGGACTTCGTTTTAGCTCTGTTTCCCACTCCCAATAATTGTCTTCGTTGGGATCTGAAGCGATCACGTGAGGTTGGGCATCCCAGTGTTTTAATAGGGCCAGATCATCAATGGTGGCTGGCCGAAACTTGATTGCCATTGGCTGTGTTACTTCTTTTTCTTCCATCTTTCCAGCCTGGGAATTCCACGAGTCAGTATCCATGCCAGAACTCCATTCATCCCATCCTTCTTCATTTGCTCAATACAGTACTTCTGAAATTTCTCAGCAGTATCAATTTCCGGCGGGTCTAGGAACTTTCCGTCTTTGTAACACATTGAACAGTACTTTTCACTTATTGACCCATCTGCGTTTGTACCTCCACCCTTTTTGTCTTTCGCCATGGGGTAGCCGCAGCTTTGACAGAACTTATTCTTTTTCATGATGGTCTGGTTAGGAGTAAAGGCTTACAAAAAACTTAAGATTAAACTACCAGCGAGTACCAGATAGAGTCCAAAAGCCCGCATGGTGTGTTTCTGAAGATATTTGAGGAGCAGATAGATGGCCAGGAGACTAGTGGCAAATGAACTGAGAGCTCCGTAAGCAATGAACTTCATGTCGGGAAGGGGGGAGCCGCTATCTAAGGTTAGAAGTGTGTATACGTTGGCCGCCAGGATGGCGATTCCACCCAGCATGAACGAAAAGCGGGCAGCGGTTTCCCGATCAATGCCAAGGGTTACTCCTGTGGCAATCGTGGTACCTGCGCGGCTGACACCCGGGATGAGGGCGAGAGCTTGAGCGCAGCCAATGATGATGGCTTTTTTAAGATTGATGTGCTCAGTTGCATTTTTTCGAGCCTTCCAGGTTGCCAGGAAGTACATGACACCGATGATGATGAAGAAAATGGCGACCGAATGAAGGGTTCTTAGGTTGTCAGAAATAGCACCACCAAAAGCCAGGCCAGCAATGATGGCCGGAATGGTACCGGCAGCTAGTTTGAAGGCAAGCGTGTTGGTGTGTAGGCGCATCTTTTTGATCATGTGCCAGATCTCTTTGAGGACCTCTAGCCAATCCTTCCAGAAATAAGCGAGGATGGCGATGAGGGAGCCACCATGCAGGAAGATATCAAAGCTGATGAGCTGACTGGCGGGAATCGGTACATGCAGGAAATGCTCCATGACCACAAGATGCCCAGAGCTTGAGATTGGCAGGAATTCAGTCATTCCTTGCAAGGTTCCCAGAATCAAGGCGCTCATGTCGGTGGTGGCATAGAATTTGGATTCTAAGAATTTTGCTCCAGCGTAGGCGGTGAGTAGATAGCGAGGCATGCGCCCGATTACTACACCCACCTGAAATCTCCAGTAATTCATTTCAAAGATGCCCGCCGTCCATGTGATGACCTTGAAGGGAATGGGTGTCAGGCCAGCAATGATAACTCCCCAAACACCCCACTTTTTTACAAACTCTTCACCCTTATCCACCTTCTTTTTGCCGACGAGCCATTCCAAGGCTGGGTGTCCCAGGAATTTACCCAGTAAATAGCCGATGCTGGATCCCACAACGGTGGAAATCAGCACGATGAACATGAGCGGCCAGTAGCTCAGACCTTTTTCGATAGAGAAGCCCAGAAAAATATCCGCCGGGAGTGGAAAAATGAACTGCTCAGCGGCTGTCAGCGTAAAAACACCGGGGTATCCATAACTCGTGATTAACCCCTCCGAAAAAACTCTCAGAGATTCCATCATGGCTTTTAGCTTTTAGTGATTAAGACTTCTTCAATTTTCTTCTTGCTCATTTTCTTCACCTGGAATTCAAGTTTGCCGTATTCAATGTATTGCCCGAGGTGAGGGAAGCCCTCGAGTTGTTCTAAAATTAAGAGGCTGATGGTTTGATGTTCAGGGTAGTCGATTTTGATTCCTATCGCTTCGTTTAGTTCATCAATGGTGGCTTCACCCGTGGCGAGCCATTCGTTTTTCCCAATGCTCTGCACATGACTTTCTTCACGGTCACTTTCATCCACAATGTCGCCTACAATCTCTTCAAGGATGTCTTCCATGGTGACTAGTCCAACGGTGTGACCTCGTTCGTCCACAACGATGGCAATGTGCTGGCGACGCTTTTGGAATTCGCGGAAGAGTTTTGCGATTGATTTGGTTTTAGGAACGACAATCGGATGTGTGTACTTCATGTCTGCAAGCGTTTCAATCTTCTCTTCTTCATGAGTCATTTTGAGGATGTCGTGCACGGTGACAATGCCCACTACGTTATCAAGATTTCCTTTATAAATTGGAATTCTGGAATGCGAATGAGTTGTAAAAAAATGACCTGCCTCCTTGAGCGTGCTGGTGATACTGAGGGATTCGATCTGATTCTTGGTGGTCATGATCTCTTCGACGCGTGTGTCAGTGAACTCTAGCACGTTTTCGATGAGTTCCTGTTCATGCTCTTCGATCACGCCTTCTTTAGTTCCAATATCCACCATAGCCAGAAGCTCTTCTTCACTCATGGTTTTGATCGGGCTTTTTGCTTTCATCAGTCTCATGAGTCCCTGGATCAGTTTTTCGAGGAGCCAGATGATAGGATAAAGGATGTAAGTGAGCCAGAGGAGAGGAACGGCCACAAATCTGGCGAAACCATCAGCGTGTTTTTGGGCGTAGGTTTTGGGAGTGATTTCTCCAAATACCAAAACGATGAAGGTAAGCGCTCCGGTGACGATTCCTATGGCACTGTCTCCAAATACCCGAATTCCCCAAATGGTAGCAACAACCGTTGCCAGAATATTCACCAGGTTGTTCCCAATCAGAATGGTGATTAGAAGGCTTTCAGGTTTCTGTTTGAGTTTGTAAACGGTTTTTGCACCAACTCTCTTGTCGTCTTTTAGCGTTCTGGTCTTTGCAGCAGAGAGGCTGGTCAGAGCGATTTCCGCTCCCGAGAAGGCCCCTGAAACGATAATCAGTATAAGCAGGAGCACTAAGTCACTATCCACGATTATTTTTCTTTAATTAAGTGATTTTCAATATATCAGACCCACCCCAATAATCAAGAATTTGTTGTTAAAAGGGCTTCGAAGCTGTAAGATAATCGCTGATGAAAAAGCGAAATCTTGCCATCATTAAGGAGGTTCTTTTCCAGGCCGTTCAAGCGTCCGGTTTTGAAGCGAATTTGGATCAGATTCACATTGAAAAAACCAAAACACTTGAGCATGGTCATTTTTCCTGCAACATTGCGATGCTCCTTGCTGGTAAGGCTGGTAAGCGACCGAGCGAAGTGGCCCAGGCTGTTATGGATCATATTTCGACCGATGTTTTTGAAAAAGTTGAGATGGCCGGACCTGGTTTTATCAATCTTTGGCTTGAACAAAAATTTTATACAAATGAAGCCAGGGATCTCCTGGGTGATTTTGATACATATCTTGCCAGCTCGTTTAATCTGGCTGAAAAGAAGATGATGGTCATTGACTATTCCCATCCGAATGTAGCTAAGCCAATGGGAGTTCATCACCTGCTTTCGACTATTATTGGTGACAGTATCAAAAAGCTTTATAGGCGCTATGGTTGGGAAGTGGTGGCTGACAATTTCATTGGGGACTTAGGAACGCAATTCGGTAAGGTTATCTCAGCCATCAAAAAATGGGGGGATTTAGATGAGATTGAAAAAGATCCAATTCCCAAATTACTAGAGCTTTATGTTCAATTTCACATTGAGGCAGACAAGGACGTAGAGCTAGATGACGAGGCACGCGCTGAATACAAACGTTTTGAAGATGGTGATGAGGAATCTCGTGAGCTTTGGAAAAAGATTGTGAAGTGGAGCATGGCGGATCATCAGCAGGTTTATGATCGGCTTGGGGTTGAATTCGATCATATGAATGGAGAGAGCTTTTACGAGAATAAGATGGATCCAATTTTGGAAGAAGGCCGAAAGAAGGGGATTATCGTCGATGGTGAAAAAGGAGCTTGGATCATTAAGCCTGATGCTCCTGATGACGTACCGGTTTTAGTGCGAAAGTCAGATGGTGCAACGCTCTATGCAACGCGTGATCTAGCTCGTATCAAATACTGGGATGAAAAATGGTCGCCGGACCTCATGCTCAATGTGGTGGATGTAGCCCAATCCTTTTATTTCAAGCAGCTTTTCTTTGCGCAGCGCAAGCTGGGTATTACCTCGGCTCGAAATGAGCACATTTCTTTTGGACGTATGCAGTTTAAAGATCGTCAAATGAGCACTCGGAAAGGCAATGTGCTTATTCTAATGGATGTTCTAGACGAAGCGGAGAAGCGAGCGAGGTCTATAGCTGCTGAGAAGGGACACCATCTTTCTGGTAAGGAGCTAAATGAACTGGCTCACGTGATGGGGATTGGTGCAGTGAAATACAGCGTTCTTTCGCAAGCCCGGACCACCAACATCGTTTTTGATTGGGATAAAATGCTGAGCTTGGAGGGGAATAGTGCTCCCTACCTTATGTATACGGTGACGCGTGCCAACTCTGTGCTGCATAAAGCCGGGGTAGGCGCTAGTGACTGCCGAAAGTATGAGCTTAAGCTCGACCTTGATGTTGAAAAAAAGATCCTCACGATGCTCATGATGTATCCGGACGCAGTAAGTCGTGCCTGTGAGGAATTCAAACCTAATCATATAGCCAATTACCTTTATGAATTGGCGCAGGATTTCAACTCTTTTTACAACGGAAATCCTATTCTGAAGGCTGAGTCAAAGGAGCTCAAGGAATCTCGCCTGATGATCACAGCTCTAGTCATCCGAGTGATGGAAGATGGCTTTAGACTCTTAGGCTTGGAAGTTCCTGAAAAGATGTGATAGAATCCCTCCGTGGCCTGGTAGCTCAGTGGTAGAGCGAAAGACTGAAAATCTTTGCGTCGGTGGTTCAATTCCGCCCCGGGCCACCACAACACTCCGAAAACCTTCTTGTCGCTTCGCTCCTGCGATTGAATTTTGTGAGTGCCTGGTTTTGTTTTATAATATTCTCTCATTAATTGCCCTCCCATGAACAACACCAATGAAGTTACTGTTTTGCTTTCGAATGGATTTGATGATGTTACCTTTGATCCACACTCTGATGAGCAAATGAAGCTCTTAAGAAAAGTGGTTAGTGAGCTAACGGCTGACAGAACCAGTCACTACCTCGTGACAACAGACGGTCCTCCAAGGCTCTTCTTGCCGATCGAACGTGTTGCCAGTTTACGGAGTAGGCTTTCACAGGTTATTGACTCAGAGTGATTTTTCTCCTAAAATAATCATCCAGTAATTCTACAATTATGAATAAAGAGAAGCCTGTTGGTCGTGAGCCTAATGACCGCATTGACCTGGATGGTCTTGATCAGAAATACCGTGATTTAAAAAAGCTGCGCCAGATGGGACTGGCAGAGGTGCGTTTTGCTCATGACAATCCTGCCCACATGGACCGCTACAAGGACCTCATCCCGGAGCTTAAGTTTGAGAGTGTTGAGTACCACGAAGTTTCTTTGCAGGGTATTAACTTCGTCTTTTTGCCTGAAAACAGACTCGACTTCTTCGGCCTGAAAAACGAAGCTCCCGTTAGCAATCGTCGTTCAAGGCTCAAGGCTGTGGTTGATGGGGACCCGGAGGATTTTGACGATGCTTAAAGCTCCTTTAGCCTAGTCAGAACTTCATCCACATGCCCGGACACTTTGACCTTGGGCCATATTTCACGAATGACACCTTCTTTATCGATTAAAAAGGTGGCGCGCTGAATGCCCATGTACTTTTTGCCGAACATGCTTTTTTCGACCCAGCAGCCGTAATCCTCAATCACTTTGCCATCGGTGTCGGCCAGTAGAGTGAAGGGCAGTTCATACTTTTCTTTGAATTTGGCATGGGAACGGATGTTGTCTTTACTGATTCCCAGAATGACTGTATCTGCGCTTTTAAGCTTGCTTGCGTTGTCTCTGAAGTCGCAAGCTTCTTTAGTGCAGCCCGGAGTGTCATCTTTGGGGTAAAAATAAACGACCACGTTCTTTTTACCCATGAAATCCGAAAGAGAGACCTTCTTCCATTCAGATTCGGGTAGCATAAAATCCGGGGCTTTCTGGCCGACCTTAAGTGTCATTATCGTTTCTTTTTATAAAGTATGTATTCGTATTTCACTCCTTCATCCTGGCCTTCGCCAAGCTTTTCGGGCTTGAAAGCCTTTGGGATTCTAGGGAAGAAGGTGTCGCACTTGTATTCTTTGCGGATGCGGGTCAGGTAGATGCCATCGATCTTACGTTTTTTCATGAATTGCTCGAAGATTTTGGCTCCTCCGATGACAAAAATGTCAGCCACTCGATCGTCCACAGCTTTCATGGCTTGTTCAATAGAATGGGCAACCACGACTCCTTCTGGCGCTTTAAAGTCCTTGTTGCGGGTGATAATAACGTTCTTTCTTCCTTTTAGCGGGCGGTGTTTTTCCGGAATGGATTCCCAGGTCACTCGACCCATGATGGCCATGTTACGGAACTGAATGTTGTCGGTCTTGATCGTGGTTTTCTGGAAAAACTTCATGTCACCGGGCAGGTTCCAAGGGAGCTTACCCTTGAGTCCCATTCCACCTTTGGGATCAGTGGCTACAATCAGGTAAATTTTAGGTTTCATATTCATACGGCAATAGGAAAGCGAATAGGTTCGTCGTGCTCATAGTCTACCAGCTCGAAGTCGTCGAACTCCAGGTCCCAGAAGGATTTGTCGGCGATCTTGAGGATTGGACGCTTATGAGTGGCTCTTTTGAGCTGCTCTTTGAGGCCTTCAACGTGATTCAGATAAATGTGGGCGTCCCCGAAAGTGTGAATGAAGTAACGCGGTGCGAGACCACATTCCTTGGCGACCATCATCAGGAGCATGGAATAGCTGGCAATGTTAAAAGGAACTCCCAGAGCGATGTCGGCACTACGCTGATAAAGCTGCATATCGATCATGCCATTAGTCACGTAAAACTGAAACATGGTGTGGCACAAGGGTGGTGCCGATTTTTGTCCACTGATCAGGGATTGAATATCGGCAACGTTCCAGCCACTGACAATATGACGTCGGGATTTTGGATTCTTTTTAATCTGATCCAGGACATTCTGAATCTGGTTGATTTTCTCTCCACTTGGCCCTTCCCAGCGTATCCACTGCTTACCGTAAACCGGGCCGAGTTCACCCCACTTGGCAGCAAACTCATCGCTTTCTTTGACCTTTTCTACAAATTCCTCCAGTGATTCGCCTTGGTAGTCATCAGACGCTTTATACGTTTCGTAGGGCCATTCGTTCCAGATTCTTACGTTGCGATCAACCAGGTACTTGATATTGGTGTCACCCTTCAAAAACCAGAGAAGCTCATGCAGGATGCCTCGGAAGTAGACTTTTTTAGTGGTTACTAGCGGGAAGCCTTCGCGGAGATCATAGCGGTTTTGATAACCGAAAACAGACAGTGTTCCCGTGCCGGTACGGTCTTCCTTTTTTTCACCGTTTTCGAGGACGAACTTTACTAGGTCGAGGTATTCTTTCAATTTTTAGAGAGTTTTTAAATACAGGAAAACTATAACATCACCCCTCTGGCATCGGCAAATAATGGTCTAATTTGAATTCACCCAGGTTGAGCCGGTTGCGTTGCAGGCGGCTGCGGAGTAGGGGATGACCTCAGCGGTGAAGCCACCTCCACCTTCTGCATAATGCCAGGTGATCATTTCGAATTCAGTCCCGGCATTGATTTGGCACCCGCCCAGGGTTGGTCTGGGGCAGGGGTTTTCGGAATAAGCTCCCTCATAGCCGCAGTTTAGCTCCCCATCACGTCCTTTCCAGTGGCTGCCGATGTACTCGGCGCAGGTGCTGACACTTGCAATAATGTTACAGGAGCCCGAGGCTTTTTTTTCGAACTGATCTGGCTCTACTTCTTCACCCGAACCCGGTCCTTTTGGCTCTTCTTCCGGAAGAGGTGGTAGTTCGTCTCCAGATCCAGGACCCTCCGGTTCTGGTTCTTCACCTGGTTTTAATTCGTCACCGGATCCCGGTCCCGTTGGCTCATCTTCAGGGGGCAGCTCATCACCGGACCCAGGGCCTTCGGGCTCATTGGTTTCACCTGGTCCCAGCTCATCACCTGACCCGGGGCCGGTTGGTTCATTTGTTTCGCCGGGTGCAAGCTCATCTCCCGAACCTGGGCCTATTGGCTCACTTGATTCTGGATCATCAGGCCCTCGGTCTATTTCCGTTTCCATTCTATCCAGCACATTATCAAGTACTACATCAGCCATTCTCTGGTTTTCGTAATAGCCGTAGGCAGACGCTGCGACAACCACAGCGACAACTCCTCCGATGATCTGATTCCTGGTCATGGTCTAAAAAATTATTTACTAAGTGAAGGTACACCATGATTTTACCATTCAGGCCTTATAAGTGAATTGAAAAGTTCTTTCGGCTTCCTTATAATTTGTGGGCAAATTTAAATTTTGAAACAATGCTAAAAACGCTTGCAGACATTGGTGATTTGGCGGGCAAAAAGGTCTTTGTGCGGGTGGATTTTAATGTACCTCTCGATGATGCGGGAAATGTTCGTGACGATAAGCGCATCAAACATGCCATACCAACCATTCAATATCTTTTGGATGCTGGTGTGAGTCAGATTATTCTGACCAGTCACTTGGGTCGTCCGAAAAACAATGAGTTGGAGCTTCAGACAGGTAAAGTGGCAGCCAAGCTGGCTGAGCTTTTGAGCGAGCCCGTTGAAAAGGTCGATGATTGGGGTGAAAATGGTCTTCCAGAAGCTAAAATTGTAATGCTCGAGAACATTCGTTTTAATTCGGCCGAAAAATCCAAAGACGAAGGGGAGCGTGATGAGTTCGGTCAGCAGCTGGCTAGTCTGGCTGAAGTCTTTGTGAACGAAGCCTTTTCTAACTCGCATCGCAAGCATGCCAGCATGACCTCCGTTCCAAAGTTTATTCCCGGCTGCGTTGGTCTGGGTGTTGAAAAGGAGGTGGCTGCTATTAACAAGGCCATTTCTGACCCTGAACATCCGCTGGTGGCGGTGATCGGTGGGTTAAAAGCCGATAAGATCAAAGCCATCCATAATCTCATGGGAAAGGCCGATAAAGTACTGGTGGCTGGCGCGCTGGCTTGTAATCTGCTCAAGGCCAAGGGCTATGAAATTGGCGCCTCGAAGGCGGATGATGAGGGTATGGAAGAACAGGCAGACCTTGTTAAAGAGGTGGTGGCTTCTGACCATGTTGAACTTCCCACCGACTTTGTGATTGCTGATGATTTTTCTGAGTCGGCCAATGTAGAAACGGTGACGGCTGATGGCATCAAGCCTGGTTGGATGGCACTTGATATCGGGCCTGAATCTGCTCAGAATTTTGCCGACCAGATTGCGGGAGCTAAGACTGTTTTGTGGTTCGGGCCGATTGGTGTGTTTGAAATGCAGCCTTTTGCCAATGGCACTAGAATGGTGGGCGAGGCAATGGCTAATTTGAACGGAACGACTATTATCGGAGGGGGGGATAGTGCCAGCGCTGTCAAGAAGCTTGGACTTTCTGACAAGATGACCTTGGTTTCCACAGGTGGTGGTGCCAGCCTTGAGATGATTGAAGGAAAAGAGCTTCCTGCCCTTAAAATTCTTGAAAAGTAAGCATGCGAAAAGTCATTTACATCGAAATTGACGAGGAGGTCACCGCGATTTATGATCGGGTGAAACGCGCTAAGCAAAAAGATATCTATCTGGTGGTTCCACGAAAGGCCATTTTGTTTCAGAGTGTGGTGAACCTCCGCATTCTCAAGAGCAAGCTTGATAAGGACAAAAAGAAGCTGCATTTGATCACCACCGATCGTATCGGCATTCACCTGGCTCAACAGGTGGGAATTCCGGTTTATCACAACATCGAAATCGAGGAAGTGAAAGCGCCGGATCAGCAAACCCCTAAAATGAAGATCGAGCCGATCCAGGCAAGACGCAATGAGGTTCTAAAAGACCTTCCCAAGCGTGTGAGGGAAAAGAAGATTACCATTGGAGAGCTGATCAAGGAGTACCGTGAAAGCAACAAGAAGACTAAAAAGAAAGGCTCGACCGAGTTAGCAGGTGTTTATAATTATGTTCGTCCTAACCGCAAATTCCTGGGATTCATTTTGGCTCTGAGCCTGGGGCTCTTCATGGTTATTACCTACATTGCTCTTCCCGGGGCGACGATTTATGTGAAGCCCAAGTTTGATAATATTGAGCACACCATAAACATTACGCTGGCTGACAAGCGCAAGAACCAGACGCTTCTTTCTCAGAATCAGCCACATGTGATTGCCAGTGAGGAGATCATGACCGTTACCAAACAGACTAAGGTTTTTAACACCACTAGTAAGCTCTTTGATGGGGTGAATGCTCAAGGTTTCATCACTATTTACAACACGTCTGATGACGAATGGCCGCTTAAAAAGGAAACCCGCTTCCAAAACGAAGATGGACTCATTTTTAGAATTAAGGAAGGTGTATTCATTCCCGCCAAATCAACTGATGAAGAAGGAGTTGAGACCCCTGGGACTTTTACTGCTGCCGTTGAGGCCGACCCGTTTGACATTTACGATCACCCGATTGGAGAGCGGGGGAATATCGGGCCTAGTAAGTTCATCATTCCAGGTCTTTCTGAGTTCAACCAGAAGCTGCTTTGGGGTGAAAGTACTGAAGGCATGGAAGGCGGCGTGACCCGCTATCAGCGCGTGGTTCAGGAGGAAGACATCGAATCAGCTAAAAAGCAGATACAGGACAACCTCACGTTGATGGCCCGTGAAGATCTTAATTCTCATCTGGAGGATCTGAATCGTCTTAATCACAGCAACCTAGTCCTCCTTGATGATCAGCGTTATCTTAAGACTGAGCTCCAGGAGCTTCGGATTTCTGACGATCTTGAGGGAAGTCTAAGGGATAAGTTTGAAGTTTTTGCTCAAATTGAGGCGAGGGGAGTGGCTTACGATTTTGATCAGCTCTTCGCCATCCTTAAAAAGGAGCTTAAAACCAGAGCCCATCCGGACATGCAAATTCGGGATGATTCCATTCGCCCTGAGTCTATTAGCTTTGAACCCGTTGAAGAAGACGAAGTGCTTGGCCAGATCAAGATCACTGCCGCTATTAAGGGTATTCAGGAGTACGTGATTGATTCTTCACTCCAGGCTGGGCTGAGATTCTCGAACAAGGTGAAAGAGCGCATCGTTGGGCTCAGTGTTGAAGAAGCAGAAAGTTATGTTGGTAACCTTTCTGAGGTGGATGAGGTTGAAATCAAACTCTGGCCAATCTGGCTCAGTAACATCCCAAGAATTTCGGACAACATCGAAGTGAAGCTGATGGAATAGTCTTAGAGTTGCTCTAGGCCCATTTTATCCAAATCTTCGACTTTTTCGTTGCGACTGGTGTTTGGGTTGTAGATTTGATAGAAGAGTTCAATTAGCTGAGAGGTCTGGAGCTGTGCAACTCTCAGGTTGCAGCCTTCCAAGCCTGCCACAACGGCATTCACACGCTCAGTGAGGCCTTTATTCAGCTCATCGAATTCTTTATGCCTTCGCTTGATAGCATCCACACTGTCAGATGAGGAGATGCTGCTCATGAATTTTGAGAGACCACTTTGTTTTCGAGACCTGTAAGGATCAAAAGGAACGACGACGTAAAATTTCTTTTCCATGATGTCGGCGTATTCAACTAGTTTTAGGATGTAGTCGCAGTATTCACCGGTTTGTTCTTTTAGTAGGACATTTTCATGCTTGTCACCGATTTCGCGAACCGTTTCAATGTACTTGTCGACATCTAGCTTTCGGCTCTGTACCACGATTTGAATCGGGAACTCGAGAGAGTTCAGAAAATTCTGGTAACCGTAGATGATGGAGTTCTGCTCTTCTTCGGATTTCAGATTGAAGTTAATGCTGTTGGTCTGAAGAATAGCGCGTAAGCCGCCATTTTTAAGAACGATCACATTGTCTTTTATTTCAGCAATATCCAGGAATAACTGGGTGCTGAGAGTCGGACTGGTCTTTTTCTGTTTAACGCTGTCCTTAGTAGCTGGCGCTTGGGCGGTTTTATCTGCCATCTTAATCGAGGTTAATTTCTATTTCATCGCCTCCAGAGAGGTCATGGAAGGAGGTTTCTCCTTCATCTTGCTTTGGCTTTACTTTAGGCCTTGGTTGGTTGGGCTTTATATGTGTATTCACTGGCTCTTTGGGGCGAACTGCTCCTGTGTTTGGTTTCTTTTTGCGCTTTCTTTTGCGCTTCTTTTTTGGCGCTGCGGGAGCTTGGGCTGCCTGAGGATTGGTTTCATCGGGCGTTGCTGGTGCTGCCGGGATTTCTCCAGTTGGAGCGGGTTTTGTTGCCTGCACTGGGGCTGCAGGTGCTGATTGCTTCGTTTGTTTTTGCTGATTGTTTTGTCTGGCTTCCTTGATCACGCTGGCCAGATGGTCAGCCACAGAACCTTCTTTTTTGCCTGCTGCGTTGGTTGTTGCTGGCACCTGCTGCGGCGTAGGAGCTGAGCTGACAGGTGCTTGTGGCATGGCTGGGGCCGCTTCCGACATTGGGCTAGTGGCAACTGGAACAGCGGCTGGCTGTTTTCCGGCCGCGGCTTGCTTCATTTTAGCTAGCAGATCCAGCTTTTTCTTCTGCATATCTCGGGTGCGCCAGTACATGTTTTCGGTATCACTTTGCTCTTTTTTGTGGCCGAAGTAAGCTTCTGTGATCAGATCATCATCCTGTACTTCATCAATGTCCTCATGGGCCACTTTCTCGATATGTTCAAAGCCGCCTGAGTCCAAGGTGACAGAGAGGTCTCTTAGATTTACATTCCTGCGATCCTGCTCTGCTTGATCAGCTGCAGTAGCATCCTTTTTGGCAGGTGTCTTATCTGTCAGGTCCGGAGCAACCAAAGCTGAAATACCACGATGGTCCCACATGCGCTTTTTTGGCTTAATGGCAAATTCCAGCAGCAGCGCCAAATACTTGATAAAGGTCACGTTGTGAATCTTCAGCATGGCCGCTGCCAATGCAAATAGGGCAGGAAGCGCAATCAGGATGTATTCCAGAACGTTTAATTCGTAAATTCTGGAAGTGATAGCAAAGAGCACGTAACTAATCCCACCGCCCACTGCAAGTATGATGAGCTGTCTGAGACTGAAGGGTCCCACGATCTTGTCTTCAATGCCGACGTTTTGAGGAATTTTGTACTGAAGCACTCTTTAGGTTTAGTTAATCTTTATATTATACCAAAAAACCCCTCAAAAATAAAGGGTTTTATTCCTTAGTAAGCCAAAAACTGCGCTTTAGTACCCTGCTGCCTTCAAACGAAGTGGATCTAGTGCACTAAACCGTTCCTGGAGTCCGGGTGGGTTCTTTTGCCGTGCACCTTTGTTAGTTCGATGCTCTTGCCTTCTTCTAAGGGCTTCTTCGATAACTCGGACAGCATTCTCTTTATCAGGGCTATCAGGCATTTTTTCTATGATCGTACGCTTTAGCCTGGCTAATCTTGGTCCGGGGACAATGCTGATTAGAAGATCATCAACGCCAGCTTCCTGCTCAAGTAGTTTTAGTACGAATTCAATGCGTCCGGTGAGCTGGCTGCCCAGTCTTTGCACCATGGCTGCACGCTTTTCATAGTCAAATCCGGCAAAAAGAGCTTCAATTGATTCTGCAGACCCTTGAACATCCATCATTCCAAACATGACGTCCAAATCTCCTTGTGTTTTAGTGGTTACGTTATGAGCTCGAATCAGTGAAGCCAAAATAACTTGGGACTCTGTGACGGCTCTGATTAAATTACTTTCAGCAAGTTGATGTATTTTGGCTCTTGCAGAGCCAAGCGTGCTTTGGATGGCTCGCCTGCCACTCTCTGTTCTAACGCCCATTGTAGTAGCCATGTAGGCGTGCTTATCGCTTTTGGGATCAATCGGTTTAACTGAGTGCTCTGGGAGTGCTTCGATGGTGCGCCCGCTCTGGAGTTGTTTTTGGATTTGTTCACGGCTGAGAGCGGCTGTTCCTGCGTGTCTTTGAACGCTGCGAATCAGTGAAGTTCGAGGAGAGGTCAGTCCGCTTGTTATAGCTTCTAGGTCATATGACGTTAGGGTTAGTTTTCCTGATTCGTCCACCCTGAGATTCTCGTTCAACACTCTCCAAACCTGTGGCATTTCAGTTCGAAGTGTATGAGTGAGACCTTCTCGCCTGACAATAAGCAATTGCGATGCCTCTCGCAGTTCCAGAAGCTCAATTACCTGTCTGTCACCTCCAATTTTTCCCACCGTATCTAAAATGCTGCCTAAAGCGATTTCGCGTTTCTTAGAGCGCTCAGCATTTTCAATAATTTCACGTTTTTGACCGTCAGTTAGATTGTCTTCCAGCTGACCTGGTCGTTTTCGAGAGGGCATACTTAAAAGGTTAGGAGGGGCACAGGTAAACAATTTAGAACATTTTTTCGTTTTTGTCAATCTTTTGACTTTACAAAGCCATGTTTCTTGATATAATGAAGTTGCTCAATAAGACAATGTCATGGGAGCCAATATTCATACACCACAGCTGGAAGTAGCTACGCCCTCTATTGAAGTTGAAGTTCTTTCTCCAGAAGAAAAGGGGCGTGTTACGGCAGAACTGATGTGGGATGAAACGCCTGCAGCGGAACTTCCTGAGGTTGCTAAAAGGGTTGAGGAATCAGTTTTAGACCCAACCGAGCGCAATTTTGTTATTGCTGGACTTTTGTCTATTTCTCGCGAAAAAATGGAAGCAACAATTGAGGCTACTGAGTTCGATGATGCCGACGTTATTGCAGCTATGAACGATGTTCTGGACGAAAGAGATTCTGATATAGGCCTCATTGGAGGTGGTGAACCAGAACTTGAGATTGCCGCTGAGGAAGTTGCTTAACTTGCTTTTACTCCTTTCCGTCGCGTAGCTCGATGGCTTTTACGGCGAGCTTCGCCATTTCGCCACGCTTCATTTGCCTGCCAGGTCCAAAGGTGTCGTATTGAATGGTTCCATTAGGGAGCCTTATTCCGTCTACCAGTCGGTGCTGAACGGCAAAGTTCACTGACGGGAAATACCACTCCCAGGTGAGGATGTCGTTGAAGTCATCGGTCCTTTGGCCAACGGAGCCCAGGTCAAACTGGAAGCCGGCCATCAGAATCTTAATGGCTTCTACTTTGTTAATGGGTTCATCAGGCTTGAAGGAGCCATCTGGATAGCCATTAATAAGCCCTAGCTCCTTGGCGCGTTTAATGTATGGCACGTACCAGGCATAGAGTGGTACGTCGAAAAACGGCGCACTCTCAACATTTTCAAAGGGGTCTACTTCTTCTCCCATAGCGTTGAGGGCGATTTTGGTGAATTCAGCACGGGTTAGAAGGTCGTCAGGTGCAAAAATGCCCTTATCCTTACCTTTTACATGATCCCAGCGGTATAGCTGCTCGATGTAATTCTTTGCCCAGTGATCGATGGTGTCTTTGAAAACAATAGAGTTATAGCTTTGTCCTGGCTGGGCGACGAAAAAGGTTCCTGAGCTGTCTGCGGTGATACTGACCGTACTATCTTCACCATCTTCGTTGACGCTCACCAAAGAAGGGTCGTGCACAAAGTATTCCTCGGTGAATGAATCAAAGGTAAAGACAGTGATTTTGGCTCCTACGTCATAACGATCTGAAAAGGGGACAGTGATTTTGACCGGTGGGTTGAACTTTATTTCTCCTCCTTCAGCTGGTTCAAGGTGAAAAATAGACTTGAAGCTGTAGCCAAAATTGATAGGGAAAGATTTGGTATAAAGATTGTCAGGTGGCTTTATGTAACCTGTGAAGTTACTACCATCTGTATTGGTGATGTGAGTGTCTCTTTCCAGGTCAATGGCTGTTCCACCCTCCAGATCGACAAAATGAATGGGGCGAGGGACAACTCCTTCATGTTCCGGCGTGATATATAGAGCAGGTCTTGTACTAATGGTCATGGGTGTGTCAGAGCCAAAGGAAGGGGCGGTGGCTGCGTTGAGCTTGTAATCATCTGCATCCTGGTCACCCAGTCTGATCACGCAGACATTACTCTTTAAAACGAAGCCATAATTACATTCCTCTACGCGGCATTCTGGGTAGGCGGTGACGCTTTTTGCATTAGGTCTTTCAGCACAGTCAAACGTGTAATTTGCCGTTTGAACTTCACTCCGATTTCCCTTAGCATCTATCCCAAAGTACTTGAGAGTTGTATTGGTTTTGATGCTCAGTGAGGTGCCGAACACCTTTCCGTGTTCGCTGGGTGTTGTTCCATCCAGGGTGTAGTAAACCTTGGCCCCTTCATCTATGTACTCTTCGCTAAATGTTAGTTCCCCATCGTAGGGAGTGAGGGTGACTGATTGTCCGACGCTGTATTGCCCTCCCGGAGGTCGGACAACAATGTTTGGTGGTTCAATATCTATGTATTCACCTGTGTAGAAGGCCACGACGAAGCGTTCGTAGTTTGTGTTTCCTTCAACATCTTTGATTTTCTCGATGATGAGCCCGTAGTCCTGATCCCCTTTGAGGTCTTCCAGGATTTTGATGGTCAGATCTTTCTGATTTTCTGACAGATCGTATTCAATCTCAAGCGGCTCGTTGAATTCTTTAAAAATGATGTTGTATCCATTGATGCTTGCAGGGTCAACCGGTTCTGAAAACGTCACGTACAGTGAATCAGTGAGCGTTGAAACTTCCGTTTGCCCATCTACAATGCTGGTAGCGATGACTTCCGGGGGTGTCATGTCTTCGAGTTTGCAATAAGAGCTACAACCATCACGATTGCCAAAATTGCCATCATCGCACTCTTCTCCAAGTTCCGTGCTAAGTAAGCCATCCCCACAATAAAGGGCCTCCTCGGCCAAAGTGGGGGAGTGGATGATTAACAGAAGTAAAACAGAAAGGCTTAGTTTTTTTAGAAAGTCTATTTTCATCTTATTTTCTTTAGCTGGCTCGACTGTCGTAAAGACCGGTTCCGGTGTTCACGATAATTTTGTCACCTTCTTTAACAAAAAGAGGGACATTAACGGTTGTTCCTGTTTCTAAGGTGGCTGGCTTGCTGCCTCCCTGGGCGGTATCACCCTTCACACCGGGAACAGTACTGGTCACCTCTAAGGTTACTTTAATAGGTGGTTGAACACCGATGGGGTTTTCCTCGAACAGGGTTACATAAACTTCGGTATCTTCCTTGAGGTATTTCAACACATCTTCGATGTTGGCTGTTTCAATCTGGAATTGTTCAAAGCTTTCGTTGTCCATGAAGTGGGCACTGGATCCATCGCTATAAAGGTATTGGCATTTTCGGCGCTCTACATTGGCAAATTCAAAGCTTTCGCCAGCCAAAAAAGTCTTGTCCAGGGAGTTTCCAGTGATCAAGTTCCTTAGCTTAGTGCGCATGACGGGTTTTCCGGCATCCTTACGCATGAACTGATTGGAAAGCACGACGTACGGATCTCCGTTTACTTTGACGACACTACCGGTGCGAATGTCTGTGAGGTTTCCCATTAAATACAAGTGAATTATTTCAGGAGGATTATAGCACAAAATGGCTAATTACTAATATTAAGAATCCTCTCTGGTCCCGACCGAAGTCAGATCCAGAGAGGATTAAGTTTGCCACCGCTCGCTGTCAGAACATGAGGACTACCTGCGCCAGATGTGTAGCCTGCTGCCCAAAAGACATTCTGGTGACTAATAAGCACCTACCTTTCTTGCCCCTTCACTCCTGCTCGTCGCTTGCGTCGTCCTCGGACGGCTTCTTGTCGTCACCGTCGTCGGCATCCGCCGGCTCTTCTGCGCCGCCGGCATCCTCGTCGTCGGCCTCCGCCGATTCGACGGGGGTTTCTTCCTCTGCATCCGGCTCGCTTGCAGCCATGTGCTTCTGGAAGATGCCGAGCAGGTCCGGGAGCATCGCCTCCGTATCGATCACCCCGAGAGAATCGAGGTACTCGCGAAGGTCTGCTTCCACAGGGCTCTCGGTTTCGTCCTCGTCGTCAGTGCCAGGGTCGTCGCTGCCAGCTTCCTCGTCCTCGGGAGCTTCGTCGGTCTTCTCCGCTTCCGCTTCCTCGTCCTCGTTGGCTTGCTCGGTCTCCTCGGACGGCTCGTCTTCGTTGGCTTCCTTGGGAGCTTCTGCCTCGGCCGTTTCGTCCGTGGCTTTGGCTTCTTTTCCCTCAGCGCCTTCTTCTTCTTC
>CBDUQG010000016.1:0-17211 GCA_965369305.1 uncultured bacterium
GCACCCAGCTGTGCTTCGGGCCGAGGTAGAACTCGGGACCCAGAGCACCCTGGAAACCACCACCACCGTTGATCGTCGCCAGGCCGTAGGCCATGACGTTCAGACCGAACCAGTTGGCGAACTTCGGACGGAAACCAGCTCCGCCCTTGAAGTACATGGTCCAACGCTCTCCGCCCTCGACGAGAGAGGAGTAGTGACTGGCAATGCCGCCCTTGGGGCTAACCAACCCGCCGAGACTGAACTCGAGCGTGAAGGGAACCTTGGGAGCGGTCCAACCGACGCCGGCACCGAAGTTGACCAGCATGAGGTTGGACTGGTCCGACGCGAGGACGGACGTCATGCCGACCTCACCCAGGACGTAGATGCCATCGTTGGTGTGCTTGCCCTTGCCCCAGTTCGGCTTGATCAGTTCGATGTCGCCGAAGGCCAGAACGGTGTCGCCACCCTTCTGGAGCTTGTCCCAGGGAACGGTTTCACCTGCGAGGGTGACACCGTTGGCGTCGGCCTTCTCGACCTTGCCACACTTGGCCTCCTGCTTGTCGCGCAGGAAGCAAGCATCCTTGCCCTTGACGGAGTCGATGCTGCCGGCTTCGCCGATCACGAAGGCCTTGTCGCCCTTGGCGATCTCCTCGGGGGTGACCGTCTTGGACTCTTTGCCGTCGTTCACGGTGATGCCAGAGGCGTCGGCCTTCTCGATCTTGCCGCAGTGCTTCGTCCCATCCTTCATGAGGATGCAGCCATTCTGGCCGACGAGGCCACCGGTGGTGAGACCCTTGTAGGGGCGCTTGCCTTCGGGCAGCTGGACCGTGGCGCGAGCGATCGCACCGTGGGCCAGGATGACCGCGTCGCCAGACGACGCCTTGAGAGGCTTGCCCTCGTACTCGGCGTACTCGGCTGCTGCGCTGAGCATCTTCTTGGCGTTCGCCGTGAAGTCGTTGCTCGGCGCGTCCTTCAGAGCCTTGTCAGCTTCTGCCTTGACCTTCTTCCAAAGGTCGTAGCAGCCGTCGGACCACTTGCCGTCGGACTTCTCGCAGCTATTCGCCTTGAGGTAGTCCATCATGGCCTTGTTGGTCTTGGCGGGCACCTTGTCGCCGGGGGCGTTCAGAACGAACTGAAAGCCCTCGAAGAGGTTGGTGAAGCGGCTGACGTTCTTGGGCGTGATCGTCTTGACGGCTGGCTTGAGCTGCTTCTCGACGTACTCTGCCTGCATCGTCACGTAGTAGTGACGACCGACGTAGTGGTCGAGCTCGCTGAGCTCCTCCCAGCTCTTGACGGGCATGAGGGGGGAGTCGGACTTCTTCTCGTCCTCGTCCTTCTTGTCTGCGGGCTTGTCCTTGTCGGCGTCGTCCGCGGGCTTGTCCTCGGGGTTCTGCGCCAGAGCGATGCTCGGCGTGAACGTGAATGCGAAGACGGCCATGAGGGCCGCCATCAGGGTGAAGATTTTGGTCTTCATGGCCTTCTCCTTCTTGTGTTCGGGGTTGTGGTTGTTGGTGAAAACGCGCCGAAGCGCGCCAGTCTGGTGACTCATGACGTTTCCTCCGGGCGCAATGCCCATGAAAGGGCATTGCCCTGTTCTTGTGAACCAGGCTTGCGCCCGGTGTGGATACCACAAAGACAACATGTCTCTGTGCCACAAGCTGCCCTATAAGCGCGCACGCGCATATAAAACAATTTATGGCACAGAGAGCCACAACATAAGCAAAAGGAGGCGAAAATAGCCATTTTTCCCCTTGAAATTTTACTAGAAACGAGCTGTTAAAGACCATAAACATGAGGAGTTTTCACTCCTGCCATAGAGGCATTGAGGACCTCTCCTACAATGTTTAGGAGAACAACTTTATCATATATTTACAAAACTGTCAAGGGTAATGATGGTGGTAAAACATATCAAAAAAGCCTCAGGGCTTCTGAGGGAAAATGGGGAGCTAGGCTCCTCCGGGTCAAGCCCGGAGGAGCGCTAGTTTACGTAGCAAGGGTTTCTACGTTACCCTGACGATCTACTCGTCGTCTTCCTCCTCCTCGCGAGGAAGCGGGGGCGCCTTGGATTTCTTGGACTTGCCGTCTCCCTTGCGGGGTGGGGGCGCGTCTTCGTCATCCTCGGTTTCCGGGTCGGAGCCTTCGGCGCTGTCATCAGCGTCGTCTTCCTCCTCCTCGGCCTTGCGCTTGGCTTCCTCGGCCTCACGCTTGGCTTTGGCCGCCCTTTTCTTGGCAGCAACTTCTTCCCTGCGCTTGGCAGCAGCTTCCTCCCTGCGCTTGGCTTCCTCTTCATCCTCGTCCTTCTTCTTGGGAAGTTTGACGAGCAGGATGATGAGCAGGATGTCACCGAGCAGCGCCAGACCAGCGATGACCCAGAGCAGCCAGTGTGCACTGCCGATGGCCGCCAGGAGAGTATTCTTGTTCTCCTCGGCTTGCTCGACCAGGGCCTTGCTGCAGGGGTCGTTGCACTCGGCAACGGCCTTGCACTCGCCGTTCTCGTCACGCTTTTCGCCTTCCTTGCACTCTTCGACGCAAGCACCGTCCTTGACGGGGAAGCGCTCGTAGCCGTCGATGCATTCGCAACCGCCGCCTTCCTTGGGGACCTCGTGCTCACCGCAGTCGGTCTTGTCCGGCTTGGGGCCGGGCTTCGGCTTCGGCTTGGGCTTCGGCTTCGGCTTGGGCTTCGGTGTGACGTTGGCAGGACACACGCAAGCGGCTCGCTGAGCCGGCGTGGGCTTCATGTCACATTCGGGGCACTCACCCGGTTGGGCGGCGTAGGCCACCTCGGGGGTGAGAAGCGTGAATGCGAAGACGGCCATGAGGGCCGCCATCAGGGTGAAGATTTTGGTCTTCATGGCCTTCTCCTTCTTGTGTTCGGGGTTGTGGTTGTTGGTGAAAACGCGCCGAAGCGCGCCAGTCTGGTGACTCATGACGTTTCCTCCGGGCGCAATGCCCATGAAAGGGCATTGCCCTGTTCTTGTGAACCAGGCTTGCGCCCGGTGTGGATACCACAAAGACAACATGTCTCTGTGCCACAAGCTGCCGCCTAAGCTAAGAAGCAGGTCGTGACACAGAGATTCGGTCAAAGAAGATTAGAAGTAATTATCAAAATAATGTAGAAATTCAGATATTCATAAGCGCCCGAATCCACGAAAAATGAGGACACAAAACGTGCCCTATAAACCGCTGGATCAGGCTTACTCATAAGGAATATTGAACATACCTTGCTGTTAATGATCATCACGCAACCCTAAAGGGACGTGAGATATCCTACAATGGTAGGAAGAGTAAAGTATCATAAAAATGCCAATGAGTCAAGGGTATTATGACTCCAAGGCCTTTAAAAAATGGCGCTCTTCCGGTCCAACCTGCAGTAGGTTATTCCGGAAGAGACGCCAAAAGCACGGTTATTTGCTGGTTTGCCTCTTGGTGTGAGGCCAGTTCGTGGTCCTTGAGGGGCCTGAGCAAACAGTAAGCGCTGGATCTTCTTCATCTGGCAGAGGGGGCGGTGAGCTGCCTTCATCAGGGCGCTTGGTCCGGATGATGGTGGTATTCTCACGCTGCCTAATTCGGCGTGTTTTTCTCTCCGACCCGTCCCCGATGAGTGTTGGGCTTTCAGGCTCCTCTCGAATAAGGGTGGGTTTATCACGGGGTTCCTCTTCCTCATCGGTCAGCGCCTGCAAGGCAAGCGCCACCATTTCCTCGATTTCTCGAGCCAAGTCGTCGCTGGCGACGTAGTCCGAAAGCAGTGCTTCCAGTGCTTTCTGCGTCACATACTTTTTAGAAATGGCTTTGCGGGCACTGTAGTGCTTGTTGATGTGTTCTTGCACCTCGTGCAAGTTCACCAAGTCCTCGACCGCTTCAGCGATCATGGTACGCAGTTCGACCTTCGTCGCGTAGCGCTTCTTGAGGCTTTTGCGCGGGGTGTAGTGCTTGAAACGCTCTTGGACCTCATCCAGGGTCACGAAGTTCACGCAGGCTTCTTCTACAACTTCGTCTACTTTTGACTCAATCGTAGAATACATAAGCCTCCACTCTCGCCTCATCAACCTCTTGATGCTCCGCTTGTGAAGCCAGTTCAAGACAAGGACGACGCCTACCACAAGGACAATAAGAACAATAATCGTTCCACCAAAATTCTCCATCAGGATGGCATTGAATTTCTCCATCTATCTAGTCTCCAAATTAGGGTTAAAAGTCTGCGTCACCAGCCGCCACCAATAAGTAGCAATTGGCGACGCAGAGCCTTTTTAGCAAATAATTCAAGTGGCTGTATTCCCAGAAACCCGCATCCAACACTCAGACATCAAAAAATGCCCGAAGTAGTCAGATCAGGCTTATTCATAAGGAATAAGGCACACTTGATTCCATGCTTTTAATGATCAGCCCTGGCAAAACAAGGCAATGCCCTACAATTCGTAGAGAGTTTATAGTGGCATATTAATTAAATTCAGTCAAGAATCTTAGCTTCTCAGACACATCAAAAAAGGTGGCGCTCTCCCAGCATGATTCAGTTGGAATCATGCTGGGAGGGGCGCGGGTCGCATGGTTTTTTGCTAGCCTCTCACCTCACGGACTGCTGTCGGCCTCCGAACGTGGGGGTTGCGAGCTGTTGTCCAAAAGCTCACGCAGGCTCGGAACGCTGTCCGGTGCTTCGTCGTCCAACACCTCATCGTCACCCACCATCATGGGGGGTTCGGACTCGGGTGCAGTGTCAGAAGGGGGCAGCGCGGACGGACGAAGGGTCGGCGTGCGAGCGGGGGTCGGAGACGGCAGGGGTCGTTTGGACCTCCGCGGCTTCGGCTTGGCGGCAGTCATTGCTCCTGGCTCGATGACCTGATAGATACGCTCGACGAGATTGTCCAGCATATCGAAGGTCTTGAGTTCGGTCTTGAGTGCCTTGATGCGCTCCTGCTTCTTCTTCACGTCCGTAGATGCTTCGAAGTCCTGCAGGGCCTTTCGGGCCCGTTCGGCCTTCTCACTAGTACGCTCAACCCTTTCGTCGTAGGCAGCCTTGTGCTGAGCGCGGTTTCGAATGTACTGACGCTTGAGCTCGAGCTCCTCGTCGTAGGTATACGTCCGCTTGGGGTCCTTCTTGCGAAGATCTCCGATGTGACGTTCTGCTTCGAAGCGAAGATCCGAGTCCGAAGGATTCTCCTTCATCTCACTGCCGCAGAGCAGAGCGTACTCACCCTCTGCATCTTCGGCAGCAGTCTTGAGCTGAAGATGACCCTCGCGAAGCTCAGTTTCGAGGCTCTCGACTTCCTCGTCCTTGCTCTTTCGTGTGGGGTTGACGGCATGCCTCTGGAGATTCGAGGTGTACTCATGCAAGCGACGAACAGCAGTCATCGCTTTGCTAGAGCGTGACTCATTGTTAGATGCACGCTTCTCGACATCGTCCAAGCGCCCGATGATTTCGGGAATCTTCAGTTCCTCGATCCTGCGAAGGACCTCATCGGCCGCCATGTCGGCACCCTTTTGTGGGGAATCGACACGGGTCGGCGGCTGGCTCGGGTAGCCAGTGGTGATCGTGCTGCCCAGGTCGGGTGGCGGGGCTGAGGCTTGAGCGTCGAGACGGTTCTTCAAGGCAACCTCGGTCACGAAGTCCTTGGTGGCGTCCTGGACGTGAGTCTCGAGCTTGGTCTCGTCAACGAGTGTCTTCTTGGCTTCCTCGAGGGCTGCCTCGATGAGCTTGTTGACGGCATCTTCGTCGAGGTGCTTGTCCTCGTCGACGAGTGTCTTTTTGGCTTCCTCGAGGATGTCCTCGACGAGCTTCTTGACATCGGCGTCCGAGGAGTAGTACGTCGTCAGCCAATCCCTCTTGACCAGACCCTTGATCGCCTTCTTGATTGCGTTCTCGAGCTGATTGCTGTTCACGAAGCCGCGTGCGGCCGCGCTTTCATCGAGCTCTTTCTTGACCGCATTCCTGACGAGTTCGGCGACGTTGCTGCGTGGTACGAAGTAATAGCGGACGGCGATGCCTCCCGCTACCAACCCGAGAAGGGTTAGTATTGACAGAATGAGTGCTAGAGTTGTCATGGCGTTCTCCTTGTGTCCCTTCGGGGACCGTGTGAAGGTCCCAGTGGGACAGTTGTGTGAGTGAGAGCCAGCAAAAACCATGCTGGTAAAGATCAGGCACACCCGCGTATGCGGAGTGCTCAGGCAGTTTGCCTGAACCGTAGCATAGTATATAATTGCTATTATGTCAAGTATTTAAGGGCTCGTTTTCCCTGTGATATAGTGGCTTCATGAAACTATGCGTGCCCATTCAGGCATCCACTCAAAAGGAAGTCAAAAGAAGGCTCCTAGAGGCTTCAAAACAGGCCGATTTAGCAGAAATTTGGCTAGATCGTGTAAAAGACCTCGACCTTCCCAATCTCCTTGCAAAGGCCCCTTTGCCGATCTTGTGTGTGTGTAAGAAGGTCGATGAAAAAGGGGGCTTCACTGGCACACGTGAAGCCCAGGCTCAAGTACTCCTTGATGCGATTAAATATGGTGCAAAGTACGTCGATATTCCCTTGAATATGCCAGATAAACTGAACAAAAAAATTGTTCAAAATGCTCGAAAAAAGGGAGTAAAAGTGATCATTTCACACCATGACTTTAAAAGCACACCAGAGCTCTCAAAAATGCTCAAAATCACTCAAAAAATGACCCAAAAAGGGGCTAATGTCGTTAAGCTTGCAGTGACCAGTAAAAGCCTCCAGGATGCGATTGATATCATTTGCTTAGGTAAATACTTGCAAGAGCAGAAAATGCCCCACATCCTCATAGGAATGGGGCAGAAAGGACGTTTGACTAGGATTCTCACGCCAACACTGGGTGGGGAAATGATGTTCGCAACCCTCAGTAAAAAAGGGCAAACCGCGACTGGACAATTCACGGTAAAACAGTTAAAAAAGGCCTGGTCTTTAATTAAAACGAAATGAGTCTTAAAATCGGCATCGTCGGCCTTCCAAACGTCGGAAAATCCACGCTTTTTAACGCACTAACCCGCTCTAGTGGCGCTCAGGCAGCCAACTACCCCTTCTGTACCATCGATCCGAATGTGGGGATTGTGGAGGTGCCGGACCCTCGTTTGAATGCCATAAAAAAGCTTGTAAGCCCCGAGAAGACCATTCCTGCCGTGGTTGAATTTGTGGATATTGCCGGGCTGGTTAAGGGGGCAAGCGAAGGAGAGGGGCTTGGCAACAAGTTTCTGGCCAACATCCGTCAGTGCCACGCGATTGCTCAGGTACTCCGATTCTTTGAGGATCCTGATATCACCCATGTGCATGGAGGCATCAATCCTAAGCTCGACATGGATGTGATCCAGCTTGAGCTCATTTTGGCCGATTTAGACACGGTGAACAAACGCCTGTCAGACACCGAAAAAAAGAGCAAATCCGGCGACAAACAGATGATCAAGGATGCTGAGCTATATCGCAAAATCAAGGCCCAGCTCGAAGAAGAAAAGCTGGTCATCAACATGGAACTCAGCGAAGACGAGCAGGCGGGAATTAAAGACCTACACCTGCTCACCAATAAGCCCTTCTTGTACATTGCCAATGTCAAAGAAGACCAGATTGCGTCATTTGACGCAGCAGCGGTTAAAAAGGAAATGGGACTCTCTGAGCATCAAGACATTCTGCCGATCTCGGCCAAAGTCGAAGAGGATCTCATCAGCTTCAGCCAGGAGGAGGCATCCGATTATCTGAGTGAGCTCGGACTCAAAGAATCCGGCTTAAATGCGGTGATCCGGGCCGCTTATAAATTGCTTGGCCTTCATACCTACTTCACGGCTGGGCCCAAAGAAGCCCGCGCCTGGACGGTTCGCATCGGGGCCAAGGCACCCGAGGCCGCGGGAGTTATTCACACTGATTTTGAAAAAGGCTTCATCAAGGCGGAAACCATTGCTTACCTGGATTACATCGAGGCTGGCGGTGAATCTGCCGCCAAAGAAAAGGGAAAAATGCGCATGGAAGGAAAAGAATATGTGGTTAAAGACGGAGATGTCATGCACTTCAAATTTAATGTATAGTTGAGGTAAATGACCGAAAACAAAAAACAAAAAGTCGCCTATTTTTCCATGGAATTTGCTCTGCATCCTGAGATTCCTAATTTTGCAGGTGGCCTAGGGGTGCTGGCGGCCGATTTGATGAAGTCCGCGGCCGACTTAGAAATCCCCATGATGGGGGTTAGTTTAATCTATCACCAAAACGATGACCCTGAACAAGCCTTTGATCCAGGCAAATTTTTCAAGAAGCTGCCCGAAACCGTGACGGTTCAGATTGAAGACCGAAAGGTGAAAATCGGGGTCTGGAAATACGAAATCGAAGGACTTAGCGGCTTCAAGGTGCCCATCTACTTCCTAGATAGCTTTTTTGAAGAAAACAAGAAGTGGGACCGCGATCTAACCAAAGACCTTTACGACACCAACCAGTACACACGTCTTTGCCAGGAAATGATTCTGGGAATCGGTGGCCTCAAGATGCTCCGTGAGCTTGGCCATCGCGACATTGATGTCTTCCACATGAATGAAGGACATGCCAGCTTTCTCAGTCTGCAGCGCCTGAAAGAAGAAGGGGGAAATCTCGAAAAAGTCCGTTCCATGAACGTGTTTACCACACATACGCCTATTCCGGCTGGTCATGATCGCTTTCCCTACGCGCTGGCCGGGCAGGTGCTGGGCAAGAATCTCCCGAGTAACATCCAGAAGCTAGCAGGCCATGAAGAGCTTCACACCACCAAATTAGCCCTTCGCACCAGTGGGGTGGTCAATGGGGTATCCAAAAAACATGCTGATGTCTGCCATAAAATGTTCCCGCAGCATCAGTTTTTGGGGATCACCAACGGCGTGCATCACCGTAGCTGGATTGCCGCGCCCATGAAGCGGATTTTTGATAAACACCTAAAAGGTTGGGAAGAAAAGCCGGAAATGCTCAGTGAAGCTAAAAAGCTGCCAGATGAAGAAGTCAGGCAGGCGCATTTGTCGTCTAAGCAGCTACTCATCAAATACCTAAACGATCACCCTGAGTACCTGGCTCACGATCCTGAGCACATGGAAAAAGAAGATTACTTTGACGAAGAATGCCTCACAGTGACTTTTTCGCGGCGATTTGTCCCTTATAAGCGCCCGCTCATGCTCTTTGAAGCCATCAATCGGCTGCGAGAAATTGCTCATCACAAACTTCAGGTGATCTACAGCGGCGTTTGTCACCCCGGGGACGATTATTGTAATGGAGTGATGAGCGAACTAAGGCGGCTTCAGTTAGAACTTCGGGGGCAGGTGCGTTTGGCGGTGATGCCCACCCGCAACCTCGATACGGCGGCGTTATTGGTCGCTGGTAGTGATGTTTGGCTCAATAACCCCGAACCTCCCATGGAAGCTTGTGGGACCAGCGGTATGAAGGCTGCCATGAACGGCGGGATCAACTTCTCTACCCAGGATGGATGGTGGCTGGAGGCCACAGAAATGGATGATCAGTGCGGCTGGAGTTTTGGTTGTGATGTGTCAGGGCACGACGTCTTTGATTGCGACGCTATCTATTCGGGGCTCAAAGAAATCATTGAGATGTACTACAAAAAACCCGAGAAGTGGACAGAGCGCATGAAGCGCTCAATTGCCCTTGGGGGTTACTTCAATACCCATCGCAACCTCCTGGAATATCGTGATAAGATGTGGTCTATCTAAAGACATCCATGCACATTCGTAAAAACATGATCGCGGCCAACGAAGGTTTTAAATGCGCCAATTGTAAGCGTATTGTGGAACCCGCCACAGAGGGGGTCTGCCGGAATCACTGCCCTTTTTGCCTGCATTCCCTGCACGTGGATCTGGATGTGCCTGGAGATCGAGCCAACGAATGTAGGGGGCTTATGGCGCCGATCGGAATGGAGAACAATAAAAAGAAAGGGACCCGTATTCTGCATATGTGCAAGAGTTGTGGCCAGAAGTCCTACAATCGCACCGCTCCGGACGACGATTGGAATCTCATCTGTGAGCTTTCGAGGAGGCCGATCTAAGATGGATGAATTTAATTGACAGTCGCCGGCCAGCTTAGTAACGTAGAACCGTGCAAAAAAATTCTATCGTCATCGTCGGATCTGTGATTATTACCCGCGGGTAAGCTTCACGGCGTGCGATGATGAAAGATCTGTAACCCGTGAAGCGAAACGGGTTTTTATTTACCTAAAACACTAAAAAATGGCTGAAACCAAGATGTACCATGAAAATGACGCTGATTTATCAGCATTAGACGGCAAGAAGGTCGCCGTGATTGGTTACGGTGCTCAGGGAAGGGCTCAGGCGCGCATGATGCATGAATCAGGCATCAATGTGATTGTGGGGGTGCGTGAAAACGGCGCTTCCTGGAAGCAGGTCTCAGAAGATGGTCTAAGCGTGGCGACCATTGCCGATGCCACCGCCCAGGCCGACATCGTTCATATTCTCATTCCCGATGAGCACCAAAAAGACGTATATGAAGCGCAGATTCAGACAAATCTGAAGCCAGGTTCGACGCTTGGATTCTCACATGGGTTTAGCGTGGTTTATGGTTACATTAAGCCACCCGAAGGTGTCGGGGTGATCATGGTGGCTCCCAAATCACCCGGAACCGAAGAGTACCGCGTGTATAAAGAAGGCTTCGGGGTGCCGGCTTTGCTGGCGGTGCATGCTGAAAACACCGATGGGAATGCTAAGCAGCTTGCTCTGGCCATGGCCAAGGCGATGGCCTTTACCAAGGCGGGGGTCATGGAATGTACTTTTGAGCAAGAAACCTACGAAGACCTGTTCGGGGAACAGGCCGTGTTATGTGGCGGAGTGACCGAGCTCATGAAAACAGGTTTCGAAGTCCTGGTCGAGGCCGGCTATCCGCCGGAACTGGCCTACTTTGAGTGTCTTCATGAAATGAAATTGATCGTCGACCTCATGTACAAAGGGGGTATGGAGCACATGTGGGAGGTGGTTTCCAACACCGCTGAATATGGAGGGCACACCCGCGGAAACCGCATCATTACACCAGAAACCAAGGAACGAATGAAAGAGATGCTCAAAGAAGTCGAAGACGGCACCTTCGCCCGCCAGTGGATGGAGGAGGCTAGCCAAAACAAGATGCAGAATTTGGTTGAAATGCGAAAGAAAGAAGGGGAGCACCCCATCGAAGTTGTTGGCAGGAAGATCCGTGCCATGTTTGAACAAAAGTAATTATGCTAAAAGACAGAAGTTCTGACCTCACCGGCCACAAACAAGGAAAAGACTGGGTTAAAAGGACCCCGGCCCGCGCCATGCTACGCGCTGTCGGATTCAAAGATGAAGATTTTGATAAACCCATCGTGACGCTGGGCGTGACTTATACCAACGCCACTCCCTGCAACGACCACATTGGCAAGCTAGGCAGCCTGGCCCAAAAGGCCATCGAAGAATCCGGTGGAAAGGCCTTCCATTGTGGTACGCCGGTCATCTCGGACGGCGAGACCATGGGGACAGAGGGCATGAAATACTCGTTGATGAGCCGTGATTTGATTGCGGATTGTATCGAAACCATGCATGAAGGCTATTTGGCCGATAGCCTGCTTACGCTCAGTGGCTGTGACAAGTCCATTCCGGGTGCTTTGATGCCTATCGCCCGCAATAACAGCATTGGTATCACGCTTTATGGCGGGACGATTTTGCCTGGCAAATTAAATGGTGAGGATGTTCAGATCGTGACGGCCTTTGAGGCAGTCGGCGCCTACGGAGCGGGTAAAATGGATGAGAAAGAACTTAGGGCTGTTGAATGCAGTGCCTGCCCAGGAGCAGGTTCTTGCGGAGGAATGTATACCGCCAACACCATGGCATCCGCCATTGAAGCGCTTGGAATGAGCCTTCCTGGCACGGCCTCGCACGCTGCTGTTGACCACGGTAATCAGGTGACTTCCGAAAAAAAACAGGATGTTGAAGAGTCGGTCAAAGCCTTGTTTAGCCTGATGGAGAAGGGGATTCGCTCCCGGGACATCATGACCAGGAAAGCTTTTGAAAATGCTATTACGGTGGTCATGGCTTTGGGAGGGTCAACCAATGCGGTCTTGCATCTGCTGGCCATTGCCCGTGAGGCCGAAGTCGATTTAAATCTAGACGATTTTAACCAGGTGGCGGCCAAGGTGCCGCTAATCGGTGACTTCAAACCCTTCGGGAAATACGTCATGTCAGACCTTGATAGAATTGGAGGTGTGCCCATGGTGATGAAAATGCTCTATAAAGAAGGGTTGATTCACGGTGACTGCATGACGGTGACAGGCAAAACAGTGGCCCAAAACCTCGAAAGCGCCCCGGATTTTGCAGAAAATCAACAGGTAATTTTCCCCTTAAATAAGCCATATGCTGGTCCTCAGCGGCACATCACGGTGCTCAAAGGGAATTTAGCCCCGGAAGGCAGTGTTTTGAAGTTAAGCGGTAAGAAATTGGACGAATTCAAGGGGCCGGCACGCGTCTTTGACCGCGAAGAAGAGGTGCTCGATGCCATCTTAGCGAGCAAGATCAACAAAGGTGATGTGATTGTCATCCGTTACGAAGGTCCTAAAGGCGGACCGGGTATGCGTGAGATGCTGGCTCCATCATCAGCTTTGATGGGTGCGGGCCTTGGTGCCGATGTGGCTCTGATCACCGATGGCCGCTTTAGTGGGGGGACTCACGGTATCATGCTTGGGCACGTGGCACCCGAAGCCCAGGTGGGCGGACCGATTGCGGTGATTGAGGAAGGAGACATGATCACCATCAATCCTGTTGAAAAATCGGTTTCTGTTGATCTGTCAGATGAAGAAATCAAAAATCGCCTCGAAAAATGGCAACCAAAAGCCCTTAAGTACGAGCGTGGGGTGCTGGCAAAGTATGAAAAGCTCGTGAAATCAGCCTCCGAGGGGGCAGTCACCTCCTAGCTTGTTATGAATTTTTCATAACAAATCATCAAACTTCATAATTATTCATAACTATTCATAACACCGTGAGTCAAAGGCCTTATACCGCCGCGGATGCACTCATCGACACACTGCTCAAGCATGATGTATCGACCATATTCGGTTACCCCGGTGGTGCAGTGCTACCTCTGTACGATGCTCTGCCATTTCACTCCGATCTTAAGCACATCCTTGTTCGTCATGAGCAGGGGGCTGCTTTTGCGGCCCAAGGCTGGGCCCGAACGACCGGCCAAATTGGTGTTTGTGTGGCCACTTCAGGCCCGGGAGGCACCAACTTAATCACAGGAATTGCGGATGCCTACATGGATTCCATTCCCTTACTCTGTATCACTGGCCAAGTGCCACTCGAAATGATTGGGAAAGACATGTTTCAGGAAACTGATATGACAGGAGTAACTTTGAACATCACTAAGCATAATTACCTAGTCGAGCGCGCCGAGGACATCGTGCCAATTGTTACCGAAGCCATTCATATTGCCACGTCGGGTCGCCCCGGGCCGGTGCACATCGACATTCCAAAAAACATTATGGCCAAGAAGCACCCAAGTCAGTTCAGCCTGCCTAAAGTGGATTTTTCCGAAACCGATCCCAGTGTGGCTGCCTACGAAAAGGTGACTGAGCAGACCCTTGATGAGGTCATAAAACTGCTTAATAAAGCCAAAAAACCCATGATGCTTCTCGGGCACGGGGTCAAGCTTTCCGGAGCTGATGACATGGCTGATGAGCTGGTCCGAAAACTCCAAATCCCTGTCGTGACAACGCTCCTGGGAAAGGGTGTGATTGATATCGACAATCCGTATTACCTCGGCATGCTGGGGATGCACGGTTTTTACCACGCCAATCTCGCCATCCACGAAGCGGACCTGATTTTTAACATCGGCTCTCGCTTTGATGATCGAATTGTGGGTCGCTATGACGCCTTTGGGAAGGATGCCAAAATCATCCACATCGATATCGATCAAGCTGAGCTAAATAAGGTGGTTCAGGTCGACCTTCCCATTCACAGTGATGCGGCTGGCTTCTTATCCCAGCTACTGGACCGAAAAGACTTAAAGCCCCTCAAAACCGACGACTGGGTCATCCAAATCGAGGCTTGGAAGGCTGACCGTGAGTATGAGCGCCGCACCCACGACTTCACCATGCGCACTTGCCTGGACGACATTGCCAAAGAAGTCGCCAAGGATCCCGAAGGCTACATTCTGGTCACCGATGTGGGGCAGCACCAGATGTGGTCGAGTTTGTCTTGCGCGGTTAAGCGCTCTTCGCAGTGGCTGACTTCTGGGGGGGCCGGAACGATGGGCTTTGCCCTTCCTACAGCTGTTGGAGCCGCTTTCGCCAATCCCGATAAAACCATCATCTGCATCAGTGGAGATGGTGGTGTGCAAATGAACATTCAGGAACTTGAAGTCCTTTATCAGCATCAGCTCAATATCAAGGTGATCATTCTTAATAATTCTTACCTGGGCATGGTCCGTCAGTGGCAAGAGCTCTTTTATGGGAATAACTATTCGCATGTAAATATCACTTCTCCGGATTACGTAAAAATGGCCGAGGCTTACCGTTTAAAGGGTGAGTCCGCTAGCGATGAGAAGACCTTTCAGAAGGCACTTGGCTGCCTCACCGATAATGGCCCCATCGTATTGGAAGCCAAGGTAAAACAAGAAGACAACACCTTCCCCATGGTGCCTGGCGGCAAAACCCTGGGAGAAACCATAACCGAAGCCCAATGAGTCCAACTGACATTTACACCGACGATGACAGACGCCAGATTGAGCACTCCATGCGCTACATTTCGATCAAGGTCAACAATGTGACCGGTATTCTGAATCGCGTCATGTCCCTGATGCGCCGAAAGCGCTACAACATGGAGGAAGTTTCGGTCACCTTCGATCGCAAGACCAAGCGAGCTGACATCATCTTAGCCCTGGATGCGCGCGTGAATGACGTCAGTCACGTCATCCAGCAAATCCGCAAGCTCTATGATGTTTACGAAGTAAAAGATATCACAGAAGTAGTCGGTAAGGTGATCCATATCCTGGATGTGAAGACGAGCGAAGAACAGCTAGCTAAGTTTCCCCGAAAACCCGAAAAAACAGTCGACCGAAAAGGGCATCATGTAGCCATTTTCTTGGTACCACTTATTGAACTAGCTGAGTTCGCCAAGTTCCTCAAAGAAGGTGACTACGAATACGGCGAACGTGTGATGGGCCTTACTTAGGGCGATGACCGAAGGTTCTGAGTAGGTAGGCTCTTATTACCTCCGGAAAACCAGTGATACTCATTTTATTGACATAGGCATCAAAAACGCCCGCCTCTATTTTAGCGGAGATATCTTTCGGCTCATCTGATGATTGCATGACCCTGGTTAACTTCTCCGGCATTCTTTCATGGTACATTTGAAGGATTTCAGTACCTTTTGGGCCGGCGCCCATGCCTTGATCAAGGGCTAGAATTCCTGGCTGAATCCTTTGGTTACATAGAATTTCAGTTGCTTCGGCAGACTGGATGCCATCGTGGCACACAATGATAGGCAGCTCCTTTGCATCTGCTTTTTCGGACGCTTCAAAGCGCTCTGCAACAGTTCCTTCATGTAAAACCAAAACAGAGCCAGCTCCTTGCCTGGAGCGCCTGATGACTTCGCTGCACATGCGTTGCATCATCTTATCATCCTCACCCAAAACAAGAAGGGGAATATGGTCTACCACCTTGCTGATCTCCTCTTTATTGAGGGGGCGATCCATTTTAGACAGTTTAGCCAACTCTTGCTCGCTTGCGGAGAATGGAGGTTTGTTTACAGTCATGAAAACCAAGCTTAATTAGTGCTACATTGTACGCCCTGATGCCTTATTGTCAACAAAAGCACAAACAAAAAGACCGCCCTAGTGGCGGTCTTTTCAGAGACTAAAACTAATTTGGATTAGGCAGCCTTCTGATCTTCTGACTGTTCAGGCTTATCTTCGTCAGGAAACTTAAGTTGAGCAGCAATTTCCGCATCGGTCATGTTTGTCTGATAGAAGTCATCTTCGTCCTGCCATCTAGTTCTAGCAACGGTTGGAAGAGGTTCTTCTTCTGGAAGGATTTCTTCTACACCATCAGCTCCAAGAACGTAGCCAAGGGCATGACCAGGAAGATCATCGACCATGCGGCCAAAGTCATCAGAGGTCATTTTGCCGGTATCAATGGCAAGAGAGGCCTGCTGAACAGCATCATCAGCTGAATCTTCTGAGTCAACATCCTTCAGAGCAGCGAAAATTTCACTACGTACGTCACCGGCCTTTTCGACCCTGGCAACAAACGGTTGATCCGCTTCTGGCCGTTGTGGGCCATACAAAGGCCCTTGATTATCGGTTTGATTGGGTTGTGCTTGCATATTGCTTTTTATTAGGTGATAAATAAATTATACAATAAATATTAAATAATGTCAAACATTTGAAAAACGCATTGCCAAGTCGTCCAATTTTTTTTAGTATGGCTGAGCACTTGCGGGTGTAGCTCAGTTGATTAGAGCGCTGCCTTGCCATGGCAGAGGTCGAGGGTTTGAGTCCCTTCACCCGCTCCATTTAGCCATATTTGCCCTCATGCGAAAATTCATCCCCCTCCTTTTTCTGGCGTTTATTCCGCTGTTCCTTGCCTATGCTCTTTCAGATGAAGGGGCGGTCATTGTTTCACAGGCAGAGCCAGTTGCTCTAGAAGATGGGGTCTACCAAGTTGACCTGGATGCCAGTCAGTTATACTGGGAAGCCTTTAAGACAGTTGGCGGTCATATGGGTGGCATATCCCTTAAGCGTGGTGAGCTCGTCGTAGAAGATGGTGAGCCAAAGCATGGTTCCTTTGTGATCGACATGAAATCCATTACTTGCAGCGATATCGATGATCCTTCTGCTCAGAAAAAAATTGTTAATCACCTGATGGCGGATGATTATTTTGCAGTGGCTGACTACCCAGAAGCTCTCTTTGATATCACCCGCATCCTACCGTATGAAGGAGAGGAGGATTATAATTATCAGATCGAGGGAGACCTCAGCGTGCGAGGGGTGATGAGCCCGGTCACGGTTCTGGCAAACATTCAGACAGGCGAAAACCGCATGACCACGTTTGCCAAGGCGGAAGTAGATCGCACTAAGTTTGGCATCACGACCCGTTCAGGATCTTTCTTTGAAAGCCTTGGTGACAAACTCATCAAGGATAATTTTGTGATCGAGATGGATCTAGTGGCTGACCGCGTGGAGGAAAGCCTCTGATTTGAAGGGGTAATTTAGAATATTTCCAAAGACTCCCTGCATGATGAGGGCGACTTCGGCT
>CBDUQG010000017.1:0-16371 GCA_965369305.1 uncultured bacterium
GAATTACCCTGCTTCATGCGTGGCCTGGTAAGGTTTCCCTCAATAGCAGCCTCATTGGTCTGAAGATTCTTTGGTGCTTCCTGCTGCTTGATAGGCGCCTCTGTTTTAATCTGAAGCTTGAAGAGAGTATTGATGATGTTGTGCTGAACACCCGCCAGAAGCTTGGTAAATAACTGATACGCTTCCTGCTTGTATTCCATGAGTGGATCACGCTGTCCGTATCCACGGAGCGAAACAGATTCTCGAAGGTGGGTCATCTGATTAATATGCTCCATCCAGAGACTGTCGACGACTCTTAGGGAGATTTCCTTTTCAACATTTCTTAGTATCTTTGAATCAGGCAGAGCGTCTTCTTTGATCTGATACTCACCCTGCAGAATATTAGCGATATTTTCGGTGAGTACATTGGTGTCATAAATCTTTTCAAAGTCCGCGGCATCAAGTTTCTTATGGGAATGTGGCATAAGGGCATTGAGGGACTTGACCATACCGTTAAGATCCCAGTCACTTCGGTTTGGCGTAGAAGTATGAAGGGCTACAAGGTGATTTGCCTCATCGGCCATCATGTCCTTAATGTCTGCCGAAATATCTTCCGGCTCCAGAATCTTAAGACGACGCGAGTAAATGATTTCGCGGTGCTTGTTCATAACATCATCGTATTCCAGAAGGTGCTTTCGAATGTCGAAGTTATGACCCTCAACACGCTTTTGAGCGGATTCGATGCTGCGGCTGATGAGTTTGTTTTCAATCGGCATGTTTTCATCAATACCCAGACGCTCCATCATTCCCTTGATGCGGTCTGAGCCAAAAAGACGCATCAGATCATCATCCATCGAAATAAAGAAGCGAGAAAAACCGGGATCTCCCTGGCGACCGGAACGACCTCGGAGCTGATTATCAATACGCCGTGAATCATGGCGCTCAGTACCAATGATGGCCAGGCCACCTAGTTCCTTCACACCTTCACCCAGCTTAATGTCTGTACCACGACCTGCCATATTAGTAGCAATGGTCACTGCTCCTTTTTGCCCGGCTAGGGTAACGATCTCAGCTTCACGTTCATGATGCTTGGCGTTCAGAACCTCGTGCTTCACACCGGCGAGCTTGAGCATTTTTGAGAGCATTTCGGAGGTCTCGACGCTGATGGTGCCCACTAGCACAGGCTGACCTTTTTCATTGTGTTCCTTGATGGCGTTAACCACGTTGTTCCACTTACCTCGAGTATTCTTGTAAATCAGATCTGGCAGGTCCTGCCTAGCAATGGGTCGGTTGGTTGGGACAACCACGGTCTCCAGCCCATATATTTTGAAGAACTCCTCTTCCTCAGTTTTAGCGGTACCTGTCATTCCAGACAGCTTGTTATAGAGCCTGAAAAAATTCTGGAAGGTAACGGTAGCCAGGGTCTTACTTTCACGCTTTACTTCAACGTTTTCTTTGGCTTCAATGGCTTGATGAAGACCGTCAGAATAACGGCGCCCCGGCATGAGACGCCCGGTAAACTCATCCACAATGATTATCTGATCCTCCTTAACCAGGTAGTCCTTGTCGCGTTGGAAGATGGCTTTTGCCTTGAGTGCTTGCTCTATGTGGTGCACTTCCAGGAAGCCAGCTTCGGTGTAAATGTTCTCAACACCTAAAAGCTCTTCCATCTTAGAAATGCCCTCTTCAGTCAGAGTTACGTTGCGGGCCTTTTCATCAAGATTGTAGTGCTCATCGGCAGCGAGTTGGCCGATTAAACGAGAATATTGATAGTACTTGTCAGTAGACTCCTCAGCTGGGCTGGAGATAATCAGTGGAGTGCGGCTTTCATCAATCAGGATCGAGTCGACCTCATCCACAATCGCATAATGAAGCTCGCGCTGCACACGGCTTTCTAATTTATGAGCCATATTATCGCGTAGGTAATCGAAACCAAACTCGTTATTGGTGCCATAGGTGATGTCAGCGGCGTAGGCCTCCTTTCTTTGGGTGGGATTTAAACCATGAATAATCACCCCGACACTAAGGCCCAGGTATTTGTAAAGCACGCCCATCCAGTTGGCATCGCGCTCAGCTAGGTAATCATTGACGGTGACCAGGTGGGCACCTTTCCTTTCCAGAGCATACAAATACATGGGTAAACTGGCCACAAGGGTCTTACCTTCACCGGTTCGCATTTCCGCGATCTTGCCCTTATGAAGCATTATTCCACCCAGGAGCTGAACATCGTAGGGGACCATGTCCCACTCTTTCTCATCCTTACCTAGGGTGAATTTGCTTCCACAAAGGCGACGGCAGGCATTTTTAACAACAGCAAAGGCCTCGACCATAATATCGTCGGTACTTTCACCCTTTTCAAGTCGTTCAATAAATTCAGGCGTTTTAGCCTTTAGTTCGTCGTCGGAAAGCGACTGCAGTTCCTCTTCTTTCTGATTGATTGCGTCAACGAGCGGTGCGAGCTTCTTCAGTTCCTTTTCATTCGAGTCACCAAGCACCTTATTAATAATCTTTTTCAGCATCTGTAATGGCGATTTTTTATTTGCCAGATGATTATAGGTAAAATCCGCAAAATTGACAAACAAAAGAGCTTTCTGTAGAATTTCGGGGCTCCTAACTCAAACTAGGAATTATGAACTATTATCAATATAAGAGAAGGGCTCCGCGTTCGAGAGCTACTGACTTCATCAAGCCCTTCCTCGTTATTATTATTTTCATTGCCATCATTGTGGCAGGCTGGAAGCTTCTGGGCTCCGTTTTTGTAGGTGAAAAAGAGACTCTTTCCAGCGAAAAAGTCTTTCTTGATATCGAAACAGGAAGTGCCAAAGCCATGACCTCAGGAAGCGGCGAATGGAAGAGTGTTCCAACTAGCATTTACCTTTATGAAGGCGAGAAAATCCGTACCCAGTCAGATGGCCGCGTAACCCTAAGACTCTTTGAAAAAGACACTGTTAGACTGGATAAAAGCAGTGAGGTGGAATTTGCTTCACTGACACGTGACGCCGTCGGGACCACAGCTAGTATTGACTTGAATGAAGGGAAGATCTGGGTTGAGATCGACGACAAAAGCGCCGACCGAACTGATTTCACGATTCAAACAGGTCCGCTTAACCTCAGTTCAGACCGTGGTGTATTTGCGGTGACCTATCCTGGCAAGCTTTATGTGCTGGAAGGCTCAGTAAAGGCCGATGTGATCCATGAAGGAGATGTTGTTAAATCAAGTACTATAGGTGTAGGACAAGAACTAATTATTGATGAGAGCATTGCTGCTGATTTAGCCGAAGAACTTCAGAAAGAAATCATTTTTGCCCTGGATGATGCCTTTAAGAGCTCTAATTGGTACCGATGGAATCTGCAGCAAGGAGCTGGCCTAATCGGCGATCTTGGCGAAGATGAAGATGATGAAAGCCTTGAAGAAGAATCAGATGATTCAACAAATGATGAAGACGAGGAGGCTGCCGAAGACACGGAAGAAGATCCAGTAGAAGAGGAAGAAGAGGAAATCGATGAAAATGATAAAGAGCCACCCACAAAGCCTCAGATCGAGGATCCGGGGAACAATGGTGATACCGTGACCCTTGATAGTCTTAAGCAAGACATTACTGGTAGTGTTTCAGCTGACACAGAGGCTGTCATTGTGAATGACTATAGACTATCTAAATACGTTCCTGGGTCAAAGAGCTTTCGTTACACCGCGAACACTGCTTTTGGAAACCTGGAAGTAGGTGAGAACGAATACGAAGTCATTGCCGTCGACAAGAACAACAATAAAAGTGAGGTGGCGAGCATTACCCTGGTCCTACCTCAGGAGGTTTACGACGAGGAATCTGAAGAAGAGGAAGAAGAATCCGAGGATTCTGAAGTGTCTGTGCCAGAAGCTAGCTCAAGTGGTGGCGTGAGTATTACCTCACCTAATAATGGAGATAATTTGGTCACCAGTGAAACGGCCTTTGAAATAACCGGGACCGTTCCGGAAGGAACAGTCAAGGTAGAGGTAAATAACTATCAGCTTCAGGGATTCTCTGAGGGGGATAGTGCATTCCTATATCGCGCCAATAGCACCCTTGGAACCCTGGAAATCGGAGAGCTGAACACCTACAGCGTCAAAGCTTATGATGCGGAAGGCGGACTTGTTGGTGAAGCCAGTATGACCATCGATGTGGAAAGCGGCGCTACAGAAGAATCGGGTGGCGGAGCTCCGTCCATCACCATTCCGACTTCATCCGGAAGTTATGAAACCACACTTGATCAAATTGTGCTTGGTGGAAGTGTTGGCAAGTGGATTACTCGTGTGCGCATCAATGGCGCTAACATCGACGAGTACATTCCCGGAAGTGAAGAATGGAAAAAAACCATCACCCTTTCTCCTGGTGAAAACAGCTACGAAGTCTGTGCCGAGCAGGAAGGTGAAAGTAAAGGCTGCAGCTCAATCAGCGTTCAGTACAACAACTAGAAATAGCTGAGCGAGACATTTTCGCGAGCCCGCGAAACAGACCCTGAGGGGACATGTGCCCTGAAGGAAGCTGTGAAGCTGGGCGAAGAAAATGTTCGAGCGAATTCAGATATTTTGAAAGTACTGAAAGCTTTTTTAAAGTTTTCAGAGAGCTAGCGGATATAGCGAGCTTTATTGATATTGTGCTGTTCAAGGGTTTTGGCATAATGAATACCACCGTCTGAATCATGGAGGTAATACCAGTAGTCGGTCTCATCAGGGTAGAGGGCAGCGCGAATGCTTGAAATGCTTGGGTTGGCGATCGGAGTAGGGGGGAGGCCTGCATACTTCCGAGTGTTGTAAGGCGAATCCACTTGAAGATCTTGGTAGGTCAGACCGCCACTGGTGCGCCCAAGCGCATAAAGGACGGTGGCATCTGCCCCAAGGCCCACGCCATTGTCATAGCGGTTCCAAAGGATGCCGGCAACCGTGGCTTTTTCGCTATCAACGCGCTCCTCACGCTCCACAATAGAAGCCATAATAACAATATCCTCAAAATCCTTATCAGAAGCATTGATGGCCGCCCAGTCATCATCACTGAGTTTGTTCTTAAAGGTCGTTAGCAGTCTGGCAATAAAAGCTTCGTCGGAATAACCACCTGGATTTACGAAATAGGTATCAGGATAAAGGTAGCCTTCTAGGTGATCATCCGGAATGAAGTTGAAATCGAATTCACACGCCTTCAGGCAGTTCATAAATTCATCGACGGTTGTAAGCTCCTCAGCTTCGAGTCTCTCGGCAATTTGCTTCGCGGTCCAGCCTTCAAGCAGTGTAACGGCAAATTCTGAAGACTTGCCCTCAACCAATATTTGAACTATTTCATCTAGTCCATGGTTTTCCTGAAAAATGAAGCGACCTGCCTTAAGCTGGTCACTCAAACCATTTTGCCGCAAGTAAAAACTGAAGGCATCTTCACTTTTAATAAGCCCCTCATCTCTAAGTAGGCTAGCAATTTGAGAGCCAGTGGATCCCTCAGGAACATTAACTGTAATACGAGCACTGCCTTCAGGGTTCAGTACATACTGGATGGCTGATGAGTACTGTTGATAAAGGAAGAAAATACCGAAAACAGCGATGAGGAGGGTAATGAAAAATAGCTTTCTCATAGGGCTATTGCTGGTTGCCACCAAGTAAGCCTCCCATGTCACCCATCACATCCTTCATCTTATCTGCAGCAATGACCTGAGATTTCTGAATGGCTTTGTTGGCTGCTTCGACAAAGGCCTTACCGATGCGCGCATGGTCACCTGAAAGGGCCTCTGGAATCTTAGCCTCCATGAAGTTTTGTTCACCATTAACGGTAACGACAACACCGTCTGACTCGGCTTCAATGTGAATATTCTTTAGCTCTTTCTTGATTTGCTTGGCCTGCTTCTGGAGCTTGTACAGATCCTTGGCCTGATCCATGAATCCCATAGTGTTTATTTTAGGAAGTAATTCTTAAAGCAGTTTAGCACATTTAAAAAGATTTGCATTGCATCGGCCTTTCCTGTATAAAATATAGGCTATTTATTCTAAAAAAGGAGCAATCAATGATTTTTGCAGTCAAGAAACAAGGTGAATCTAACGAAAGGCTAATGAGCCGCTTTAAAAAAGTAGTTCAGCGCAGCCGTATTATGGAACTTAAGCGCAATCGCTACCATAAGGCAAAGCCTACCAAAAAGCTCGTCCGTGAGTCAGCCGTTAAAAGAGCCGAAAACAGACGCAAACGCGAAAGAGCTAAGTTCTATAGCTAAAAAATATGAAAACCCCGATCATTACGATCGTCGGAAGGCCCAACGTCGGTAAATCAACTCTCTTCAACAAGATCATAGGTTCACGGGTGGCCATTACGGCTGATGAATCAGGCACCACCAGGGACCGGCTTTTTCATAAGGTTACGCATTCAGTCATTGACTTCTTTTTAGTCGATACCGGCGGTTTGGAATTTGGAAAAGGGGAGACGACCATTGAAGATGATATGCAGGCTCAAAGTCGGGTGGCTATGGAAGAAGGAGATCTCATTCTTTTTGTAGTAGACCGGAGTGGTATTCAAAGTCAGGACTTCAAGGCAGCTGAACTCCTTCGCAAGAAGATGAAGAAACCTGTTTTTTTGGTGGTGAACAAATGCGACACATTCATGGAAGAGGCGCAGCTCGCTGAGTTTTACTCTCTCGGCCTAGGCCAGCCGCACCAAGTGTCTGCCATGCACAAAACAGGCGTGGACATGCTCATCGACAACCTGATTCTCTCGCTGAAAGAACGGCATTTCATCACAAAGGATGACAAGGACTATAAGAAGATTGTTAAGTGGGAGGAGGGCCATACGCAAGTTGCCCTAGTCGGAAAACCCAATGTAGGGAAATCATCCCTGATCAATGCCATTTTGAACAAAGAGAAGCTCATTGTTTCTGACATTCCAGGAACCACACGTGACAGCACCGATAGCCTGGTTAAGCATAAGGATAAAGAATATAACTTCATTGATACGGCAGGCCTTAAAAGACCGGGCAAAACCGAGAGGGGGATTGAGAAATTCAGTGCCTTAAGATCGATGGCATCCATCGAAAGGGCTGATGTTGCCCTCTTTGTCCTGGATAGCAGCCAGCGGATCTCACATCAGGATCAAGCTATTGCCAGCTACGTGGTAGAGGCCGGCAAGGGGTTGGTTATTCTGGCCAATAAGTGGGACCTTAAAGATGAGGATTCACCGAAAGAAGAGGAGCGTCGGGCCCGCTACATCGCCAGACTCAAAAAAAGATTTCCGTTCCTGTCGTGGGCGCCGGTTGTTTTCACTTCAGCCGTGACTAAAAAGAACATGCACGTCATCTTTGAACAGATTGACCAGATCATGGTTGAGCGTAAAAAGAGAATTCCGACAGCTAAGCTCAACACCTTCATGGAGCAGCTCGTTCATGAGCACCGTCCAACTGGCAAGGGAAAGGTCCATCCTAAGATCTACTACATCACACAACCAGAAACACAGCCACCCAGGTTCATTGTGTTTGTGAACAAAAAGAGCGCTTTTCATTTTTCATACATCAGGTACATCGAGAACAAGTTAAGGGAAAAATTCAGCTTCACAGGAAGTCCCGTCAAAATTGAATATAAAGAAAAGCCAAAAAGATGAATCAGCTCATGATCACCTGGCTTGTTTTATCAAGCCTGTTTACTAATCTTCAGTCACCGGCAGAGGTGAATGAAATGGGACGCATTCCCATTCTTGAGTACCACAGTGTTGGCCCTGCTGAAAGACGCTGGACCCGTTCTTATGAGGGCTTTAGGGGTGATTTAGAGTGGCTTTATAACAATGACTACGTGCTTCTTTCGATTGAGGATTATGCTAGAAGTCATTTTCCGATTCCAGCTGGAAAGAAGCCAGTTATCATTACTTTTGACGATGGAAACAAGAATCAGTTCAGATACCTCGACGATGGAACCATCGACCCAAACAGTGCCATTGGAATTCTGGATCAGTTTTACAGGGAATACCCTGAGTTTGGCAGCGCTGCTGCCTTTCATGTGAATAAGTTTCCCTTTGGGCCAACTGCTGAAGCAAAGAAAAAGATCCACTATCTGCATGAAACAGGTCGACAACTTGGCTTTCATACACCAGACCACAACGATCTGCGAAAGTTTTCTGCTCAGGGAGCCAAGGAGCTTTTGATGCAGCAAAAAGAAGACTTCAGAAAATGGATGCCAGAAGGCATGGACTTTACGACCTTGGCCTACCCGCATGGTTGGGGGCCTTATGGAGATCGTAGTGAAATTGCACCAGTGGTCACAGTTGGATTACTCATTGGCGCAGATGCTGCCTATCCGCTTTATCATGAAAAGGCGGATCCTTACTATACGCCTCGAATCCAGGCCATCGATGAAGAGTGGATCAGGCACTTTGGAAGATATCCAGGCGAAACAGCAAAAGAGGATGATCCTGAAAAGTTCGACGTGTTCATAAGTGATGGACGTCCCTAGAGGCTCTCAAGGTAGGCCTTGAAGGTTTCTGCATCGGTCCAACGAACCATTTGGCCATTTACGAAGATGGTCGGCGTACCAGGTAGCCTTCGACGTGAGCCTTCGGCCATGTGAGAAAGGATTTTCTTTTTGTGATGGTGGTCATTCAGGCAAACATCAAAGGTTTCACGATTCAGTTCAAGGCTGTCAGCCACCTTATAAAGGTAGTCCTCGCTCAGACTGCTTTGATTCTCAAAGATGGTTCCTAGGTATTCCCAAAACTTACCCTGGTCACCGGCGCATTCAGCCGCTTCCGCAGCAATGAAGGCATGCTCATGGTAGCTAAGAGGGAAGTGGTAATACTCCATTCTGGCAAGGGTTGGGTTGTCCTTAACGAGCTGCTCAAGCTGAGGACTGATCTGGGCGCAGGCTGGGCATTCAGGGTCGGAGAACTCTTCAATGAGAATCGGGGCATCAGTGCGTCCGAGCTTCCTTGGAGTGCTATCTACTGGAGCACCACAAGCAGTTAAAACAAATAGTGAAAGGAGGGAAAATATGGCAAGTTTCTTCATGATTTTTTTATTTAAAAACATAAATATCTTACTGTCCGCTAAGCTTAATTGCAATGCCAATGGGGCTCGGGTATAATCAAGACCTCCTAACCCTGACTAGCAAGCATGTCACTCTATTTAAAATACAGACCTCAGAATTTCAGCACGCTCGTTGGACAGGAGCATGCGAAAAAGACTATTCAAAGCGCCCTTAAATCGAAGTCGCTTTCACACGCTTATCTTTTTTGCGGACCACGTGGAACAGGAAAAACGTCGCTCGCCAGAATTCTGGCTAAGGGGCTTAATTGCACCAGTCCAGTCGGAGAAATTGAGCCCTGTAATCAGTGCGAAATCTGTACGTCTATCAACGATGGAAAGTTGGTCGACTTGATTGAGATTGATGCTGCATCCAATCGCGGGATTGATGAAATCAGAGAGCTTCGTGAGAAAATTGTTTTTGCGCCGTCTCAGGCAACAACCAAGGTTTATATCATCGATGAGGTGCACATGCTCACCAAGGAGGCCTTTAACGCCCTCCTAAAAACCCTGGAAGAGCCACCATCTCATGCTTATTTTGTTCTGGCAACAACTGAAGCTCACAAAATTCCGGAAACCATCGTTTCGCGCTGTCAGCAATTCAGCTTTAGCCGCATTGATGTCACTGATATTAGCCGTCGACTTGAGGAAATTGCCCAGAATGAGGGAGGTAAGTTTGAAAAAGATGCACTAGATTTGATTGCTAAATTGAGTAGTGGTGGGCTTCGGGATGCGATTGGCCTGCTGGAACAAATGATCACGGCAGGGGAGGTGACTATCGAAAACGTCAGTGAGAGTCTCGGGTTAACAGGTGGGGAACACCTGGAAACCTTCTTCCGTTACCTGCTCGAAAGAAAAACGTTGGATGCCGTTCAGCTGCTCGGGCAAATTAAGTCCAAGGGTAAAAGCACCTCTCAGTTCCTCAAAGAAATCATCAGCTACTTCCGCGAGCAAATGCTCATCAACCTGGGCGACAGTAAGGACACTAAGCTCATTCTGGGATTCATTGAAATCTTTACAGAAGCCAAGAGTCAGATCAGCTTGAGTCCGATCCCGGAACTACCCATAGAAATGGCTATCATCAAAGCCTGCCAATTCAATGTGGCTGATACGCAGGAGAAATCAGAAGCGCCTACTGAGGAAGTGAAGAAGGAAGAAATCCCGGCCCCGCCGGTTACCCCGTCACCCAAGGCCGAAGCACCCAAGGAAGAAGAAGTCAGTGAGCCTGGAGCGCTACCTGAGCTGGATTTCAGTCAGATCAAAAAAAGCTGGCAACGCGTTCCTGACGCCATCGATACACCATTCATCAAAATGTCGCTCATGGATGGCGAGCCGGTTCGCTATGAAAGTGGCATTCTGACTATTTCGTTCAAATCATCAGCCTTCATGGAAAAGATCAGCAGTGCGGCTAACCAAGCCGTTGTGCAGGAGGCACTTGTTAAGGTGTTCGGAAGCAAACTGTCGCTCAATCTGGAAATGAAAAAGATCGACCTATCAACCCTTGAAAAAAAGGAGGAGGTAACTGAGAAGGGGCCTAGCAATGTTGAAATGGCTGCCGAGGTCTTTGGTGTCAAACAAAACTAAAGCAAATGAACAAATCAGAGCTTAGAAATCAGGCGCTCAGAACACGGGAATCCATTAGCCCTGATGAAAAAGGGCAAAAGAGCATTCAGATTGCCCAGAGACTTGAGAAAACGCAGCTATTCAAGGAGGCTGAACGGGTACTTTTTTATTATAGCCAAAGATACGAGGTTCAGACCCTGGAACTGATGGAAAAATACCTTGAAACTAAAACGCTCTATTTGCCGAAGCTTACTTCGAGTTCGTCCTTTATTCCGATCCGTTTTAAATCCTTCGAGGAACTAAAGCCAGGGGCCTTCGGCATCATGGAGCCAGACCAGGAGGGGGGCGATGAAGAAATGAAGCTCGATTTAATCATTGTGCCCGGGGTCGCGTTTGACCGAAATGGCGGCAGGATAGGAATGGGAAAAGGCTATTATGATCGCTTTCTTGAAACAAAAAAAGAGGTCTCAAAAGTGGCCTTAGCCTTCAGTGAACAAGTTCTTGAAGAAGTCCCTAAAGAGCCGTATGATGAAAACGTCGACATGATCATTACTGAAAAGGAGATCATTCGGTGCCTAAAGTAGCCCTTAATTTTTACGCTTATGTACGAAACAATCAAAGACCAGGATCCGTCTCTGTATAAGTCCATGATGGCTGAGGCACAGCGCCAGTCTGAAGGAATTGAGCTGATTCCATCAGAAAATTATGTTTCGCAGGCTGTTTTGGAGGCAAACGGGTCAATTCTGACCAACAAATACTCCGAGGGCTACCCAGGAAAGCGTTACTACGGAGGCCAGGAGAATGTAGATGTTATCGAGAATCTGGCCATTGACCGTGCTAAGGAGCTCTTCGGAGCGGAACATGCCAATGTTCAACCTTATTCAGGATCACCAGCCAATACAGCTATTTACTTTGCCCTGCTTGAATTCGGTGACACAGTCATGGGCCTCAAGCTTGATCACGGCGGCCATATCACCCATGGTCTTCCAATTGCTTTTTCTGGTAAGGCCTACAATTTTGTGCAGTACGGGGTCAATCCCGAAACCGGCTACATCGACATGGATGAGGTACGCAAAATGGCTCTCGAGCACAAACCAAAGATGATCGTAGCAGGGTTTACTGCCTATCCGCGTGACATTGAGTGGAAAAAATTCAAGGAGATCGCTGATGAAGTCGGCGCGCTGACCATGGCTGACATTTCGCACACAGCCGGACTCATTGCAGGGAAGGCTCTGGAATCACCTGTTCCTTATTTTGATGTTGTCATGACCACCACTCACAAGACCCTCCGTGGTCCTCGCGGTGCCATGATCCTTTGTAAGGAAAAACACGCTAAAGCAATCGACCGAGCTGTTTTCCCTGGACTTCAGGGGGGGCCGCACGAACATGCCATTGCCGGTAAAGCCATTGCTTTTGCTGAGGCTCTGAAGCCTGAATTCAAGGATTACGCAATGCAGGTGAAGAAAAATGCATACCACCTTGCTGAGGAAATGAAAAAGCGAGACTTCAAGCTTGTTTCAGACGGAACAGACACTCACTTGATCCTGGCCGACCTCACCAATAAGAACGTTCCCGGAAAATTGGCTCAGCATGCACTTGATGAAGTGGGTATCACACTCAATAAAAATACGGTGCCAAACGATCCACGAAGTCCCTTTGATCCTTCAGGCATTCGCCTGGGAACCCCGGCTATTACAACTCGTGGCATGAAAGAGGCAGAAATGGAGAAAATAGCAGACTGGATGGATCGCGTGATCGCTGATCCAGAGAATGAAGTCAATCTTAAAACCATAAAAGGAGAAGTTGAAGCCCTTTGCGCTAATTTTCCTGTTCCGGGCATTAAACTCTAATCCATAAACTAAGCTCAACCATGTTTAAAAAACTGCTGACAATCAGCCTGACCCTTTTTACGTTCGTAACGATGGCACCAGGGGCAATGGCTCACCAGTACAAGGATGTCCCGCAAGGATCCTCCTACTATTACCCGGTCGACTACCTCCGGCGAAATGATGTCTTTAAGGAAACACCTTACTTCCATCCAGACACGCTTATTAGCAAGGCAGAGTTCGTCAAATACCTGGTTCTTCTGAATAGTCCTGACTTCAGGCCAAGTAGCTACGCGGAGCTACCGTTTGAGGACACTCGCAACAATGCTTGGTATGCCTCATATTTTAAAGAAGCAATCAAACTTGGGATTTTGGATGACAGACAACCAAAGGTAGAGCCGGACAAGAAGCTCACGCTGGTTGATGGACTCAAGCTGCTTTTTCACTCGCAGAGCATTCCGATACCGAACGTCTATAAGGGAAACATCCCTTACACCGATGTATCACGAAACACTCAATCTCAAGCACTCATCATGAGAGCTCTGGAGCTCAACGTGATTGCGCCGCAGCGAACCGACTATGTAGGAATATACCAAAGGGTGACCCGCGCTAAAGCGGCCAGAATGATTTATCAGATGGACCTGGTCACACTCGGAAGTGCTCACAGCAATGGCCTCCCTCAAATCAGCATCCATAGCCAGGAGCTAGAAAAGCTCATTGGTGTCTGGGAGCTCATTGAAGGTAGTTACCTCGAAAAGGATGCAATCAACAGAAATGAAGTCGTTGATTCTGTTCTTAAGAATTTAGTTGAGCAGCTTGATGACCCTTACTCTACCTACATGGATCAGGAGGAAAATCAGAACTTCCTTGATAGTCTAGATGGTGAGATTGAGGGGATAGGCGCCGTGGTGGGCTACAACGAAGCCGAAGAAATTGCCATTGTCAGCCCTATCAAAGGAGGACCTGCCGACAAGGCGGGCCTTATGCCAAAAGACGTGATTCTGGAAGTGGATGACATGAGCCTTGAGGGGATGACTCTGGAAGATGCCGTCATTTTGATAAAGGGCCCCAAGGGTACAACAGTGAAGCTTAAAGTTAGGCGCAGTAGCGGAACAAAGACCTTCATTATTGAGCGCGATCTGATTGAGATTCCATCTGTTGAGTACGAAATTTTTTCCGGCAGCGGCATCATGCACCTGACCATTTCCCAGTTCAACTTCACAGCGGCTGATGAGTTTGGTGAGGCGGCTCAAAAGGCTATATCGGACCCTGCCGTCAAGGGATTAATTATTGACCTTAGAGGCAATCCTGGAGGGCTGCTGGATAGTTCACTGAGCATCCTCGGTCACTTTGTTGAGGCTCAGGAAGAGCTTGTTACGATCAACTATGCGGACTTCTCACAGGTCTTGTTGAGTCGCGGGAATGCCAGATTAAAGGATTTCCCTGTAGTGGTTCTAATTGATGAAGGTAGCGCGTCAGCCTCAGAAATCGTCGCAGGAACTCTGCAAGACTATGGCCTGGCTACCATTGTGGGGGAACGTAGCTTTGGAAAAGGAAGTGTGCAGGAGGTTAGCTATTTTCTTGATAACTCCAGTCTGAAGCTCACTGTGGCAAAATGGCTCACCCCCGGACTTCAGGACATTCAAGATGGAGGAATCATCCCGGACGTCACGATTGCCGATAACGAAAGTACCGATGCTGATGAACAGCTTCAAAAAGCGATTGATGAAGTCGTTAAGCTCATGAATTAATGGCGCTGATACTTGCTTCATCCAGCCCTCAACGAAAAAAAATCCTCGAAAGGATGGGGCTTGAGTTTAAAGTGGTTCCAGCCAACATTGATGAGCATCATGCTGGCCTTAAAAAGATGCATGCCATCGCCAGATCTATCGCCATCAGGAAGGCTGAGGCAGTTTCAGAAAGGCATCATGCTGACTGGATCATTGGTTCAGACACCATGGTGCTACTCAGTAACGGTAGAATTGCCCTAAAGCCAGAAGGCAGAGATGATGCCAGAAAAACCCTCAAGACATACCAAGGGAGTTTTTGTGACGTTTATTCAGGGCTGGCACTCATTAATAAAGCAAAGGAAGCTTGCTACAGCGGCTTTGAGCGAACCCGGATCCACTTCCGCGACTTCAGTGACGAAAGTCTGGAGGAGTATCTTGATTCAAACGAGTGGGTAGGGCGGTCAGGCGCCATGACCATTGAAGGCAAGGGACATTGGACTACTTACATGGAAGGAGAATACTGGAATGTGGTTGGGCTGCCGGTTGACCTCCTTAAAAACTACCTCAAAAAGGCCCAATTGGTTTGACGATCAGCCTGGCATTTGATAGCCTTGATAAGGTCTTTTAACGCTCTCAAAACATGAAACTGTCCATCAAGAATGCCGAACAACTAACTGAAAAACTGGGGCAGGTTGTTTATGTTGCGGGGAGCCAATGGGGCGATGAAGGAAAAGGGAAGCTGGTGGATATCATGTCTCAGAAATACGACATTATCGCTAGAGCAGCCGGAGGCGCCAATGCCGGCCATACCATCGTGGTGAATAAAGGCGGTAAATCCGAGAAGTTTATCTTCCACCTGCTACCGTCTGGTGTTCTTCATGAAGGAAAGATCTGCATCATCGGTAATGGCTGTGTGGTTCATATTCCAACACTGCTCGATGAAATCCATGAGCTGAAGGAGAAGGGCGTTGATATCAGTGAGCAGCTACTCATCAGCGACAGAGCCCACATCATCTTTGATTATCACAAAGAAATCGACGTCATTCAGGAGGAGCGAAAAGGTGATAAGAAAGTGGGAACCACTAAGCGTGGAATTGGACCAGCCTACACGGACAAAATCGGTCGCCGCGGAATACGTATGGGAGACCTGCTTAGTTTCGAGCATTTCGCCCAGAAGCTTCGCGCTAATGCTGAGGCAAAAATGAAAGCCTTTGGTATCAAGATTGATATCGAAAAGGAGATCAACTTCTATAAAGATGCTGTTGAAGTAGTTTCTCCGTATATTACCAATACAATCGAATACCTGGATAAAGCCTACAAGGAAGGTAAAACGATCCTGGCCGAAGGTGCTCAGGGATCACACCTTGATATTGATTTTGGAACCTACCCTTACGTCACCTCCAGTAACACGACCAGTGGAGGAGCATGTACAGGCCTGGGAATCTCACCAAGCCGTATGGAGTCCTGTGTGGGCATTGTAAAGGCCTACACCACACGCGTAGGCAGCGGACCGTTTCCAACGGAATTAGGTGACATGGAAGGTAAAATGCTCCGTGACCAAGGATCTGAATATGGAGCTACCACGGGTCGACCAAGACGCTGTGGCTGGTTTGATACGGTCGTCGTTAAAAACGCCATCACTATCAATGGTATCAATTCTATCAACATCACCAAGCTTGATGTACTCACCGGCTTCCAAAGTATTAAAATAGCGACCGGCTACCTTCTGGATGGTGAGGTGATTGAGTTTGTCCCAGCTTCTCTCGAAGACTTCGAGCGTGTAGAAGTTCAGTACATAGATATGCCAGGCTGGGAAGAGGACATTTCGAAGGTTAAAGACTTTAAAGACCTGCCAAAAAATGCTCAGGACTACATCTTGAAGCTTGAAGAGCTTCTTGAGGTACCGATCAACTTCATTGGGGTCGGCGTGCATCGTAGTGAGCTCATTTATCGCTAACAGGCTGGCATGATCGAAATTGAAGCCAAAGTGCCAGTTAAGAAAGGGGATTACAAAGATCTTCTCGCCTTGCTGCACAAGGAAGCCAGGTTCAGGGGTACTAAGCGAGCAGAAGACACTTACTACGAAAAGCTAAAGCAGGGGACCGTCCGTATCCGGAGGAGGGGAGACAAGACGACCTTTGATCTCAAGAAGCGTGAAACGATTAGTGGGATTGAGTCCAATACAGAAATTGAATGGATGCTAAGTGACCCGAAGGGCTGGCGAAAGCTGCTAGGAGATCTAGGCATTAAGATGAATATAAAGA
>CBDUQG010000018.1:0-15908 GCA_965369305.1 uncultured bacterium
TCTCTACCTGGTCCTGACGATTGTCATTGGAGGCCTCGGCCTTTTTCTGATTGTTGCGATCTATCATGTGATCAAGATCCTCTCAAACGTCAACAAAGTGACTTCAAAAGCTAAGGACACCATGGACTTGGTGAATCACTATCTATGGCAGCCCATCAAGATTGCCATGAGCATTATTGAGAAAAGCAAAACGGCAGCAGCCAAGCGAGCAAAACGTCAGGATTAATCCACCAGGCTTTCTCCTGTCATTTCAGATGGCTTGGGAAGCCCAAGGATCTTTAGGAGTGTCGGTGCAATATCAGCCAGCCCACCATCGCGAACAGACTGGATCTTTTTTTCGGGATCGGCAATGAGCAGAATCACAGGGTTCATGGAATGGGCCGGTCGCTGAGAACCGTCCGGATAGAGCATGTCATCCGCATTACCATGGTCACCGGTGAGCATAAAAGCGTAACCTGTTTCCATGGCCTTAGCGTGCACCTGACCAATACACTCATCAATGGTTTCAACGGCTTTGATAGAGGCCTTCAGATCACCAGAATGACCGACCAGATCGCAGTTGGCGTAGTTCACAATAACCACTTCGTGATCAGAGGATTCAAGGGAATTTAGAACCGTGTGAGTGATTTCAGCAGCAGACATTTCTGGCTTCTCAGCATAACTGGCAACCTTTTTGGAATCAATCATGATGCGGTCTTCGTTTTTGACCGCGTGTTCAATTTGAGAGTTGAAGAAGTAGGTCACATGAGCGTACTTTTCGGTCTCGGCAATGCGTAGCTGCTTGATGTCATTGTCAGCAAGATAGTGAGCCAAATTGTTTTTGATCGCAGGAACGTCGAAGGCAATAGGAGCATAGTCGGAATAAGGACCCATGCAAACAAATTTCACATCACCAATCAGTTTTTTGAAACCCTGGAAGGTTGGATGCACAAAGGCAGCAGTAAGCTGACGGGTTCGATCCGTACGATAATTAAAGAAAATGACTGCGTCACCTTCCTTGATCAAACCTTCTTCATTAACGAGAATCGGCGGGAGATAATAGTCAGTCAGCTTCGAGTCTTCCTCATAAAAGTGATCAACCGCAGCCATCGGATCATCATATTTGTCTCCCTCTCCATGAGTAATCAGCTTGTAACCAATCTCAGTTCGGTCCCAGTTCTTGTCGCGATCCATGGAGTAGTAACGACCAATAACAGTGGCAATTTTACCGACACCTAGTTCGTCAATTTTGTCCTGGAGCTGCGTGAGGTAAGTTTTAATACTTCGCTCCTCTACATCGCGACCGTCACCAATACAGTGAATATAAACGTCCTTAAGACCCTCTTTTTTAGCCCACTCAAGAAGCGCAAAAAGATGATCAATATGAGAATGCACCCCCTTATCCGAAATCATTCCCATCAAATGGAGAGGTTTTTTTTCATTCCTGGCATGATCAAAGGCCGTTTTCAAAGCTTCATTCTGATCAAAACTGCCGTCTTCGATGGCCCGATTAACAGCGAGTAAAAACTGAGGGGTAATACGGCCAGAGCCGATGGTGAAATGGCCGACTTCTGAACCACCCATGCTTCCTTCAACAAGTCCCACTGCTTCGCCGTTTGATTGGATGATACTGAATGGGTATTCTTTCCGAAGACGGTCCAGGTTTGGCGTATTAGCAAGAGTGATCGCGTTTCCAGGACCTTCAGGTCCTTCGCCAAAACCGTCTAGAATCACGAGGATGACCTTGTTCATTTTTCGGGCGTTAGAATTGTTCCCATTCTACGCATAAATTTGCTTAAAGACCAGTTCTTTAGTAACATATAAGGCAATCATACACTCCTAAACAGCATGAATCGCCACAGGCACTCATGCGACATCGAGCTTTATGAAAAAGGCGACTATTAATGACATCATCAAAGGCGTCAAAAGCTATCTGCCAAACGCAGATGGAGATCGCATTATGCGCGCTTACAAATTTGCCGAAAAAGCTCACGAAGGAGTGATTCGAAGTAGCGGGGAACCCTACATTCAGCACCCGGTAGAAACCGCCATGATCCTCATGGACCTTAAGCCTGATGAAGACTCCATCATCGCAGCTTTGATGCACGACATTTTGGAGGACACGGATGTAACCGTGGAAGACATTCGGGACCAGTTTGATGAAAGAATCATTCCGCTCCTCAAGGGACTTGAGAAGCTCGGGAAGATTTATTATCAGGGGCGTGAAAGACAAGTCGAGAATTTGAGAAAAATGTTCCTGGCCATGGCGAAGGATATTCGCGTGATTTTGGTGAAGCTATGCGACCGCCTTCATAACATGAGAACACTGGAACACGTGAAGCCGGACAAACAAAAACGAATCGCCGAAGAAACACTTTCGATCTACTCCCCCATCGCCGGTCGCCTGGGTATCTTCCGGATCAAAAACGAACTGGACGATCTTTGCTTTAGATATTTGTATCCGGATAGCTACGCCCGCATTCAGAAAGAGCTGGAGGAAACTATGGGCCTTCAGAAAAACATCATCAAAAAAGGCACCAGCATTTTAAAGAAGAATCTCAAGAAGAATAATCTGGAGGCCGAAATTGAAGGTCGTGTAAAACACCTGTACAGCATTTATCGAAAGCTGAAACGAAAAGACAAGAACTATATTTCGGAGCTTTACGACATTTATGCCCTTCGCATCATCGTAGATAGCGAAGCAGAATGCTATCAGGCACTCGGGATCATTCATAAGAACTGGACCCCCCTTACTCGTCGTTTTAAGGACTATATTGCCAATAAAAAGAGTAATGACTACCAAAGCCTCCATACAACTATTGTGGGCCTTGTGCCGGATTTAAATAACCAACCCATCGAAATTCAGATTCGGACCGCGGAAATGAATCATGTGGCCAAGTACGGTATCGCCGCGCATTGGGAATACAAAGAGAAGGGCGGCTATTCGATTGCCGTACCAGAAGACAAACTAAACTGGGTACAGAATTTGGTTGCCCTGCATGAAAGTCTGAAAAATAACAATGAGTTCATCGAGAATCTCAATATGGATATTTTCCATGACAGGATTTTCGTCGTAACACCCAAAGGAGATGTAAAGGATCTACCCCGGGATGCCACGCCTGTGGACTTTGCCTACGCCATCCACACCGATGTGGGAAACAAGTGTAAAGGAGCCAAAGTGGATGGGAAAATTGTGCCACTGGATTACAAACTGAAGAACAATGAAGTTATTGAGATCATCACCAGCAACACTCCATCGCCAAATCGCTATTGGCTCTCCTTTGTGAAGACGTCTCACGCCAAGACCAGCATCAAGCACTGGTTCAACGCTCAGGAAAAAGAGAATTTGGTAAAGATGGGGAAAGACCTTTTGAACAAGCACCTTAAACGCTTAGGTGTTGCCCAATTAGGTGGCGACTTAGGCATTTTAAAAAAGTATTCAGACCAAAAACTGACTGTTAAGGAGCGTGAAGAGATTCTGGAAAAAGTAGGTAATGGTTCGGTTGAAGCGATCAGCGTCATCAAAAAAATCGTTCCGAAAGAAATCCTTTTGAGCAAGCAGGTCGAGCCTACCGTGACCAAGAAAGTTCTGACGGATAACATTAAGATTGAGAAAAAAGCTGAGGTCCTCATCACAGGACAAAAGGGTTACAAAACGCAGCTAGCCACCTGCTGCAATCCAACTACTGAAAACGCCATTATAGGCTACGTAACACGTGGAAGAGGAGTAACCATTCATCGCGAAAGCTGCAAAGTGCTTTCAGGTAACGAAAAAAGCCGCCTGGTCAAAGCTTCTTGGGGCCTCAAGAAGAAACCAGCCTATGACGTGAGACTCAGCATCGAAAAAAAATCCCGCATCGGCTTACTACGCGATATCGCAGAAGTCTTCACCCGTAACAATTTACCCATCATTGACCTGACCATTGGTGAAAAGCTAACAGTCGATACCGTCGTCCACAGCGTGGGAGCTCTGGATAAACTAATAAACGAACTCCAGACCATTCCGGAAGTCTACAAGGTCAAAGAAATCAAAAAGACTTAGTCCGCAATGAACATTTTGATCAGCTTGTCAGCTGACAGGTTGTTCTTGAGCATGCGGTAACCCTCACCACCCTTTTTGTAGTACTCCATGACCTTGTCACGTTGGTCTTCAGGGTAGTTGGCAGCCATTTCATCGATACGCTTTTCGACATCAGCATCAGCGGCTTCAACCTTTTCTTCTTTGATGATCTGATTCACACCAAGCCTGGCAAGAAGTCTTTCGCGGGCTGGTTTTTCGTGATCCTTTGAAAAGTCCTCGTCGGTCTTTTTGATATGCTGAAGGTACTGTTCCCAGGTAAGCCCCTGACGAGATACTGCCTGTTTTCTTTCCTCCTTCATCATGTTGATTTCATCTTGGATCAGAGATTCAGGAAGTTCAGCTTCAGTGATTTTAATAATTTCGGCAACTACCTTGTTATCAACTTCAACTTGAGCGCGTTGAGCCACTTCTTGCTCCAGATCTTCACGAACACGCTTTTTGAAGTCAGCTACGGATTGCTTCTGACCAGTAGCTTTTTCGATCATCGACTCATCAAGTTCTTTGCTGACCTTTTCTTCAAGGCGACCTAGCTTGAGCTTAAATTTAACTTTCTTCCCCTTCATTTCCGCCGCGTGATAATCCTTTGGGAAGGTAACTTCAAATTCTTTTTCCTCACCAACTTTCATACCAACAACAGCTTCTTCGAAACCAGGAACCATGGATTTAGAGCCAAGAACGACTGGATGGTTTTTGCTGGCAGTATTAGGGATAACAGCCCCCTTTTCATCAAAGCCTTCAAAGTCAATTTCAACACGGTCTCCGTCTTTAGCTGCACGCTCTACATCCTTCCATTCAGCAAAGCGATTCACGATCATCTCAAGCGTTTCATCTACCTCTTTATCAGTGACTTTTTTGGCTTCCTTTTTTACTTTGATCTTCTTGTAGTTACCCAGTTTTACTTCAGGCATGGTAGAAACCGTGGCTGTATAAACCAGGTCATCCCCTTCTTTTTCAACATAATTCTTGATTTCCACTTTTGGCTGAGTGATAACCTGCACATCGTACTCACGTACCGCCGCGGAATAAGACATAGGAATAGCCGTTTCAAGAGCAGCAGAACGAATCATAGCGTCACCGGCCTTTTCACGGATGACCTCTTCTGGAATGTGCCCCTGACGAAAGCCATCTACTTTGATTTCTTGGCCAATACGCTGCAATGCTTCTTTTTCAGCTTTAGCAAATTCAGAGTAGGGAACAGTAATAGTTAATTCGACCTGGGATTTTGGAAGTTTTTTGAGAGTTGCTGGCATAAAAATTACGTTTAAAAAGCTAAATAACGGTTAAAATACTACAGGAAGGCACTAAGAATGACAATCTTACTGATTGTCCCCTTTTTCCTGTTCACGGAGCTTCTTTATGGCCTGTTGAGTTTGCTCATCGGTCTTACTGAACTCAAGCTGCCAGGCATTGAAGTATTTTTCGGCATTCTTTCGATCACCAGCCCGAATATAAGCCCAGGTGATATCGTAAAGGTAGTCTTCGTCAAAGTACTCGTTAACAATGCCCTCGTAGGAAGCAACTGCTTTATCAAACTGCCCGGTTTTCTCGTAAAGGCGACCTAAGTTATGCAAAATAGCCTTGGTTGCATGGCCGTCATTGATGACGTCTTCATAGATCTCAATAGCCCTGCCAAGCTCACCAAGTTCTTCATAGGCTCGCGAAAGGTCAATGGTAGCAGCCCAGGGAATTGGGTTGTCTTCGGTGGGAATGAATACGGCAATTTCTTCCTTCAAAAGATTGATTTCATTTCTGATATCAGCAATTTCTTCGGTAGGAAGGTCTACTTCAATTTTGTAGGTATCGCAACCCGCAAGGAGCAGGATAGAAAAAGCGATGATGAACAGGCTACTTTTTTTCATAGTATTGAATTGATGAGATCTAAGTTTAATTCAGAGCCAATTCCTAATCAAGGAAATAGCTGACTCTATCTAGGGCCTTGCCAAGAGCACTACAGTAGCTAGCTGACTCAGAGGCAAGTTCACAGTTGTCTTCATAGCGCATTTCAGACCATTTACGACGGGTTTGCATGAGGTCTTTGTCTCTATCAGAAAGGGCAAGACCTGTAACCAACTCATCACCTGTTACTTCTTGAGAGTATATAAGGTCAATACGAGCCCATAGACAGGCGCTATCATTTTCTGCGACTGCTACCCCACCTGGTTTACATTTGATGCTATAACGCACGTTGTAGTAGTTCATGAGACGTGTTAGCTCTTCGACTTCTGATTCAGAAGCCTCAGGCTCGTCAGCTGGTTCATCAGCTGGCTCTTCGGCAGGCTCTTCCTCTTCTTCAACAGGCTCAGTCAAATCTACATAAAGCTCGACAGACTCAGATAGATTGCCACCTTCATCTTTAGACCAAATAGTATAGGTAACCTCTGTAACATCCTTCAGATCTGTATCAGTAAAGCTACCAACATAGTCTGAATAGACGTTAGCGGTTTGGGTGAAGCCATCCTTAACGCGCATGCGATCAATCAGGGTTTCAAAGTAGTCATAATCCGGCGGCAGATCCCAAGTAATGCTGATGCTTCCATTGTCATTAACAGTGTGCTCCACATTGGCAACTGGAAAGGTTGGATAGATGTCACCCTTCACATCATTCCCTACATAATAGGTGTTAATATCTTCAACCTCAGCCTCCAAATCTCCATCAAGGTCAAGGCCTAGCTTTTGGGCATTAAAACCTTCAAAGTAAGCCTTAACCGTTAGACCTTCAATATTGAGCCAGTCACCCCCTTCCCAATTTTCCATCACAGGAATAAAGACAGACTTGTAATCACTGGAATAAACGGGCTTCACATTGAGGTTCACTCGGCCATTTTCGATAGCCTTCCCTGTGATTGTTAAGGCTGTGTCGTCAAAGAGAATTTTTTCGAAAGGGGCAATAAGAATATTGATGCCATGTTCGGCCGTAATATCACCATCACTGGTGGATGTGATTTTGACAGGGGCCAGTTCTTGGACCTCATTTTCATCAATCACACTATGGAAGTCAGAGTAGATAGTGGCAGCCAAAGCACTAGGGGCAAAAAGAACTAAAGAAAGGAGGGTTAGAGCTGTTTTTTTCATACTAGAAAAATAAGTAGATAGTGTCCTCATTCTACCAGAAACTCATATACCAAAAAACCCCTCCGGCCCGAAAGCCAAAGGGGTTTTTGGTTTGATCTTATCTCAGATCCTTAGAGAACTAAGATTAGTTCTTCTGAAGGTTATGAGAAGAAAGATCAGTGATATCAAGAAGATATCCGTTGGTCCAGTCAAATGAACCAGTACCAATAGTAACTGAACCAGCAGCCACTGTTGGGTAAGTGTGGTTATCAGCTGACTTATCAGACCAGATAATGCTTCTAGCAGTACCTGCATCGTCAGAGAAGTCAGTAACTGCACCTGCACCACCGGAACCAGTACCGTCATCAAGAACGGCTTCGTTAGCACCAGAGTCATGAATACGTCCAGTGTTACCGTTACCGGTAGAACATAGAGTGGTGTTACCAGCGCCACAAACAGAAGTTCCAAGGATACCAGCAACTTCAGCATTTTCATCAGCGATGTTGATCTTAGTATCGATAGAGTCATCTGTCTCAGTTCCAAGAACAGTAGCCTTCAAGCTGTAAGTCTGGCTGCTACCAGCAGCAACAGATTCTTCTTCGTTGAAGGAAACAATAACTTGGTCAGTGTCAGCTCCGGCAAGACCCACTGTACCACCACCAACACCGACATCACCGGAAGTAGCTCCGTAGATTTCAGCAGCAGTGATCAAAGTACCACCACGGTAGAACTTGAACTCATCAAGACCAAGTTCATTACCAGCATCAGAGTCAGAAAGGACAACATCGAAGATGATACGTCCGAAGGCAATAGAACCAGCGCTGTCAGCGGTTACGCTGAAGCTCTGAAGAGTTCTTTCACCGTTAGCTAGGCTAGTAGAAGCACTAACGTTAGCAAAGGTAGGTACAGAGTTACGAACTACAAAGGAATCAACACTTGCAGAGTTGGTTACCTTAGCAGATGGGTTGGCATCGTCGAAGTTTAGGTTGGTAGAAGAAGACTGTCCGATAGCCTCAAAAGTGGTGATATCGTTACCAGTGTTCTTAAGACCAAGACGGAATTTCTTACCAGACAGAGACTGTCCAACAAGCGCCTTAGTATTTACGTTAACGTAAACTTCAAGGAAAGCATCTTCACCGGATGGAACGTAGAAGTCCAGACCAGCGAATTTAGCCTGACCAGTACCGGTCAGTGAACTTTCAGCAGTCTGCTGAACACCGTTCACATCTGGGTACTTGATGATGACCTTAGAAACAGCGGAAGTAAGAACATCAGCATCACCGAAGTCAGCAGCAAGGTCGTTGGTGATAGTAAGTTTCTTAACGTTCCAGTCTTCATCGATAGCGTTGAAGCGGTACTTAGAAACAAGCTGCTCAGTAGCACCAGCTACTAGAATATCTTCATCAGGGTTACCTTCAGAAGAAGCAGTCAGGTCACCAGAAGTCAGGATAGTGATTTCTGGAGCGTGAGCACCTGCACCAGCGTTAAGCGCAGCACCACTAGCAGTAATGGTGTTAGCGTCATCATCTTCAGCGATGATGTCATTTGCTGGATCAACGTCAACAGCAAGATAACGGGTAGCAGTAGCAGTGTTCAGAAGTTTTACCTTAGCGGTAAGAGTCTTAGTCTGACCCTTTGTAATGATCATGTTAAGATCATCGAATTGAGCTCGGTAGTAGTCACCAGAGTCACCGACAAAGCCGTTACCACCAGTGTCTACGAGGTCAATACTTTCAGGACCAGCCACTACATCGTTACCGTCGTAAAGTGTAACACTTGAAACGATAGTGTCAGCAGCGGTGTCACCGGTAGCAGAGAAACCTGCAGCACCGGCAGAGTCAGCGTAAAGACGTACGCTAAGTCTCTTAAGGTTGATATCACCTGCATCTCCAGCAGTAAGAGCAACACCAAGGGTTGGAACTGAATCGTCACCCTTTACGAAGTCTTGTGAAGTTGGAGTAGAAGCAGCTGATACAGCAAGGCTGTTAGAAGCAGTGATCATGAAGTCACCAGCAAGAGGCGTAGAACCTGCACCAATAATGTCACTTACAGCAACGAATTCGTTAGCAGCAAGATCCTTGATGAAGTTAGCCTGGTACTGTACCTGAGCACGTACCTGGTAGCCGGAAGCCATGTTCTGATCTAGGTCAGCCTGTACAGAAAGATGACGAGTATCACCACCAGTGAATTCGTAATCTTCAGTATGAGTCTTCTGGTATGAAGATGGAGGACCAGCGATGATAGTAGCACCAGAGTTAGCATCGGTCAGAGGACCAGCTAGGGTGCTGCTTGAATCGAGGTCAATCAGCTTCAGATTCTTAACGTAGTCGTAAGGATCAACTTCAGTAACAGCTACACCAGCAGTGATGCCATCACCTCCAGCCAGAGAAGTCTGGATTTCAGTGTTAGCAGCAGCACAAACACCAGAGTCAACGATTCCGGTGATCATAGCGTAAATAGTGCCAGAAGCAGCAGTTACCTGGAACATGTCACCAACACCAAAGGTAGCACCGTGAGCGTCGGAAACACAGAATGAAGAAGTATCTTGAGTACCGTCAGCAACAACAGTACCAGCACCGGAAGCCGGTAGAGATGGACCAGTTCCTGTTGGATCCTGGATATCAAGCTGGATGTAAGTGTCACGTACGGTCAGGTCACGAGCAGTTGTTACAGAGAAGTTGAGAAGTTCGATGTTGGTAGAATTCTGAGCAATCTGAGTTGCAGCAGGACCATTATCAACAACGGTAACATCACCACCTTCAAGAGTAACAGTGTTAGCAGCAGCCTGAGCGAAGTTATTAACAACGTTAGCACCAAAACCGAACTGCTGATCAACAGCAATCAGGTCAGTGTCTTCGTCAAGATAAAGAATGATGTTGTCGGTAGTACGACCACCGTCAATATCAGCACGGACGTAGAAAGTCTTAGTCTGACCTTCGTCAATCACGTAAGGAGTGTCGAGTACAAAAGTAGCAACGTCACCCATGAATCCGTCAGTGGTAGCAACTTCGTCAGTACCACGTAGGAGTCGAAGGTTAACCATCTTCTGAGAAGAAAGAGAACCTCCATTGGTAACAGCAAGCTGATGAACAGCGATGTCGTTTTCAGCACCAGCTTCAATGCGGATGCTAGCGACTTCAGCGTCAGCTTCACCGATAGTTACCTTAGAAGGAGCAGTTCCCTTCTCAAGAGTTACGTCGTTAACAACAGTGTTGGCTCCACCCATTGTGAAGGTGTTACCAGCAACTGGGAAGTCACCACTTACTGACTGAGCGTTAGAAGTAACGTTAGCAGCAGAAGCAACGTAGAAGTAATGCTGGTTAGAAGCACCGGCAGTACCAGATACGTCACCAACCAAAGTAAGGGTGGTAGTTGTTCCAGCCTCTACAGTCATCTTCAGAGGGAAGGTAGCTGTATTGGTGTCGTTATTAACAGTGCGACCAGTGGTCAGACGGTTAGCACCATCGTAAAGGTATAGAGAATCCCAGTCATCAGACTTACCAACTCCACCACGTGTAACAACCAGGTTAGAAACGTAAACGTCGTCCTGATCAGCAGTGAAATCGTAAGATGCCATAGCTACACCGTTAGCGTTTAGAGGAAGAGTAGAAGAAGCAGCGGTGTCATCGTTCAGAGATACTTCAAGATCTCCGTCAGAAGTTGGTTCACCTTCACCTTCTCCTTCGCCTTCACCCTCGCCTTCACCAGTCATTCTTTCAACTGGGTTCTGAGCGTTAACAACAAGTTTTGCAACCTGTGCACGGGTAACAGCATCAGCTGGACCGAAGAATCCGTTGTCGTAACCATCTAGAATAGATTGGTTGTAAGCAGTAACAACGTAATCATGGAACCAGTCTGCAGATTGTACATCTGGGAATACTGAAGCTGGATCAAGATCAGTTGGAACGCTGAAAGCGTTAACAAGGATCTTGGTAGCAGCAGCACGGTTTACAGTGTCGCCAGGACCAAACTGACCAGTAAGGTTTCCGTTAGCGTCAGTGTAACCATTAACGATGCCAAGCTGTACAGCGGCTTCAACGTAGTCGAAGAACCATGCGTCAGCAGGAACATCATCAAAAGTTGGGGTAGCAGGAGCTTCGTATCCAGCTAGCCCGTCGATTGCAGTGATAGCAATCTTAACAAGTTCCGCGCGGTTTAGCGCGTCCGCAGGACGGTAGTTATCAGCAGAGTCGATAACTCCATCGTCTACGAGCTGTTCAACGTAATCGTAGTACCAAGCGTCGGTAGGTACGTCGTTGAACGTCTGAGCAATTGCAATACCGGCAGAAGATGCAAAAAGTGCACCAGCTGCAACAGTAGCAACAGCTCTTTTCAACTTAAGAGCAATATCCATTTGTATATGGGTATTAAGTAAATAAAGATTTTGCGAAGAGATAAATATTTCGGTGGCGTTCGATTGCCTTGAACAAAAGCGCCAAATTTACTTCGCTATATAATAGGTATATAAGAGGCGCCGAGAATGCAGCCTCTCAACGGCCAATAAATATATTGGCCAGAATTAGGATAAGAAAAATAATTTTCCTTATTGAATAGTTTTAGATAGACATTAGATCCCGTGTCTACCTCCCATGCTGTTAATGATCAGCGCTTCCCACGTCCATTCCATTACGGTTGGACAGCATGACGCGCAGGCATGAAGCCACCATTTTAGAGGTGAATTCATGTCTACTTTCCATGCGTATTGGGCTTAGATTAAGCCTTTCCCTTGCTTTTAAACATTCTCCGACAGATTATCAAAAATCCTTCATGTTCGCCATATATAACTGTCTATATAGACATTTGTTACACATTTAAGCTTGCATAAACAAAAAAATATTGTGTCTGAGAAACTTGTCCAAAGTCCAAAAAGAAGTATAATTTAGACAACGTGTCCCGACGAACATCATTGACAAAAATTGAGAAAGTGATAAAATAGCTTCCTATATTTAGCCCCGATTCATGCCCTCTTTAAACAGAAAAGCTCACCCAAGCACTCTTATGTCTAGCCAGGCAGAGACCATGGTGTTTTTGAAGCAACATCTGCCCATGAAGGAGGTACTTGAAGTCACCCGTGAAAGATTCAGAGAAATTGATGGAATTCTGCTTCAAGCTCAGATTAACAAACACGACCAGAGTCACCAGATAAGAACCGCTGTTTTCGCTGCACAGGCCATGCGAGAGCTAGGCTTTAGCCATCGAGAAATCATGCAGGCAACTACCGGAGGCCTAATTCATGATGTAGGTTATAATCGCCCGGATGATGCTGAAAAGGACAGTGACGATGGATACAATGTGGGCAAGAAAGCCAAGTTCAAAAAACACGCTTTAAATGGAGCCATTGAAGTAGAAGAGAGACTACAGAGAATTCTGAAAGTCGTCCGTAAAAAAGGCGTGGATGATTCTGTATTGAGTCAGCTGGTCACCTATAAAGACGAGAATGGTGACATTCAAATGATTGACGAAGAAGACATCGAAAGAATCGGAGAAGCTATCCTAAATCATAATGATTACGGGAAAAATAAAGCTGGCTATGACCCTAGACAGATCGGTAAAGGTGCCTTGATGGTGCAGCTTTTCGACAAGTTGGACATCTGCAAAAAACGGGTTTACAAAGAGCATATGTCCCCATCCAGCTTTGTCGAAGGTTCTGGCGAATATGACGAACAATATTTCCACAAACTCGTCCCCTACTGTATCAGTCACTATGAGCCGAAGATGGACCAGAAAAATGGACACATGGAAATGACCTATCATGTGAACGTTGGTGACTTCAGAGACCTGATGCGCAACAAATATCCGAATTACAATTACGGCGAAGATGATTATGTGCAGGATTTCCAGAGGGCCTACACCAAAAACTGCCGTATTGCTGCTGAAGCCGCCGGCGTGGTTCTTGATAATCAGAATGGAGCCGGAACACTGACTGTAATACTGGACTTTGGAAATGGTCGCACTGAAGAACTGACTTTTAGCAGACCAAACCGCGAAATTTACGGAAAGGAAGTGGAGGGCTTCCGCCCAAAACTGGGAGATGTTCTGAAGAGCACGAGTCGCGATGCTGCCTAACAAAAAAACCTCTCTGAGGTTTTTGAAATAGAAGTTCAGTGATGAGTGGTTGCGGGGGTAGGATTTGAACCTACGACCTCCGGGTTATGAGCCCGACGAGCTACCACTGCTCTACCCCGCAAAAGGGATTATACGGATTTGCGGGTTAAAATCAAAGAAAAATGCACTAACCATCTGCGGGCTCACCAGCTGTTGGAACTTCTTCAGATTCAAAGAATCTGTCTGGAGCACTTTTTGGAACTGCCTCAACCGATAGAGTTTGGCCAAAGAAGTACTCCCACCATTGTTGCTTGTTTGGCTTATTTAAAACAGAATCAGGCGACAAAGCCTCCGTCATCAACACCACCGGCCCCTGTTCAATGTTTTGATCCGGATCAGGAAGAATTATCAGCTTCTCTCCAGGATTCAGGAGATTCAGGTTTTCTTTGGCATAACGATCCTTGTATTCATCCGACTGCAGATATTTAAGGTCCGATGGCTTCTGATTCGCGCGGTCAGCTAGATTATTGATCTCGTCTTCAAAAGTCTCGATTTCGGTTTCAAGCTTGTAATCACGGTAAATAGAGGTTGCCAGGGCGAAAAACATGTAGAAGAAAAAGAAGAATCCTCCCATGATAAGCAGCTGAAATGTGAATGACTTTCTTTGCTTCATAGTGCTAACATGTTACCCGAAAGCACTATGCTAGACAATTCAAGACACATACATTTTATAGGAATAGGCGGAAGCGGAATAAGCGCGTTGGCTTACCGTGCCTTGGCGCAAGGGATCAAGGTGAGCGGCTCTGATATGGGGACCAATCCGACCACCCAAAAGCTCAAGGCAGAGGGTGCTGAAGTTTTCATCGGCCATAAGCCTGAGAATTTGAACGAACTATGCGAATTAGTCGTTTATTCGGAGGCCATTGATAAGAATAAAAACCCTGAGTACTTGGCCGCGAAAGAGCGAGAAATTCGAACCATTAGCTATTTTGAGGCGCTCGGTGAGATGTCTGCCAGCAAGAAGACCATTGTAGTGGCCGGTACTCACGGAAAAACCACGACCACCGCCATGCTAGGCCAAGCCCTGGAAGAAGCTGGGGTAGACCCCACTGTAATCGTAGGAAGCCGCGTACCGGCCTTTGATAATCGAAACATACGGATTGGCCATAGCGAGTGGTTGGTAGCTGAAGGCTGCGAATATCGTCGCTCATTTTTGCATATGCAACCCTTTGGCATAGTGCTTCTGAATTGTGAGCTAGAGCATATTGACTACTACAAGAATGAGGCAGATTACCTATCTGCCTACCATGATTTAGTGACCAAGATACCTGAAGATGGGTTTTTGGTTTATAACGCAAACGACAAAAACTGCCGCGAAATCAGCCAAGCTTGCAAAGGGAAGAAGATTGGCATAAAACCAAGTGATGGTGAAACTTTGGAGTTAAGCGTGCCAGGGCAATTCAACCAGTTAAACGCGGCGCATGCCTTGGAAGCTGCCAAGCAAGTCACTGAGAATGGGGATAAGGCCAAAGAGGGAATTGAAGCCTTTACAGGCACCGCGCGCCGCATGGAAATGAAAGGTGAAAAAGATGGCGTGATGCTAATAGATGATTACGGCCACCATCCAACGGAAGTGAAAGCCACATTAAAAGCCCTTAAAGAAGCCCACTCTAATCGCCGTCTCATTTGCGTGTTTCAACCACATCAATACTCAAGAACACACGAGCTACTTGAAGACTTTGCTCATGCTTTTAATAGCGCAGAAATGGTGATTATCCCGAATATTTTTGAAGCCCGGGATACAGATGAGGATAAAGCCAAAATATCGGCTGAGAAGCTCGTAGAAACTATCAGCCAGAGCCATTCGAGCTGCCACTTCGGAAATGGGCCAGAGAAAACCTTAGAAACGCTTAAAAAAGAAGCTAAAAAGAGTGATCTCATCGTGACAATGGGAGCAGGAGACGTTTATAAGATAGGTGAAGCCTTTTTAGCGTCTTCGTCTTAAAATGGCGAAGCTCACCAACATAGAAGCAGCAAGAGGAATCGCGGTGGCGGCTCCTGTTTGAGCTAGCTGAACAGGCAAGATAGCTGTTTCTTCTTCATCGTCCTCAGTGTCATCAGGGGCTGGACTGGAAACGGGCGCCATTTCGAAGCTAGGCACCTGAATGTAGCTAGCAGGATCAGTTATAACGGTCACTGGAGCTGGAGCGGGCTCTGAGGGGGTAGGCTCTTCGATTTCTTCAACAGGCTCCTTGTCCTCAACTTTACAGCTGGGCGACCAGAACTTCACACAAGCAGCGTCCTTTTCACACCAGACATAGCCCAAAGTAGCATTACAACCATTTTCGTCGTAAACAAAGGTTGGCCCATCATCTTCAGTGGCTTGCTGCTCAGGAACCTCGGGCGGATTGCCTGAAGCGGTTAGCATCGCTTCCTCGGTTTCAAAATACTGAGTCGTAAAGGTGATGCTAGCATCCTCATCGAGGGTCTGAGGATTGTCTGAAAAGAGCCATGTATATGGATGATCACCCGGAAGACCACGAACTTCCAGGAAATAGGAACCTGCATCAGCTTGAAAAGTTTCACCGACACTACCATTTCGCTTAACAAGCCCGTTCACACTGGTGCCTGTATGCAGGTACCACTCCCCACTAAAAGGCTGGCCATCTTCATCAAGAACATTGATAATGACCGTACCTTTTGGCGACTCAGCAAAAAGAGTCGAAGGCAAAAATAAAGCTGAAATCAGAAT
>CBDUQG010000019.1:0-15755 GCA_965369305.1 uncultured bacterium
GGGAAGATTCATACCCCTCAAAAAAAAGGCCAAAAATATAGAAAAAAGAAGCAAAGAAGAAGCCAGTAATGATGAAGCCAAAGAAGCTGAAAGCCAGGATGAAGAAAAGAAAAGCAGTAGCTCTAAGGCTATTGATCCGTGTTTGGTGGGAGATGTTCCCGAGGGGATGCAAGCTGTATGTCGCAAAACGATCAAAATAGAAAATGTAGCGGACGACCACCGTCACAATGCCAAAATGATGGAGATTTCTCCCAAAAAAAGAAAAGAGTTGGAACGGATTACTTCATTCTATAAAACTCACAAGGAACGCTATGACAAGGTAGGTGAAAAAACCGGAATTCCAGGAATGCTAATTTGCGCCATTCACTATCGTGAAGGAATGAAGTTCGATCGCTACCTGCATAATGGTCAAAAGCTTGGAAAACCAACCACCTATGTACCCAAAGGAGTCTTTTTTAAAGAAGGCCAGTGGGAGGAGGCTGCCATGCATGCTTTAGGCGCAGACATCAAGGATGCCAATGGAAAACCAGCTAATCGTAAATACCAGAACCTTCGAAACAGGCTAGGTCTAACTCATGACAGCAAGGACATAGGTGCCATGATGGCTTTTTCGGAAAGCTACAACGGTTTTGGATATCGCCGAAAAGGAATCAGGAGTTGTTATGTTTATGCTGGTACAAATCTACTACAGAAGGGGCGTTACGTAGCCGATGGAAAGTTTGATCCTGAATCTGTAGATCGTCGTTTAGGAACGGCTGCAGTCATCATGGGCATCCAAGCCGCGGAAGCAAATCAGGAAGTACGGACAGCCAGCCACACAGTCAAACCAGACGAAGCACCAAGTGGTGGAAAGGTCGTCAGAATGCCAACAGGCCCCAGTCAAATATCAAGGGAAAAACTCCAAAAATTCAGAAAAGGCGAACTACTGTCTGCATTAGGAGGAACTTTTGCCGGTGTTGAAATTCATGGGGGTCTCAAAAAACTAGGGACCGCTATCGGCAAACGCGAAGGAGCACCGAACTGGCCTAAAAACAGCACGCACGAATGGGACTACAAAGCGGCAGGAAACAATGAGGGCGATATTGCCAAGGGTGTCTATCGCATCGAAGGCATAAAAGCACCGCGGGATTATACCCGAAGCGGTGTGGGCGATGTGCCAAAGCACATTGCACCCAAGCTAACGTCCATTGCCAGGGCTCTGAGAGCTGATCCACGCATGCCTCTATTTACAGGTATCGCTATGACCGTCGATGGTGTAGAAGTGATGATGGTGAAAGAGATTCATATACACAAAAAAGGAACAGCTAGTGACTATCTTTGCCAGCCGCATACCGGAGTCAGCTACATAATGAAAAAGAGTGCCAGCGCTAAACTCGCTGCCTAAACTATTTTAGCAAAGCGTCTTTTGCCCACCTGAACGATCATGTCCTTTTCAAGATGAATCACATCATCCGTTGATTCTACCTTCTTATCGTTGATCTTCACACCTCCTTGCTCAATCGCGCGCCGTCCTTCAGAACGTGATGAAATGAGACCGCAAAGCTCAAGAAGATCAATGATATTTCGGTCGCCACTCATCTCAAATTCCGGCATGTCATCAGGCACACCACCTTTCTTGAAAACGTTCACAAAATCATCAGCGGCTTTCATGGCTGCATTGCCACCATGGTAAAGAGTGACAATTTCACGAGCTAGCTGCATCTTGGCATCACGAGGGTTCATCCCCTCTTTGAGAGCCTTATCAATCTCATCAACCTCCTTCATCTCGACATCAGTACAAAGAATGAAGTATTTGATAATGAGTTCGTCGGTCATACTCATGATCTTTCCGAACATATCCGATGGCTCATCGGCAATGTTGATGGTGTTATTGTAACTCTTGCTCATCTTGCGACCATCGGTTCCTTCGATGAGCGGCGTGGTGAGCACATGCTTTTCCTTACCCTTGTAAGTCTGAAGAAGCGTTCGACCCGCCAGCATATTAAAAAGCTGATCATTTCCTCCGATTTCGAGATCGACTTCCATGTGAACCGAATCGTACCCCTGCATAAGTGGGTAGAGGAATTCATGGAGGCCAATCGGCTTACCGGCTTCAAGGCGCTTCTGATACATGTCGCGCTCAATCATCTGCTGAACCGTAAACTGCTGAGCAAGCTCAACAATGTTCTGGAAATTCAGATTTGAAAGCCAGTCACCGTTGTAAAGGATTTGAGCCTTTGAAAAATCAAGAATCTTTGAAGCCTGTTCTTGGTAGGTGTGAAAATTTGCTTCGATTTCAGCGGGAGTCAGAGGCTTGCGCATGGCATCCTTGTCGGATGTATCACCGATCAGCGCTGTAAAACTTCCCACCAAAAAGATCACATCGTGACCAGCCAATTGGAAGTCGCGAAGCTTGCGAAGTGGGACAGCATTACCCAAGTGAATCCGGGTGGACGTTGGATCAATACCCAAGTACACCTTGAGCTTTTTACCCGCCTTCATTTTTTCGAGCAGTCCCTTTTTAGGAACCACTGCCTCAACCCCTCTGCTTAAAAGTTCTTCATGTGAATTCATACAATCAACAATATATCACAATAAAATAGCTGAGCGAGAAATTTTCGCGAGCCCAGCATGCCAAACTTGAAACACCTAAAAGTGCTTCTCAACGCGCTCACCCCAGCCAAGCTTATGGCGCAGGTTGCTGAAGTAGTGTTCTGTTGGCAGGCGAAGAAATTCAACCGACTCCCCTTTTATTATTTTGATTTTATCACCTTGCTTAACGCGGAAATTTCGCTGTCCATCGATGGTCATGTTCATATTGGTGTAGTCGCTCTCAACAATGACTTCAATCTTCTTATTGTCCGGAAGGACGAGTGGCTTCTGATTAAAACTATGAGGATTAATAGGAGTTAAGATGAAGGCATTTAGGTAGGGATGCACAATCGGCCCACCAGCTGAAAGAGAATAAGCAGTTGAACCAGTCGGCGTAGCAACAAGTAGGCCATCAGCTTTAAAAGTTGCCAGTTTTTGGCCATTCACCTTTGTCTTCAGACTGATAAGTCTACACAAAGTGCCTTGTGTAATGGCAACCTCATTAAGAGCGTGAACTGTCTTAATTTTTTTCTTGCCTCGATGGAGCTCAATATGAAGCATCATGCGACGGTCAACAGAGAATTTACCGCTAAAGATCTGCTTGAAGGTTTTCTCAATCTGTACTGGTGGAATTTCTGAAAGAAAACCAAGATGCCCCATATTGATTCCGAAGAACTTGGTATCAATATGACTCATTTTCGAGATGACTCGAAGAATGGTTCCATCTCCACCAAGCACCAAAACCAAATCTACCTTTGTTTTTCCAAGATGCAGCTCTTTGTAATTTTTTAGCTTGAGGAGTTCAGCGACCCGCTTTTCAAAGTAGAGATCTTTGCCGTGTTTTTTCAAAAGACGAACAATCCGCTTAAAGGTGCGCTGATGCTTTTCAAGGTTCTTACGAGAAACAATTCCGACGGTCTCAATCATGCATTGATAGCCTTAATGATATGTTGGGCTGTTTGGCCCCAGCTGAACTTTTTCACCTGATCATAGCCCTTGGCAACAAGGTGCTTGCAATACTCCTCATTATCCAGAAGTTGAGTGATTCCATCAGCAATATCCACTGTATCATAGGGGTCAGCATAGTGAATGGCATCCACTCCGAGCTCGGGGATGGAGCTCACACGGGAAGCAAGGACTGGTACACCGTTAGCCATGGCCTCCAGAATCGGCAAACCAAAGCCTTCATAAAAAGACGGGAACAAGAAGAGGCGAGCCCCTTGCATCAGGGTAACCAGATCTTCGTCAGGAATATATTCCAGGAACTTTACGCGACCAACCAGCTTTAGCTCCTTCACTTTCTGGAAAATCTTTTTGTAATACCAACCTTTCTTACCGGCAATCACAAAGCGGTAACGCTGCTGGTTAAAGGGGCTAATCAGGCTATACGCTTCGAGCGCTCCGATAATATTCTTTCGAGGCTCAAGAGTGCCCGCCATCATCAGATAGTCCGGATCAAGGTTATACCGACGCTGAGTTTCAATGATCCGATTGGGATCGCGCTTCCTAAAAAAGGCATCACGTACTCCCGCATAGACAACAGTCACTTTGTCGGTGAGCTTGAAATGCGGATAGCGCTCTACCAGATCCTTCTTGGTGTATTGACTCACTGTAAAAATCCAGTGACTCTTCTGAACAGCCTTCTTCAAAGTCATACGCTCAATCCAGGTCGCCTTCTTTTGATGCTTAGCCGGCGACTTAAAGGCCACCAGATCATGCACCACCAAACCAACTTTAAGCTTATTAGGGTCGTGGAGAAAAGGAACGATATAACTTTCAGTTGCAATAAAGGCATCGATCTTATGCTCCAGCATGGATCTATAAAAACGCCAGTGCCAAATAGGCCCTTTGTTAAGTCCCTTTCCCCAGATATTCACCACATGCACATTAGGCAAATGATTGTAAGCGTTGGGCCAGTCTTTGTTGGTGTATAGGTAGTACTCATTCTCGCGATCATTGTTGAGAATGCTTTTAAGAACGTTAGCCGTCCAGATACCCTTTCCGCCCCGATCTCCCTCAATACCTCTGATGTCGAAGGCAATTTTCATAACCCAATAACGAAGTAACGATAGGTATTATTTGTATTTTTGTTTCGTTGTTTCGTCATTTCGTTCATGCTAAAGTAGATTACAGTAAAAACTAACAAAAAGCTATGAATCTGCGTCGCGTTAAACACACACTCCTGCGGCTGACAGCAGAAGAAAAAGTCATCGGAATCGGATCCCTCGTCATGCTTATCGGAACCTTCATGCCCTGGTACACAGTGGTCATGAATTTTGATAATAAAACGTTGACCGAAACCGGATTTTCCGGAGACTTAGGGGTCATTGGATTCGTTGTCTTCCTCATGAGCTTGATCAGCATATTGGTGCTGGTTGGCGAAAACATGCACCTCCCCCTGCCACAGTTCGGCTACAGGCGTGAGCAAATCCTATTCTTCTTCCTAGGAGAGTCCTTCTTTCTGACCTTGCTCACCATGGCCATCTACACAAAGCGCTCGTTTGAATTCACCGAAGCCGGACTACGCTTTGGTATTTATACGGTGCTACTGGGAGCCTTTTTTGGGGCTCTTTCAGCCTTTGCCCTGATCCAGAAGTCCAAGAGAAAAGAGGTTCAGGAATTCTTCTCACACGAACAGGAGGAGGAAGTGCCTGAAATGGAAGAGGCAGGAAATCCTGAAGCCATCATGGAAGAAATGGAGCCTGAGCAAATGGCGTTTGAAGAAGATGCCGAGATGATGGAAGTGGCCCAGGAAGTCATGGAGCCAGTGGCCTCTGACTACATTCCAGAAGATGACATGATGGAAGATGTGAAAGAACAACCGCAAGCAGCTGATAATCAAGCCGACTACTTCACCCGTGAAGCAGGCGTAGGAAATAGTGAGGATGAAGCCGAATCCAAAGGCAATAGCACGTCCATGGGCTTCTACGAAGATAAGTAAGCTATACCATATTTTTAGTTTTTGCGAATCATAAATGCGCCAAGGCTCTTGCCAAGGCCAAGTTTTCTAATAAAATAAACCTCCTATGAACGAAGTGACGCCTAACGCTGAAAACAAGATCAACTGTCCAACAGATAAAGAGTACGTGGAAATCATCAACTCTGAAGTTGATGTCGACAAAAAATACACGGAAGAATCCGGACAGCCTGCCAAGATCATGTACTACTGCCGGGAATGCAAAAAGCCTGTCAGTCCAAAGCGAGTTGGTAAAAAACTCAGCTTCAAATGCTCAGAATGTGAAAAGGGAGCCGTTTCATTCGGCACTGAAGATTCAATCACCAGCTACTACAACATTAAATAACAAAGACAAAAGCTTATATCCCTAATTTTTTACTCGAATGAAAAAGCTTATCTTTGTTTTTGTTGCTCTATTTATGGTCGTTTTAATTAGCGGCTGCGGTGCAAGACAAAACACTATCCGTTTTGATGATGAAACAGCCAGTATTGGTGAAGAATCCATGGAAGATGGACATGAAGAATCTGAATTAGATGAGGATCATGCAGAAGAACTCGAAGCCATGGAGGAAGAAACAGATGCCATGGACTCAGAAGGAAAAGAAGAGGAAGACATGGATGATGAAAAAGAAGAGGCCATGGAAAAACTCGATAAACCAGACGCTAAAGTTAGTGGCAAACTATCTGTCACCTCTTTTGACGGGGCCTTCCTAAAGAGTAACCTGAGCTATAACGTCGTTAAAGGAACGGTACCAAGTGGCACCCACACCATTAAGGTGAATGACTACAAACTCAGTAAATTCGTCCCCGGTCAGACCCAATGGGACTACATTGCTGCCACTCGATTTGGAACTCTAAAAGACGGACTTAATAATTATGTTGTTAAGAGCTTTGATAAATCAGGGAAGCAGACAGGTTCCGTTATCTTCTCTATTGATTACGAAGCACCAATGATCCCAGAAGTTCTTCCTGGTGTTGGAGCAGGTCATTGGCTAGCTCTACTGGCTGCCTTGATCAGCTTAAGTAGTTACGCTGTTTTCAGAAGATTAAAATGGTTATAGACTACAAGAAAATTCTGTCTACAAAAGAATATTGGCTTATAAAAGGGACATACTAAGCGTGTGTCCTTTTTTATAGGAATTTGAATTGACTGGTAAACATTTGTTCACTAGTATAATGACATCTTAAAAATTAAGTAAACAATCATGGACAAAAAGACAGACGCCATTAAAAATGCCCTTGCTCAAATCGAGAAGAATTACGGCCAGGGAACCATTATGAAATTGGGAGATAAAACCAAAGTGAAGGTAGAAACAATTCAGACTGGTTCTATCTCACTAGATCGAGCCCTAGGAGGAGGTGTACCTAAAGGACGCATCGTTGAAATTTATGGGCCAGAGTCTTCTGGAAAAACCACGCTAGCTCTACATGTCATTGCTGAGGCTCAGAAAAGTGGTGGAACGGCTGCCTTTATCGATGCAGAGCATGCCTTAGACCCTGAATATGCCAAAAAAATTGGTGTGAGAACAGAAGAACTACTCATTTCTCAGCCAGACAATGGAGAGCAGGCTCTTGAAATTGTTGAAACCCTGACCCGCTCTGGTGGAGTAGATGTAATTGTGATCGACTCGGTCGCCGCTCTTACTCCTAAAGCTGAAATCGAAGGTATGATGGGTGATTCTCACATGGGGCTTCAGGCCAGATTGATGAGCCAGGCTCTCAGAAAACTGACTTCTATTATAAGCAAGACCGGTACCACTGTGATTTTCCTCAATCAGCTACGCATGAAGATTGGAGTGATGTTTGGAAACCCTGAAACCACAACAGGTGGTAACGCTCTTAAATTTTACTCCTCAGTTCGCATGGACATTCGCGCTACCGACAAAATCAACGCCACCACGGAAGACGGAAAGGAGATCACCGGCCGTCGCGTAAGAGTAAAGGTTATCAAGAATAAAATCGCTCCGCCTTTTAAACAAGCCGAATTCGACATCATGTTTAATGAAGGAATTTCAGTAGCAGGAGACCTGCTTGATACCGCCGTGGCTAAAAATGTTGTCACTAAATCGGGTGCCTTCTATACCTACAAGACGACCAAAATCGGCCAGGGGCGTGAAAATGCCAAGAATTTCCTCAAGGAAAATGAGAAAATTCTCACCGAAATCAAATCCAGCCTAACTCTGGGTGAGCCGAAGGTCGTAGAAACAAAGGAAAAAGTCAAAAGTTAGTGTTGATCGAAGATGGCAAAGGCGCTAGAATTTAAACCCATGAGTCAAACCCCTAGCGCCATACCGCCTCACAATAAAGAAGCAGAACAGTCCGTTCTGGGTTCCATTTTGATTGAAAAAGAGTCCATGGTAAAAATCGTGGACCTCTTGGAGCCAGGTGACTTTTACTATGACACCCACAAACTGATTTATGAGGCGATGAATGACCTCTATGGTCGTCATGACCCCATTGACCTTTTGACGCTAGCCAACTTATTAGAAGAACGTAAGTTGCTAGATAAAGTAGGAGGCCCAGCTTATCTGGCTGAACTGACTTCCAGTGTTCCTACTGCCACCCACGTCTTTAAATACGCTCAGATTGTTAAGAACAAAGCCACCCTTCGCAAAATGATCAAGGTAGGCAATGTGATCGCGGGGTGCGGCTATAATGAGGATGAGAAGCTTGAAAACCTCCTAGAAACAGCTGAAAAAGAAGTATTTGGAATCACTCAAACCTTCCTGAAGGACCGTTTTGTACATATTCGTGATGTTTTGAACAAGCGCTTCGAAGAATTCTCTGCGTTGCACATTGCTGACGAAAAAGATAAAGTTAAGGGAATTTCCACTGGATACAAGTCACTGGATGGAATGCTATCAGGGCTTCAGCCTTCTGATCTGATCATCCTGGCAGCCAGGCCAAGTATGGGTAAAACAGCCCTTTCTCTTTCAATCGCCCAAAAAGTGGCCATTGAGTCTAGCAGTAGAAAAACTGTCGGCATTTTCTCACTCGAAATGTCTAAGGAACAGCTGGTAGACCGTATGTTCTGCTCAATTCTGGGCGTTGATTCCTGGAAGCTTCAGCATGGAAAGCTGGACGACAGAGATTTCCAGAACATGGGCTCTGCCATGGATGTTTTAAATAAAGCACCTATCTTCATTGATGATTCAGTGGGGATGTCCATTGCCGAACTTAAAGCTAAGGCAAGGCGCCTTCAGATGGAGCATGGGCTCGATCTTCTGGTGGTGGACTACCTGCAACTCATGAGCACTGGAAACCACGCCTACAGCGGAAATCGTGTACAGGAAATTTCTGAGATATCCCGTTCTCTGAAGTCTCTTGGACGTGAGCTTCACATTCCGATCATTGCACTATCTCAGCTATCCCGTGCCGTCGAAATGAGAAATCCGAAAGTCCCTCAGCTATCCGATCTTCGTGAATCCGGTTCGATCGAGCAGGATGCCGACATCGTACTAATGCTTTACAGAAAGGATTATTACGAGGAAAATCTTACTGAGGATGAAATGGGAATCACGGACGTCTTTATCAGGAAACACCGTAATGGACCTGTTGGGAAGGTCTCTCTGCGCTTTGAAAAAAGTCAGATGAAGTTCTATGATATAGACAAGCAGCATTCCTATGAAGGAGAATAAGCTTAATAACCCATTTCTGTGCAAATAGTCCCCGAACTCATACAGGTTTTTGGTTGGTCCGCGCTAACGTTTATCCTGACTCTCCTATTAACACCTGTTTATTTAAAGGCAGCTGAGAAGTTCAAACTCGGAAAGCAGATCAGAAGCAATGCCCTTAGCGGTGAAAAAGCTTCGATTTTTCAGGAGATGCATGCTAAAAAGACCGGCACACCAACCATGGGCGGTGTCATTATGTGGGGATCGGTACTCGCCATCATCATGTTTTCTCGTTTTCTTGCCTTGGTTGGAACCTTAGAGCACTCACTGCTCCAACGCGGACTGGTCTACCTTCCTCTATTCACACTGACAGCTGTAGGAATTCTGGGAGCTGTAGATGACTGGTTTAACATTAAAGGAATTGGTGGAGGAAAAGGGATCAAAGCCCGTCCAAAGTTCCTGTGGCTCACCCTTTTTGCAGCACTAGGGGCATGGTGGTTCTTTTACAAACTAGGGTTTTCCAGTATTCATATCCCCAGTGTGGGTGATTTTGAAATTGGACTCTGGTACATCCCCCTCTTCATTCTGGTCATCGTTTCGACCGCCAACGCTGTGAATATTACCGATGGATTGGATGGTCTAGCCGGCGGCCTGTTAATCCTGGCTTACGCAGCCTTCGGGGTGATCGCTTTTGCCAAAGGGCAGCTTATGCTGGCCATTTTCTGCGGTCTGATGATCGGCAGCTTAATGGCCTTTTTGTGGAACAACGTCCCTCCCGCACTTTACTATATGGGGGATACAGGAGCATTGGCCTACGGAGCTACCCTTGGCGTCATCGCCATGATGATCGACTCAATGATTGTTCTGATCATTGTAGGAGCCGTTTTCATCATTGAGACCCTATCAGTCATCATCCAGCTCACCAGCAAGAAGTACTTTAAAAAGAAGGTGTTCCTGGTCGCCCCGCTGCATCATCATTTTGAGAAAAAAGGCTGGGGAGAAGCCAAAATCACCATGCGCTTCTGGATCATCGGCGCTATGTCAGGCGTTATCGGTCTGATTGTAGGTCTTCTGGGGATGGGGTTGAACTAGCCCCTCTTTCTTTTCAGGGTCACTCCCAAGGCCGATAAAACTTCCTCGATGTCTTTTAGGCTTTTCCGCCCTAAGCCTTTAATGGCTTTTAAATCTGCCCTAGTCCAATTTTTCAAATCACCAAAGGTAAAAATACCATTCTCACGAAGTAGATTAGAAGTTCTAACAGAAAAATCTAGATGTCTACCAACATCTTCGGAGTTATCAGAAAAGAAAGGTTCAAACTCAATGGAGAGACTCTCAACACCCACTCTTCCTTCAAGAAAATCATGAACATTTGATGTCATAGCGACCTCTTCATTTTTAGCACTAGCAACCACACGCTCAAGTGGCACATCCGGGTCTCGCATCTCACAATCCTCATTCAGACAATTTTCACAATCAAATCGATAACTATTAATCAGAGTAATCAAACGATGGGACATTTCCGGAATGACCTCACGAGGCGATCTTGCGGCATGCTCAAGGTCCTCCTGTAGAGCAACCACTTGATTCTCGTTTAAACAAGTATCAGGGTTGATCTGAGGAATGATATTAGCCAAAAGAATCAACATCTTATCTCGCCTCATCTCAGCCCTAGCCTTATCCCATTTAGCGCCCTCCGAATGTGGCACTAACTGCTCAGCATCATCATTCATTTTCTGCAAAAGCTCTAAGGCCGGCTTGCCCATTGAGGGCTTTATTCGTTTACTCATCTTTAGGTAAATCAGTTACTTGTTTAAAATCATCGGAAGACTCTTCGATGTCAGCTTTTTCATCAGACTCCATATTAGGCTCCTGCCCCTCTAAATAAGCCAAAATCATACTTCGAACTAGATAAGCGCCAACCGTCAGGACAGCACCCTGATAGACTCTTTCAGTAACACTGATCTCTGATGGAGTATTTTTAGGCTTCATAAGCGTTTTGGAAGTATATTTTGAATTATAATTATATTTATGTCAACATAACCACCTAAATTCCGTCTAAACCAGCCAATAACCCTTGTTTTAAAGCCTTTTTTTTGGTATAATTAAGAGATTAAATAGATCTATGAATCATCAAAATAAAGACAAAAACCAATTTGAGGACGAAAAACGCCTGGTTTTCCAGAACGCGGTGGCTGAGAAACCTGCAACTGCTGAAGCTGCACCACAAGCGGAAGAAAAGGCAGCCACTCCACCACCTCCAGGCATTCCTGAATCTCTAAAAAAGAAAGCTGAAGATAAAGGGGCCGTCGTTTTTGATGAAAAACCCAAGGAAGAAAAGCCAAAGAAGCTTGGCTTCTTCACGAAGCTTAAACTAACACTGTTTCCACCAAAGAAACCTAAGACTGAAGCAGTATCCAGCAAAAAGGCTGGTGCGGAAGCAAAAGCCGAAGCCACCGCTGAAAAGATGGATGCGGCCCAGCCAAAGGACGAATCAAAGGCGACTGCCCAAGAAATCAAGGAAGCCGAGAAGATCTACAAGCAAGGACTAGCTACCATTAAAGATCTAATCGCACCTTCTTCGATGGAGGTCATGTTCGACAAAGTCCGCATCAGCGGCCTAACCGCTAAGAGCTTCTTCGTTTATGCTTACCCTCGTTACACCGAAGTGAACTGGCTTTCACCAGTCATCAACTTTGATGTAAGCATGGACATTTCTATGTTCATCTACCCAAGCAGCAGCGTGAAGATGATGAAGTTCCTCAAGAACAAGGTAGCTCAGATTCAATCGAGCATGCGCATTGAACAGGAAAAGGGAATGGTTAGTGACCCCGCCCTTGAAACTGCACTACAAGATGCTGAAGAACTTCGCCGCAATATTCAGCGTGGTGAAGAAAAGTTTTTCCAGTTCGGACTTTACTTCACAATTTATGGTGAAAACGATGACAAAATTAAGAAGATTCAAACCAAGCTTGAAACCGCTTTGGGTGGTAAGTTGGTTTTGACTAAAACAGCTGATCTGCAAATGGAACATGCTTTTAACTCATGTATTCCACTCGCGCAGGACCGTTTGGAGATTGGTCACAACATGAATACCAATCCCCTTTCAACCACTTTCCCATTCAGCTCATCTGATATGACTTCGAGCGAGGGAATTCTTTATGGAATCAATCGTCACAATGATAGCTTGATCATCTTTGATCGTTTCAATCTTGAAAATGCCAACTCAGTCGTATTCGCGAAGTCCGGTGCCGGTAAATCTTACGCCGTAAAGCTGGAGGTACTTCGCTCCCTTATGATGGGGACCGATGTGATCATCATCGACCCGGAAAACGAGTACGAAGAACTAGCCAACACAGTAAACGGAACCTATCTTCGGGTGTCGCTAAACTCGACTCAGCGTATCAATCCATTTGATCTACCTTCACCCATTGGTAATGAGGCTGATCAAAGCGCAGGTGAACTCCTCCGTGCCAATATCATTACACTGCACGGACTACTAAACCTGATGCTCGGGAAGCTGACGCCAGAAGAAGAAGGGCTCATGGATAAAGCCCTCCTTGATACCTACGCTCTGAAGGGAATCACCATGGAAACGCCGAACCCATCTGCGATGGAACCGCCAACCATGGAGGACCTTTACGATATTTTGAGCAATATGAAGGGGGCCGAGAACCTAGCTCAGAGACTTCAAAAATATACTGTCGGAACCTTCTCCGGACTCTTCAACAAACCAACTAATGTTGATTTGAACGCTGGAGGGTTAATGGTCTTCTGTATTCGCGACTTGGAAGATGCACTACGCCCAATCGCCATGTACATCATCCTGAATTACATCTGGAACCAGGTACGCTCTTCACTCAAGCGAAGACTTCTGATTGTGGATGAGGCTTGGTCACTCATGCAGTACGAAGATTCAGCCCGCTTCCTATATGGTCTGGTAAAGCGTGCGCGTAAGTACTACCTCGGTATTACTACCATCACACAGGACGTGGAAGACTTCGTGGCGAGTAATTACGGTAAGCCAATCATCACCAACTCATCGATGCAGCTACTACTAAAGCAATCGACGAGTGCGATTGATAAATTGACTGAAATTTTCAACCTGACAGAAGGTGAGAAGTACCTACTATTAAATGCAAATGTTGGACAGGGACTTTTCTTTGCAGGACTTAAACATGTGGCCATTCAGATCATCGCCAGCTACAACGAAGATAAGATCATCACGACCAATCCGGAAGAAATGATCAGCAAGCGTGAAGCTCAGGCAGCTGAAATGGATTATTCTTCTCCTGGTGCACCCGAACCAGCAGTTGAGGCAAGCCCAGCGTCAGAAGTTCCAGCTGAATCACCTGCTGCTGAAACACCAGTTACTCCGGAAACACCAACACCAGAAACACCTACTCCACCACCTGCACCGGAAGCAGCTGGAACACAGCCTCCTGCACCAGCTGTTTAGTTAGTTTAGGTAGATTCATGTCTATATAGTATTTGGCATGGTTTTTTTGTGAAAGAAATTTTTGCTAAGGGTTGTATTAGATAGTAAGCTTTTTATAAAGCTTAGAACTTTTATTACTTAAGTAATCATTATGAAGAATTTAAAACTTAAGCGCTGGAGCAGCCTACTCATTGCCCTAGCCCTATTTGCGCAGGTGTCTGTACCTGCAACCTTCGCTGATGACGGCGATGTGCACACTGAAACAGATGTCAACACTGAAGAGGTTGATGCTGTTAACGATGAAATGGATGAAGAAGCAGAGGAAGAGATGGAAGAGGAAGAGGTAGATAGCGATAACGCTGTTGAAATCCTCGAAGAAGCTATTGAGGAAGAAGAAAACGTCGATAAAGAAATCGATGAAATTGTTGAGGAGCTTGCAGAAGATGTAGAAAATGAGGATGAAGCTGAAGATGTTATTGAAGATGTTGAAGAAGACGTTGAAGAGGCTATTGAGGAGCTAGAAGAAGAATTAGAAAATACAAACGACCCTGCCAAGCGGGTCGAAATTGAAGAAAAAATCAGGCTCAAAAAGGCATTCCTGCTACGACTTCGAGCTAAATTGATTTCTAAGCATAAGAACCTAGCTAAGGCTGTAAAGGCTGTTAGAGAAGGTCGAAAGCTCTACACCGTTAGATGGGGTGTTCTCGATCAGAGGAACACATCTCGCTGCCCAGGTCTTGATCGCGATGCCATCAAGTCAGCCTTAGATTCAGGAGAAACACCGGAATGTAAAGACGTTGTAAAAGCTGAGTATGAAGGTGCTCTTAGCGTTAACAAAGGGGAAATGGCAGTTAAAAAGCTAGTTCTCTTTGAAAAGAATGATGAAATGCTCAACAAGACTGGTGACGAAGTTGAGTGGAATTCTGTCATTGCTGGCCACTGGGATGGATTCGTAGTTGAATACATGCCAAGTGACGAATCAGGTGAAGTTGAAGTAACTCTTTCTATCGGCGATGTTAAAGAAACCTTCACTTCATCTGATATCTTCGGCCGAAAAGCCATCGGCAATGGTCATCATGTTGAGATCAAGCATCTTGCCCAGGCTCTTTCTGGAGTAAAAGATAAGGTCCAGGATAAACTTGTTGAAAACAAGGTTGAAATTCAGGACAAAATTGAAAAAGTTCGTGACAGGCTTCGACGTGTACAACTACTTCGAACCACTGCTGCCGGAGATGTATCAGATGCAACCGGAGACCTAGAAGATGTGCTTGAAGACATTGAAGAGTACAACTTCGATGATCTTAGCGCTGACGAAATCAGTGAGGAAGTAGATTCAGCTCTAGACGCGCTAAGTGACGGTGCCAACAAGGAAGAAATTCAGAATCGCATCAAGCGCCTACGCCAGATGTTCGCTAGTATCAAGGGTAAAGCTAAAGAAAGAAAATTCAATGACGGCCTCACTCCATTTAGAGACACTGACGACAGCGAGTGGTACACCAAATACGTTGCGCCAATGAAAGACAAGGGAATCGTAAGTGGTTACAAGGATGCCAACGGTAACGAACTTGGTGAGTACCGCCCAGGCAACAACGTAACCGTTGCTGAGATTCTCAAGATCGGTCTTGAAACCTCTAACAGCGGAGACAGTAAGGGGAATCCAAACCTTCGCGCTGCACTTAACCACTGGGCTAAAGCCTACGTAAAGCGCGCTGAAGAGCTTGGTCTAGATATTGTTGGTGACGACACTGACCTAAACCGCCCAGCTACTCGTGCTGAAGTAGTTCGTATGATGCTTGAAGCGGCTGGTGTTGATCCAGATGTTGTAACAAACACTGAATTCTCCGATGTTTCTGGAAGCCACAAGCATGCCGCCTTCATCGCTCTCGCTGCCGAACTTGGCATCGTAAGTGGTGATGACGGAGCTAGCACCTTCCGCCCTGATGAACCAATCAATCGTGCTGAAGTTGCTAAGATTGCCAACCAAATTCTCGAAGTTCTCCTTGGAGGATTGGAATAAGCTAATCGAAATCAAAAAGACCTCGCTTCGGCGGGGTCTTTTTTTAACTAAATTTCCATTTACAAAGCCTGTTCATTCCTATAATATGTCCACGCTTTACGCGGAGCGGTAGTTCAGTTGGTTAGAACGCCTGCCTGTCACGCAGGAGGTCGCGGGTTCGAG
>CBDUQG010000020.1:0-15563 GCA_965369305.1 uncultured bacterium
TTGACTTAGTTTTTGTGCCACATGGACTGCTTCCCATTTTCTTTCCAGGTCCAGTCTGCTGGTGTATTGAGTTTTTTCTGATTTGGAAGGCCGTAATACCAGCCTTGTTCCAGTTCTGAATTATTGATCGAAACAAAACTTCCCTTCTCGGTAGTCATGATGCATCCCTGACCACCTTTCCAGGTAGTACCGCTAATGCATTCACAGCGGCTTTCATTGACGAACTCACAGTCTTCATCGGAACTTTCCAAGCAGGAAGCCGTGTAGCTACCGGCTGTTTGCTTACAAAGCTGGCGGTCATCAATCAGCTCTTCCTCATCAAGCAAGTTAGGACTCATCCACTTTGAATTGACACCGTCCTCAATAAAAATCCAGGTGTCTGGCGTTCCATACTTACGTTCTGACTTAGAAGCCAGATACCAGCCACGCAGAATGTCGTCTTTTAGTATGTTCGGCTGGTGCATCTGCTCGCTGATATCAGCCAAAATATCATCAACCTTGTCGTAATCAACAAAATACTCAGAATCCTCAGTAGCCCCTATCACATCAGCCTGAACAGCCGCCTGGCTACCCTGGGTAGCTGGCGCGCCTGATGGCTCTGAGCCACCACAAGACGTGAGAATGAGGACCGATGTGAGAACTAAGATAGGGTATTTCATAGGTTTTGGTCGAATATACTATTATACCCTAATTTTTTAGTCAATGCAATATTATAGATTAAGTCGCAATCATCACCCCTGTGGTAATGAGGTCATAGCCATATTGCAGGTAAGTGCCAAAAAATGAAAAACCGGCGGTTTCGGCAATCAAACGGTCCGTAATGATGAGTAGAATGATATAAATCGGCCCTTGAGACAAAAACCGCTGGTACCAATCCTCTTTAGACCTCGGAATAACCAATCCCAGAAGCTTAGAACCATCAAGCGGTGCGATGGGAATCAAGTTGAAGAGAAAAAGGATGATACTAAGGGCATAAATAGAGCGCAGGATCTCGAAAGCGACACTAGGCAGAGTCATATACTTAAAGGCAATAGCCACCACAAAAGCAGTCAGCAGATTCGTCAGAGGTCCGGCAATGGATATCAGCGCTGCATCGCGACGAGGGTGTTTGAGGTTGTGGTAGTTAAAGGGAACCGGCTTCCCCCAACCAAAATTAGCAATAAAGATCATCAGGGTACCCAGAATGTCTAAATGCCGCATCGGGTTGAGCGAAACACGGCCCTCTACCTTGGCCGTAGGATCACCAAGTTTAAAGGCCACCCAAGCGTGGGCTGCCTCGTGAACCGTAATACAAACGGCTAGCGCGATGACGAGATATATGAGTTCCATAATTAGAATTTGACAAGGGGGCAAGCAGGATGATAACCTTCATGAGCTTTAAATACAACTCTCTTATGGCTAAACGCTGTCAAGTCACCGGTAAAGGACCAAAGTCTGGTCACAACGTCAGTCACTCTGTCCGACGCACCAAACGCCGCTTCTTACCAAACCTGATTACCAAAAAGGTGTTCAATCCTCTTACAGGTAAATACGAGAAGTTGAAGCTTTCTGCACATGGCCTAAGAAACCTGACCAAGTCCCCAGAGAAATGGTTTAAGAAGATGGCTAAATCTAAATAAAGAATACGGGCCGTCTGGCCCGTTTTTTGTATCCTACATTTGTGGAGAGGTGGCCGAGTGGTTTAAGGCGCACGCCTGGAACGCGTGTTGGGGCGCAAGTCTCTCGAGGGTTCGAATCCCTTCCTCTCCGCCAGCTGCTTTTTGACTTACCTGAAAGAATTTCCTGAAATTTGTGAGATTCGAAGGGCAAGGGGGGTCGAGACGAAAAAGGAGCATGCGACTATTTAAGTCCTCGACGCGCCGAAGGCGCTAGAGCACCCCTTCCTCTCCGCCAGGTTCTCTGAAACCTTTAAAAAAGGTTTAGGCCTTTTTTCCATATTTGATATCCTGAAAGCAGAATGAAAAAGCTACCTGTCAGCGGCACTGTAAAGATCTTCCCAGTGGAAAACCCTTGGGTTTATATCAGTGTACCCAAAGATTATACGGAGATGTTCAAAGATATTGCTGACCGCGGACTTGTTCCGATCACCGTAACACTGGGCGGAAGCAAGTGGGATACTTCTTTACTGCCAATGGGAGATGGAACCCATTTTATCGCGTTAAAAGCCAGTGTCCGAAAAGCAGAAAAAATCAATGTAGGGGATCGTATTGAACTAACTTTCGTTTTGCGCCAGCGCTAAGTTGGTTTGCGAGCCGTTGGAAAAATCAAGTAGAATGAGGTGGACTAATCCCCACCCCATGAATATCACTGTCAACGGAGAGCCAGTTTACATTGACCCTGACACCATTCTTGAGTTCATTCCCATCATCTTCCCGGTGATCTTCTTTTTGATTTTCTTTGGCATTATTGCCAGCGTCATTAGGAGTGTTGGAAAAAGTGTAAAAACCATCAAGAACCAATTTCCAAAAGGCACGCTGAAGGAACTGAATAATATTAGGCGCCAACTACCCAAGGGCATGAACTGGCAACAGCTCATGGATCAATGGGACATCAAGATCGATAAAGAAAGTGGCAAGATTAAGATCAAGAAAAAAAGTCAGTCAGGTGAGAGCACGATTGGCCCAACAGAAATGAAGGTGACCCACATGGCCCAGCTGCCAGCAGCAATGAGAAAGGCTTTGAACATCCTAGATCAAAACACCAGTCAGAGCATCAGCCAGGCCTCGGCTCCAAAACCGCCAAAAATGGAACAGTCAGCTAATCCATTTTTGAATGAAGGCGCTGGCACAATACTCAAAATAGCCCTGGGCATTGTCGTTGTCATCGCCCTTTATGTGATTGGTTTCTTTTTAGCGGGATAAATAAAAACCCCAAATCTGTCATTCGCGGTGCGCTATTTAATCCTTGCGGTCAGGTGGGAGAGGCCGACCCGGTACTGCCGGGTGTAAAAACCATATCCCTATCAGCAAGCTGAACGAGTTAATGCGCAGAGCTGAGCGATCAGGCTCGAGTTTTTATTTTTGTTTCTGCAATCATTGAACCAAATATTTGTTCAACTGACAAGTACTTGCGGTTGACATAGTTCGTTGCTATCTTGGTATCAAATAACAACAAGCTATGACCAAAATTGCACACGCCCACTGCGACGGACCCTGCGGTGTTTATGACCCTGCCGCTGCCCGCATCAACGCCGAAGCGGTTCTTTCAATGACTAAAAAGCTTTTGGCCCTCGAAATGCCGTCAAGCGATGATAAAGAAGCCATGACTGCCTATCTGAATACCTTTACTCGTTATGTAAAAATTAAGGAAGAGCAGGCTCATAGATGCAAAGAAGAACTTCTAGTTCTATGGACTGATTACTTTAAGCCACCCCACCTAGAGAAATTCCCAGAGCTTCATGACACCTTTTGGAAGGCGGCCAAGCTTTGCTCTCATGCCAAAGTAGAAGTAAACCTGCAAACCGCTGAACACCTAATGGAAGCTGTAAAGGGTATCCACGAAATGTTTTGGAAGTCTAAAGATCGCGACGTTAAATGGGAAACAGCCAGCTAGAAACCTATTTGGTCAAAGGGAACTCTATGAATCCCCTCCTCCACGATGGAGATGAGGTACAGGTTCAAAGTGCCGACAGCTATAAAGTTGGTGATATTGTGGTTGCCACACATCCCATTCAAAGTGACCTGACGATAATCAAAAGGATTGAATCAATTGAGTCAGGTCAGCTTCGCCTGCGCGGAACGAATCCAAAAGAAAGTACAGACCAGTTTGGCCTGGTCAGTCCAGACAAAATCTTGGGAAAAGTGATCCCAGGTCTTGACTCATAATGTCGGCTTCGGTAACTTAGCTTGGCAAAGAAGATAAGCCGCGATAGCTCAGTTGCGTTGTCGAAGACGACAAAGTTCAAATAGGCGCGCTCGTGGTAAGACGTTTGCAAATCAAACTAAAGGTAGGCCGCGATAGCTCAGTTGGTAGAGCGCACCCATGGTAAGGGTGAGGTCCCCGGTTCAATCCCGGGTCGTGGCTCCACTTGCAAAAGCCCAAGCCATTTTAAAGATGTCCCGCTGTGTGTCAGCAATGGCATCACTTTCAATGAGAATGCCGATCATTTCATCCTGAAAGGACGTGATCACCACCTTGTTGTCATAGATATTGATTTCATTGGTGAAGTGAAAATCCTTGGCCGGAAGGAGCCTTGTTTCACGCATGGCCCTTAGGTCGTCTGCTCTCACCTCCTGCCCCCACTCATCATCGGGACAGATGGCCTTGAGGAATATCTTCTTTTTATAGCGCTGAGTCACATACTCCTGATCGTAATCGAACCAGTGCTCGCGGATTTCACGGGAATTGGAGTAATTCAGGATTTCAGTCGTGGCAGTGAGAGTATCCATGTAAACCTGCTTCACCCCATCAAGGCCTTCAAAGTAACGCACCTTCGGGCGACCATGTTTGTTGAACATTCCACGAAGCTCCGGGAGTGCGAGCTCCAGCTTACGCACATTTTCCTCACTACGCCTAAGAAGGGCATCTGGATCAGCCGCACTGAAAATCACATGTTTTTCTTCATGAAGCTTGCTCACAAATCCTTTTTCGAGCATTCCTTCGAGCAGGTCATAACATGAACCACGTGATATGTCGGCCTTTCGGCTTATTTTAAGAACTGTACTAGGGCCAAGTGCCAATGAAGCCAAATAGACCTGAGCTTCTTTTTCAGAAAATCCGTTTTTTGTTAGAACTTGATGCGAGACCATATTTCAAAAACTATCGCTATGTAAAATTGTTGTCGAAATTTCCGACACTTTGAAAATTATCATGGCTCTCAGGCAAAAACAAGAGGTGCCGATTTTTTAGACACTAATTTTTTGGCTTAAAAAAGCCCTTGCCAGCCGACTGCCACATAACCAATCATGAGGACGTTTTTAAACCCTAACTCAATACCACATGCATTCAAGAACTAAAACACCAGGTCGTTCGAGTCTGGACATCCAAGTCACCAAGCCCTTTAGAGCACCAAGGACTCCTCGCTTTAAAGAAGAAAGTGAGGGTCATTTGGAGCTTTCTTATGAAGAGCTTCAGGAAAAAAATCTAGAAATTCGCGAAAAAGTCGAAGCCGGCAAGGGTGAAGAAGTGGAGGCATCAATCAAGGATGAATTAAAGAAGGGTAAAGGAATTAAGGCTGTCACGGTCTGTTTCACTGATGCTGAAGGGAAGCTCCACACACTAGACTACGACAAGGACTTCCTTCTCGAGTCAGAAAAAAACCTCACTTTTGATGGCTCTTCTATTAATGGACTCAGCAAACTTGAGATGGCTGATCTTAGGCTTAAGCTCGACTGGTCATCTTTTAAATGGCCACCTGCTGACGTATTTGGTGCTGGCAAAGTACTTGTCTTTGCCGACGTACACGATCAGGAAGGCAATCCCTATGAAGGAGACTATCGCTCAAAACTCAAAGCGGAGCTAGAAGAGCTTAAAAAGAAAGATGGTACCATCATGAGCGTCGCACCTGAGATCGAGGGTTTTTTACTCGAAGGATTAAATGCCGAAAAACACTTTGATTCACGTGAAGGTATGAAACCTGCATCTGAAGGTGGCTACTACAACGCCTTGCCTCAAGACGAACTTCGAGTCTTCATCGACAATCTGGCAGAAGCCACCAGAGCTCTAGGATTTCGAAATGAAAAGGATCATCCTGAAGTAGCTCCCGGGCAGTTTGAGCTGAACTACCGCCACAGGCACGCCCTGCATGCAGCCGACCAAATCCTTCTTTACAAACTGACCGCCAGGCAGCTCGCTGCTCATATGGGTCATACCGCCTCATTTCTTCCCAAGCCTATTGCCGGCATCAACGGAAGTGGAATGCACACAAACATCTCGCTTCAAAAAGAAGGTAAGAATCTTTTCTATGATACCGATGGACCAGACAAGCTCTCAAAGCAGGCCAGGATGTTTATCGCCGGTGTACTTAGCCGAGGCGAAGAGATGTCTCTTGTCCTGAACTCGAGTGTGAACGCTCACCGAAGGCTGGATCCAAACTTTGAAGCACCGAATGAAATCAAGACTTCCGCTTCCGACCGCAGTGCCATGGTCCGTGTACCGCTCGGCAACGAGAAATCTGCCCGTATGGAAGTACGGACCGTTGCCCCTGATGCGAATCCTTATTTGGCGCTCACGCTAATCCTGCGTGCTGGTCTTGAAGGAACACTGGCCGAAGGTGACAAGAAAGCTGAACTAGAAAAACTGCTTGGCAAAGACCGCGACATCGCTAAACTCCCTGGAACCATCCAAGATGCCATCAAGGCTTTTGAAGATAGTGAGTGGGCTGAAGAGGTTATGGGTGCTGAGAATAAGGCCAAATTCTTAGAGCTGAAGCAAGCTGTGGCGGACCGTTCACCTAAAGATCTGGGAACCAAAGTGAAGAAGTGGGAAATTCTCGATCACCACGAAGTACGTAATCAGAGCCTATCAAAAGACTTCTAGCCCTTACGTCAAATAGTTTTGACAAAAATCAGCCTGTTCATTAAACTGAGCGGGCTGATTTCGGTTCACTAATCAAATTTCACATGCCACGCGGAAAGAATACCAACGTTTATCTGTCTTGTAAGGACTGCAAAATGCAGAACTACAAAACTCGGATCAACAAGAAAACGATCACCGGCAAACTGGAACACAAGAAGTATTGTTCAAAATGCCGCAAATCCACCGTGCACGCTAGTGGTAGCGAAATCAAGCACAGCTCTGGCAAGTAACATCTGCCTCTTTAATGGCCATCGGCTCGCAGGACGACGCCGATGCTTTTTAGGATGATTTTGAGGTCTAGGAGGATGGACCAATTTTCAATGTAGTAAAAATCTAGCTTCACTTCATCTTCAAAATCCAAGTTGGAACGACCACTGATCTGAGCCAGACCAGTCACGCCAGGCTTCACTGCAAAGACCTTATGATGGTCTTTTTTGTACTGGTCTACTTCTTCAGGCAAGTGAGGACGCGGGCCGACCAGGCTAATGGTTCCAAAAAGCACATTAAAGAGCTGAGGCAGCTCATCGATACTGGTTTTTCGGAGGAAACGACCAAGACGAGTCACGCGCGGATCTTCTTTGATCTTAAAGAGTGGCCCTTTTCGCTCATTTTTGCTCAAAAGCTCAGCCTTTTTGGCGTCTGCATTCACTATCATGGAGCGGAACTTAAAGATGTCAAAAACCCTGTCTTTGTGTTTACGACGACTACGGTAAAAGGCGGGGCCAGGTGAATCCAGTTTGATCAAAATAGGCACGATGATCCAAATCGGAATAAGAACCTGAATCAGAATGAGACTAAAAACAATGTCAAAGACACGCTTGTAAACGGTCCCCCACCCTTCCAGAGGGGTTTGTTTGAGACTAATCACCGGAACATCGTCAATCATTTCCATTTCTACATTCACACTCTGAAGTCTGAGCACTTCTGGAATAAAGTAATAGTGAATTTGATGGGCACGGCAAAAAGAAAGAAGCTCTCCGTTTGAAAGGCTGTCAAAGGTGGGCTCAGCTTGAATAATCTCTTCAACCCCGTATTTGTGAACCATAGCCTCAAGCTGGCCGATGGTGCCAACAATCTTAAGCGAACCTTTTTTGCGAGATTCATGCTCATTGGCCAGAGCACCAACCACCCTATAGCGCTTATCGAGCTTAAGGACTCTGTAACAGCGATCTGCAAAATTGTTAACGCCCATAAAAAGCACTCTGGTTTGGCCAATGCCAAAGCGATAAAGCAGCTCCTGCACCAGTAAAATCAGAATGCGACCAGTGGTGATAAACACAATGGAAAAAAGCCAGATATGGGCCAAGGCAATACGCGAGAAGAAGAGCTCATGAACAACCAGAAAGTAGTAAGCAATGATGAACATGAGCCAGGCTGACACCAGAAAGCCGATACGCAAAAAAGTCTTTCCGAAGCGCTCTACGGATTTAATTGAATAAAGGCCGTTGAACATAAAGAGGATGATCAAAAAAACGGTCGCCCAGAGGGAGAACTTTAAAAAGTCATCAAAAGGCGGAAGCTGCTCCGGGAAAAAATGGTACTGAACGCCTGGAATGAGGTCAGTGATCGGCCTGATCCTATAGGCGACCAAAAAGGCCGCGACAGTGGCGAGAAAATCAACAGGTAGGCGCAGAATTTCAAAGAAAAGCTTTGATTTCTTCATAAAAAGACGGGTTGCTAGTGAAATTTTAAACTCATAAGCCGAGTTCTGTCACCTGCCCAAAGGCAAGCGAGTAGTCATCTATCTAAGCGGTAGCAGAAATGGTATAACGAGCCATTACATATTCCATTCCCCCATGCATAACCTTGCACCAGGTGGGGTTTACCACCCTCTGATATCACTACCAGAAGGACCGTGCTGATTATCACGGACGTTTCATTCTTAGCCTTGCGGCAGACATAGTTTCTGTGGCACTTTCCCTAAACTGACATTACGGCCAGCTCGGTCGCCGTTAGCGACCACCCTGCTCTCAGGTGCTCGGACTTTCCTCTCTGATTAAATCAGAGCGACTACTACGGTTTAAAAGATACATTAGCATAGGGTTTATAACACATTTGCAGGAATTATGCTATAAAAACTCAATAAGTAATTGACAGCTAGCGCCAATTTCAATTAACTTTATTGTCGCCTTATCACTTAGGGTAAAAAAACATTAGCCACCTTAGCTCAGTTGCGCTGTCGAAGACAACAGAGCCTAAATAGGCACGCTCGGTGTAGCGTATAAATAGCACCAAATTAAGTCATTAGCCACCTTAGCTCAGTTGGTAGAGCGCCCGCCTTGTAAGCGGATTGTCGCCGGTTCGATCCCGGCAGGTGGCTCCAGGTTCGGGGAGTAGCTCAGTTGGCTAGAGTGCGCGGTTTGGGACCGTGAGGTCGCAGGTTCAAGTCCTGTCTCCCCGACCACTTCAAAATTTGCTCAGGTGGCGGAATTGGTAGACGCGCACGCTTCAGGAGCGTGTGGGAGCAATCCCGTGGAGGTTCAAGTCCTCTCCTGAGCACCATATTTCGTTTGCATTTTGATAGCAAAGGCATTAAGTTAGAATGCGCAGAAAATGAATAAAACAACGTGGGTAGGTACCGAAGCGGTCAAACGGGTCTGGCTGTAAACCAGATGGCTCTGCCTTCAGGGGTTCGAATCCCTTCCTGCCCACCACCACTAAGAAGTGACATTATGCTATTGCCATTTCTTCTTCAAAATGCTATAATATTATGAGTAGAAGGGTTTAAATCCTAAAAAACTAAAAAATCAATCAAGGATTTGTCAATAAGTAAGTTGTTGACCGCATTTAAAACCCTTTGCTATAATCTCTACGAAATTACAAATTAAATACACAAAAATGAAAAATCTCATCGTTAAAGCCTCAACAGCTGCTGCGTCTCTTGGACTCTTCGCGAGTAATGCCTTTGCCCAGAGTGCTGCTTTTTTTGACAATCCGCAAGGAGGGGCTGCTCCTTCTGCCGCGGCACAAGGAACGCTGGGGCAGAACGTTACACTGATTATTAACTACTTCCTCGGTATCCTCGGCCTAGTTGCTGTAGCCTTCCTGATTTACGCTGGTGTGCTCATGGTGACTGCCGGTGGTAATGACGAGCAGATTGGTAAGGCTCGAAAGATCATCACTTACGCCGTTATCGGTATCGTGATTATCCTCCTGTCTTGGACCATCGTTACCTTCGTTGCTTCTGCACTCGGATAAGAAGGAAATCGTTTAAGCATCAAAAAGCCCGCCCACCTTGTGTGGTGGGCTTTTTTGTTATTTGACTCTAGCCAGCAGCAGCCTCTGGTGTACTTGCCATGATTGACTCCTTCTTCGTCGCATCATCATTCACCAGAATGAGTCCGGGTAGCACTTTGAGAATCTTGCCGTAAGAAAAGATTCTTTGATCCAGGGCAAAGAGTCCCAGAAAAGTCTTCCGGGAATGAATCTGCTTCAGGGCATAGGTAGCTGTATCGAAACTCAGATTCACGCAGCTTCCGTAAGACTGTCCTGCTTCGTTTTCCACAGCACTCCCCAAAAAAACTCGACCGTCATCCAGGATGTCTTTGATTCGTATCACGTCGTTAGCCTCGGCAATCACATGAGCCGACTTAATATAAAGGTGCTTCTTAAATTCAAGAATGTCAGATGTTTTAAGAATAGCGTTCTTGAGGCCGATTTCTTTAGGCTTCACCCAAAAGGCCTCGATCATACCACTGTCAGGGGCGACGATAATACCATTCACCATGGCCAGAACTTCTCCAGAGTCAAACTCCAGCACCTTGGCGCCAATCATAGAGCGATAATCCTTTATCATATCCACAGCTTAATAACATTTACTAAATTGAGCAAATTCATTACCATACGGGACGTGTCGGGGTGTAGTTCAGTTGGCTAGAATGCACGGCTGGGGGTCGTGTGGTCGCAGGTTCGAGTCCTGTCACCCCGACCATCTACTTTCCTTTGCCAGAAGGGCCTTTTTCAGGTAACATCTTCACACATATAACCTAGATGTCATGACCCCTCTACTGCAAATCAAGGACCTGGAAGTGAAAATTGAAGACAAGACCATTCTCCAGGGCGTTAATTTAACGATCAACGAAGGAGAAGTGCACACCATCATGGGACCAAACGGCTCCGGGAAGAGCACGCTTTCAAATGTGATCATGGGACATCCCAAGTATGAAGTCACCGGTGGAGACATCATTTACCGTGGGCAGAGCATTCTAGAGATGGAACCACACGAAAGAGCCCTCATCGGCATCTTCCTGGCTTTTCAGTATCCCAAAGAAATTGCCGGTGTCACCCTAGAAGAATTCTTGATGGCCGCCTACCGGGCCAAGCAGGCACACACTGACCCTGAGAAGCCACCAATTCTGGTTTTCCGCTTTCAGAAAATGCTGAAGGAGGTCATGGCAGAACTCAAGATGCCCGAAGACTTCGCCAATAGATTCCTAAATCACGGCTTTTCCGGTGGTGAAAAGAAGAAAGCGGAGGCCCTTCAGATGGCTGTATTAAAGCCTGACCTGGCCGTGATGGATGAAACAGATTCAGGACTAGACGTAGATGCACTTAAGACCATTTCAACCAACGTCGATAAAGTCATGCGCGGACGCGAAAAGACGGGTGTGCTCCTGGTAACGCACTATCAAAGAATTCTCAAACACCTCAAGCCTGACTATGTCCATGTGATGAAAAATGGTCGCCTGGTTAAATCAGGGGGTCCTGAACTCGCTCACGAACTCGAAGAAAAAGGTTACGAACATCTATAAAAATGGCTGATCAGAACACCGAAATGCCGGCAGACATTGCTGAGGCCGAAGGAATCTTCGCCAGACTCAGCAAATCCACCTTCAATCAGGCCGACCCGTCTGATTACATGGAGAAATTCAAAAAAGGGATTTCGCCTCAGTTGGTTGCCCATATTTCAAAAGATAAGGATGAGCCGGAATGGATGCTGCATCACCGCATGAAGGCTTACGAGTACTTCACCCGTATCGAGATGCCCAAATGGGGCCCAGCGCTAGACGCGCTTAACTTTGATGAAATTTGCTTCTTTGCTAAAGCTGCTGATAAAAAGGGTGGTTTTGAGAGCTGGGATAAAGTCCCCTCTTACATCAAGGATACCTTTGATCGTCTGGGAATTCCTGAAGCTGAAAAGAAGGTACTAGCGGGGGTCGGTGCCCAATATGAATCTGAAGTGGTTTACCACAGCCTCGAAAAAGAACTCGAAGAGCAGGGCGTGCTATTTCTGGATATGGACGTCGCCCTGCAAGAACACCCCGAACTGGTGAAGAAGTACTTCATGAAATGTGTTCCTGCTAATGATCATAAGTTTGCCGCCCTCCATGCAGCCGTTTGGTCAGGAGGAACCTTCCTCTATGTACCCAAAGGCGTAAAAGTTGAAAAACCACTTCAGGCCTACTTCCGTATGAACGCCCAGGGAATGGGTCAGTTCGAACACACGCTAATCGTCATTGAAGATGGCGCCGAAGCTCATTACATCGAAGGCTGCAGCGCACCAAAGTATGGCTCTAATGCCTTACACGCTGGCTGCGTCGAAGTATTTGTAGGTAAGGGAGCTAAATTCCGATATTCATCTGTTGAAAACTGGAGTAAGGACACCTACAACCTAAATACTAAACGCGCCATCGTTGATGATGGGGGCCGCATGGAATGGGTTGGCGGCAACATGGGCTCCAGCATCACTATGCTTTACCCATGCACAATCTTGAAGGGGAACAATTCTCAGGCTGACCACCTAGGAATCGCCTTTGCTAATGCTGGGCAAATCCAGGACACGGGTGCTAAAGTTTTTCATATCGGCGAAAATACCGGCTCCAAAATCCTCATGAAGTCGATTTCAAAAGCAGGTGGTCAAAGTATCTATCGTGGTGACCTTCGTATCGCTAAATCAGCCAAGAATGCTATGAGTCAGGTGGAATGTGATGCGCTGATCTTGGATGAGGTCTCAATTTCTGATACCTATCCGAACATTAAAGTCGATAACAACTCCGCAACGATCAACCATGAAGCACGTGTGGGGCGGCTAAATGATGAAGACATCTTCTATCTGACCTCTCGTGGTATCCCGACTGCACAGGCTGAAGCCATGATCGTCAATGGCTTCATCAATCCGATTGTACGTGAACTACCTCTGGAATACGCGGTTGAAATGAACCGCCTCATTGAACTTGAAATGGAAAACTCTGTTGGATAATGACCGAATTTAACCTACCTTTCATCATCGAATCAGAAGAAAAGGACTATGTCCTGAGTAAACATTATGAAGCTGAAAAAGAGACTTACTGGCTAAAGATCCCTTCTCAAGTGCAGTTAAAATCCCCCATTTGGATCAAAATTAAGCCAACGGAGGACGCTGTTGATTTCACTTTGGAAATTGAGCTCGGCGAAAGTTCTAAGGCGAGCATCATCGAAGACTGGAGCTCCGATGTACATTCAGATGACATTGAGTACAGAAATCTAATCAAATGTGCGCCAAACTCAAATATGACCTATGTCGTACTCAATCACACAGCTGATGGAGCCCATATTCGAGAAGAGCGCAATACCGAAATCGACGCCAGTGCCAGCTGTCACATCTATTCCTATCACTTTGGATCGAAAAAGGTCGAAAGTAAGATGCAGCAAAAAACGGTTGGTCCGGGTGCAGAAATTTTCACCGACATCGTCGCGAAAAGTGGCGCCAAGCAAGACCTCAACTTCAATTGTGAGCACCTTTATGCAGCCAAGAACGGATCAGGTGATATTGGCATGAAGGGTATCGCCCAAGATCAAGCCATGCTCAATTTTGATGGCATCGTGAATATAGCCCAGACCGGTGGAGGCAGCTCTGGCTTCCTCAACCAAGAAACCTTGAACCTCAGTCCCGATACGGTTGTCAAAGCAACGCCAGGCCTCAAGATTGATACCAATGATGTGAAAGCCGGCCATGGCGCCAGTGTAAGAAATCTGAACGATGAAGATCTTTATTACTTCGGTGCCAGAGGAATTAGTAAGGAAGAAGCCAAACAACTTCTAATTGCTGGATTCCTGGGTAGTGAAGTGCAAAAGATCGAGCGCTTCGAGCCCGCCTACAAAACGATCAAGACCCTGATCTAATGGACTTTAAAAAGGAATTTCCCATCTTTCAGCAGCATCCAGATCTTGTTTATCTGGACAATGCCGCCACCAGCCAAAAGCCGGCGGCTGTTATTGAAGCTGAAAGAGATTACTACCAAAAGCTCAACAGCAACATCCATCGTAGTGCTCATTTTTTGGCTGAAGAAGCAACCATCGCCTACGAAGAGGCTCGCCAATCAGTGGCTGATTTTATCGGCGCCGGCAAGAAACATGAAATCGTCTTCACGCGCAATGCCACCGAAGGCATTAACTTAGTGGCGCGCAGCTATGGAGACACTTTCTTGAATGAGGGTGATGAAGTGCTTATCAGTAAGATGGAGCATCATTCCAATACCGTCCCTTGGCTTCAGCTTGCTGAACGAAAAGGTGTTGTGGTCAAGTATCTCGACATTGACGACGAGGGTTATCTTGTTTTTGATGAATCTCAGATCACCGATAAAACCAAACTGGTTAGCTTAACGGGTATGTCAAACATCACAGGCGTGATTCCCAATCTACAGCCAATCATCAAAGCCGCTCATGAAAAAGGGGCTGTCGTAATGGTGGATGCCTGCCAACTGGCCGTCCACTCCCCCATTGATGTACAGAAATTAGATGCGGACTTCCTCGTTTTCTCTGGCCATAAGCTTTACGGACCAACTGGTATTGGTGTGCTTTATGGAAAAGAAGTGCTTCTCAAAAAAATGCCTCCGTTCCTGGGTGGTGGTGAAATGATTCAGGAGGTTTTTGAAGATCATTTCACGCCAGCTGATATTCCCAACAAATTCGAAGCAGGCACACCAAACATCGCCGGCACGGTGACCATGAAAGCCGTCGTAGACTTCATTGAACGAATTGGTTTTGATCAGATTAGAAAGGTAGAGCAAGAACTAACAGAACATGCACTAAAAAGGCTAAGCACGTTCCCCTTCCTCAAGCTGATCGGACCCAAAGAAAGCAAAAACAGAGGTTCCATTATCAGTTTCACCATGGATGATGTGCATCCACATGACATTGCCGAAGGCCTTTCTCAAAAAGGCATCTGTGTTCGCGCCGGGCACCATTGCGGCCAAATTCTGATGGATCACTGGAACATCGCTGCCACAGCTCGCATCAGCATGGCTTTCTATAACACTAAGGAAGATATTGATAAAACAGTGGAGGCACTTGAAGAAGTTTATAAGTATTTCCACTAATGGATATTTACGCTCAGAACATTCTCGATCGCTACAAAAAACCCTTCCACAAGGACAAAGCCATTGATGCCACCGTGCAGCACAAAGAAGCTAATCATTCCTGTGGAGACATTGTTGATGTGCAGCTAAAAATCGAAGACGGCAAAATCACTGATTACTCGTTTTCGGGAAACGGCTGCGCCATTTCTCAGGCTTCAGCCGACATGATGGGTGACCTAACTGAGGGCATGACCACCGAAGAGATAATCAGCCTAACTAAAGAAGAGATCTACGAGATGCTCGGTATCGAAATCAGTGTTAGGCGTAGCAAATGCGCCCTTCTGAGCCTTCTGGCCATTCAAAATGCCCTTCTGAATGAGTCAAAAAGCTGGTCAGACTACATGATTTAAAAAAACTTGACAATTAGGCATAGAGTGTTATATTAACATTGGCTGTGAGCTAGTAACGACAAAATTTCGCGCCTCGGCCATCCATCATCATATCCAGCCTTCAGGGGCTGGCTTTCTGCATATATAATTTTCGCTTCAGGAAGCCAAATACCCTTGATAATGGGCCAGTTTTGATGTATAATATATAGATAATTTTAACGCTCTATGGCTTCGGCAAACACGCCTGACAAAAAGGGAGAAAAAAATATCGAGCAAGGCGCTCAGCTTTTGATGGATAGCCTGCAAGGGGCTGTTTCTGAAATGGATGCCAAAATTGCTGCCGAGGAAGACAGGAAAAAGAAGGAAGAGCTCAAACTCAAGA
>CBDUQG010000021.1:0-14668 GCA_965369305.1 uncultured bacterium
GCAAGGAGCTGAAAAGCTGACTAAGGAAGGAGAAGCCGTTATCGGTGACGTTGAAACGCAGGAAGCTTACGCCGAGCGTGGTGAATTCAAGAATACGTCTGGTAAAGAAGTCACTGCTCCTGTTGTACGCGGTACAACCACTGCCATTCTGGCACATCTTAATTCAGAAGGCGGTAAGCCTGATCTGATGGCTGTTAATGCTGGAGGCCCACTTCAGATTAATGTTCCTGTAAAGGGATATGGAATGCACAGCTTTGATGTCAAAAAGAACCCTGCTACCGGAAAGGTAGACATGACTCTGACTCAAGTAGCCTAAACTTAAAATAAGGAAGCCCTTGCTCTAGAGTGAGGGCTTTTTTGTATGCCAATCAGTAGCTTTTTCGAAGGCGTGCCCCACATGGAAGAGCTTACCTTCTTCGAACTGATTAGCAATGATCTGCAGACCGATTGGTAGGCCACTAGCGAAGCCAGCTGGAACGGACATACCACAGATACCGGCTAGGTTGACCGGGGTAGTGAGGATGTCAGCCTTGTACATGGCCATCGGATCATCTGATTTTTCACCGATTTTGAACGGTAGGATTGGCGAAGTTGGCGTGATGAGCGCGTCGCATTTTTTGAAAACTTCTTCGAATTCCTGCTTCATCAGAGCGCGTACCTTGGCGGCCTTTAGGTAAAAGGCGTCGTAATAACCTGCCGACAGGGCATAGGTTCCGACCATAATGGTGCGCTTTACCTCGTCACCAAACCCTTCAGAGCGAGACTTCATGTAGATTTCTTCGAGTTCCTTGGCCTGGTCAGTCGTGTGACCATATTTAATGCCATCGTAGCGAGCCATATTGGTACTGCCTTCGGACTTCACGAGTAGATAGTAAGTAGGAATAGCGTATTTGGTGAGCGGCAGGTTGACGTCGACTACATTCGCACCAAGCTTTTTCATGACCTCTACCCCCTCCATGATCGCATCACTCACTTCTTTCTCGACACCTTCGCCAAAATATTCCTTAGGCAGGCCAAGGGTTACGCCATTTAGATCTTCTTTGAGGAAGCTGGAATAGTCAGGAACTGGCACGTCAGGAGTGGTCGCGTCTTTTTCGGAACGTCCGGCAATGGCCTGAAGAACCAGCGCCGCATCCTCAACGGTTTTGGTCATGGGACCAATGGTGTCGAAGGAAGAGGCATAGGGAATGCAGCCGTGGCGAGGCACACGTCCGTAAGTGACTTTCAGGCCAACAATTGAACATAGACTGGCTGGCTGACGGATTGAACCCCCTGTGTCCGTACCAATGGAGAAGGTGCACTGGTCAGCTGCCACGCTAGCTGCAGGACCACCTGAAGAACCACCTGCGACATATTCAGTGTTCCAGGGATTTTTGGTCACACCAAAGTAGCTGTTTTCTGAGCTGGACCCCATGGTGAATTCGTCTGTGTTGGACTTTCCGAGAAGAATGGATCCAGCGTCGAGAAGTCTGTCGTAGATATGCGCATTGTAGGGTGGTACGAAGTTTTCAAGGATCTTGGAACAGGCGGTGGTTTTGATGCCATCGGTACAGACAACATCTTTGAGATTCATGGGAATGCCCGCAAGCACGCCGTCATAATCCCCTTTTTCATCAAATTTTTTGGCCTGCTCAAGGGCCATCTCGCCAGTGACCGTGATGTATGAATTGAGTTTATCGTCGGTCTCGGCAATGCGATCCAGATACGCTTGGGTCAGCTCAGTCGCAGTGAACTTTTTCTTTTTTAAAGCAGCCTTTGTTTGAGCAATGGAAAGTTCAATCATTAAAATACATTCTTCACTTTAATCATGTGATCCTGGATCGGCATGGGTGATTGTTCAAGAAGCTTATCGGCTAAATCACAAGGTTCAGCCTCATCGTCAAACGTCACACTACGAAGCCCCGTGATCTGAGCAATTGGTTCAACGTTGGTGGTGTCGACTTCATCGAGCATTTTGGCACTACCAAGAATTTCAGAGAGTTGAGTTCCGAATTTGTCGATCTCAGCCTCACTTAGCTCGAGACGGGCGAGTTTGGCGATGTGTTTTACTTCGTCACTGGTCAGCTTCATTGTTGAATGACTAGAGCATTTTTGATAAGATGAGTCTAACTTAAAAAGCAAAATGGACAAAATCAAAAACCTTCACGGAGTCAGCGGATTCATCTTTTTTGTCCTGGCGCTTTCTTATGTGGTGATGGTGCTGGCACTTCGCAATGGCTTCATGGCTGATTTCTTTTTGGTTATCATGCGTATTTTGGACATTCCTTTTGCCTTTGTTTCGCTTTTATATGGAGGAAGTACGTTGGCCATGCAGGTCGGCGCTAACAAAGAAGAAGATGCCTCATCTTCGTGGCTTCTCATTATTTTCCTTCTGTGCCTGATCCTTTTTGGTGCCGTGGTTTTTGTGAACTTTGCCTTCCCCTCTCAGCTCTAACTACTTAGATTTGTAGTTCGGTGCATCCTTGGTCACCATGACGGTGTGAGGATGACTTTCGTAGAGCCCAGCACTGGTGATTCGGACAAACTTGGCCTTCTTTTGGTAGGTTGGGATGTCTTTAGCACCCACGTAACCCATGCTGGATCTGAGACCACCGATGAGCTGGAAGATTTCGTGGGCGACTGGACCTTTGTAAACGATCTGACCCTCGATCCCCTCTGGTACATACTTGGCTTCTTCCTTAACATCAGCTTGTCCGTAGCGTTCTTTTCCACCGCTGGCCATGGCTCCCATAGAGCCCATACCGCGGTAGGCCTTGAAGGTTTTTCCTTCGTGGTAGATGAGTTCACCAGGGCTTTCTTTGGTGCCGGCAAAAAGCGAACCAACCATCACAGCTGAGGCGCCAACGGCAATAGCTTTGGCCACATCCCCTGAGAATTTGATCCCACCATCAGCGATGACGGGAGTTTTGGTCTTCTTGGCTTCAGCAACGCAAGCCTGAACGGCTGAGAATTGAGGTGCGCCAATACCGGTCACCACACGAGTCGTACAAATGGAACCTGGTCCGATTCCGACCTTAACGGCATCAGCACCAGCTTTGACGAGGGCCTTAACAGCTTCGGCTGTGGCGATGTTTCCACCGACCACGTCGACGCCTTTGTAGTTCTTTTTAACATACTTAACGGTATCAAGAACCCCCTTAGAGTGACCATGGGCGGTGTCGACCACGATCAGATCGACTCCGGCCTTCACCAGTTTTTCAACGCGCTCTTCCATGTTCTTAGCTGGGCCAACGGCCGCTCCAACGCGTAGTCTTTTTTCCTTGTCTTTGCTGGCATCGGGGTAAAGCTTGTTCTTTTCGATATCACGGCGAGTCACCATGGCTTTAAGCTTTCCTTTTTTATCAACGATGACCAGCTTGGAATGCTTGGATTCTTCCAGAATGTCGTTGGCTTCGGTAAGAGAAATGCCTTCTTGGGCGGTGAGCAGGTTAGCCGCCTTAGTCATGCGTTCTTTAACCTTGTGATCAGCATGCTTGTGAATAAAGTAGTCATTAGCGGTGAGAAGACCCACGAGTTTTCCGGATGGCTTCCCATTGTCGGTCACAGGCACGGCCTTGTAGCCATACTTCTTTCGAATTTCGTAAACATCTTTGATCAAGTCGTCCGGTTTGGCACACATAGGATTACGGATGAAGCCGTTTTCAAAACGCTTCACCAAATCAACCTCCTCTGCCTGCTCGTCTGGTGTGAGGTTTTTGTGGATGATTCCCATTCCTCCGTAGAGGGCCAGCTTGATGGCCAGTTCGTGTTCGGTGACAGTATCCATGGCGGCGCTGAGCAGGGGCACATTGAGTTTGATGCGCTTGGTCAGCTGAGTCTTTGTATCCACATTTCTGGGTAGAATTTCTGAGTATTGTGGAAGCAAGAGGACATCATCGTATGTTAAATAAAAAGGTATGTCCGCCATGTGACTTTAGTTAAATCTTAAATCAGGTATTAAAAAGATTGTATCAAGAATTTGGCAGAAGTCAACATGAATCCTCTGATTCTGTGCATGTGGACTGGGCTTGTGGTACAATGGCTAGGCTTTTTAAACCGCTCAGCAAGGTGAGAATCAAGCACTTTCCGTGGCTCATAGGATTTTTGCTCCTCGTCGTGATTGTTTTCGCGTCCTTTAGAGCACCAACCATCACTCAGTTTGATCCTGCCCAAAAACAGAGCAAGGTTACCTTCAACGCTCCTTTCACCATTCACTTCAGCCATATCATGGACCGCTCTTCGGTGGAGGACGCTTTTCAACTACTTCCAAGAACAGAAGGTGAGTTCAAATGGAAGGATTTCAAAACACTAGAGTTTCATCCGGATGAACTTTTGACCATTGGAGATGAATACCGCATCGTGATTAAGGGTAGTGCCAGAAGTGTCTGGTTTAAAGAGATGGGCTTTGACACCGTTATCAACTACCTGGTGACCGGACCTCCATATATTCTCTTTGCGAACCCACAGAGCGATTCGATTCTGGCTAAAGACGACGTGATCACGGTGATGTTTGACCGTTCAATCGATTGGGACGGTGTGAACGATGGCAAACTTCTTCAGATTGAACCGGATATGGATGGCGAGATCCGAACCATGGGACTTAGTGCCTTTCAGTTCATCCCTAAAAAGGTGTCCTCAGGAGAAACTTATACCTTCACCGTACCAGCAGGTGTGCCGGCCCGGGACGGCGGGGTGACCGAAGAAGACTTTAGCTGGTCAGTAGATACCCCGTCACTGAAAGTACGTGAAACAGAGCCTAGGAATGAGGCTGAAAACGTGCTTTTAGATGCTTCTCTGCAAATTCTGTTTGATGACGAAGTTTCACTGGATGGCATCAAGCCTGGTGTGAATGCACTACTTTATCCCTCAAATGATTTGGATGCCGGTACAGATCGAAAGCTGGATGGATTTTTTAACACAGAGGTCACTTACGGAGTTGATGAAGATGAAACGGTCCGAAAGGATGTCCTTGTTTTTGAGCCAACCTTCCCTTATCAGCCTGATGAAACCTATCGCTTTTTACTGAAGAGTGATGCTGACTTAGGTTTGGAAGAAGATTTTGAGCTTGTCTTTGAAACCCTTCGAACGACTCCTGAAGAAGCCAGCACTGAGCAGGAAATTGTCACTGAAGCAAGCGATCCGTTTAGCTGGAAGACTCCCGGTATGGACTTCTTTGTCCGGGGGCAAAACCCTCGCCTGGAACTTACTGAGCCACTTAAAGCAGCGGCTGAACTGGTTGCCTGCCCTGTTCCCAGCAACCAATTCATGCGCATCTCTGCTAAGCAAGGTTGGAATAGCTTTGACTGTGAAAATGACGGCGTAACGCTGGACCCGACTAAGAAGGATCTGGATGCTACGATCAACCTGAACGACTACTTCAGTCTTGACTGGGTGACTGGTGTTTATTTTGCCAGGTTAAGCCAGGGTGAAAAAACAATCTATCGGCACTTTTTGGTCGAAGATAGCACGATGATGCTGAAGCGCTCAGAAAATGATCTGCTGGTTTGGGCATTGGATGTGAAATCCGGAGACCCCATTAGCAGCATGAGCCTTGAGGTTCTTAACTTTGAAGGTGAGGAAATATTGTCTGGCAAAACTGATGAGTCTGGCGTGTTTAGTACAAATCAATCTTTTGATGAGGGAATTTACGTGCGCGGAAAGAAAGAGGAGGAAGACATAAGCAGGTGGGCCTTTGTCTCTGACCAGTGGTCTTTAGGAAATGCTGATCCTTATGTGAGTGAGCCCAGTGGGTTTTATGTATGGCTCAATCAACATATATTTTCACCCGGTGATTCTATTGGGATAAAGGGGATCTGGAGACAAATTCAGAACAATACCCTGGCCCTGCCGGGAGCGACCCAGGTCACCATCACTATCGAGGACACTAAGCAGAACTTCATTGTCTCAAAACGGGTTCCCATGCGTCGCAATGGCTCATTCGATACAAGTATCCTTCTTCCGGAAGAGGTGGGTTCAGGGAACTACCTACTCAGCGTTGCCGACCTAAACCACCAAAGGCTTTCTGAGCCGGTTCCGATCCAAATTCGGGACGAGTCAGACCTTAAGCTTGAATGGCTGGAAGCCAAAGAAAGTCATCCAAGCGGTGAAGCCCCTGTTTATATTGTGAAAGCCCGCTATAAGAACGGCATTCCTGCAGCCAATGTGGCCGGTCATTTTGAGCTCTTTCGCCAACCTAAAACCATCAAATATGAAGAAGGGGCTGTGAGTTATTCTTTTAACCGTCTGGGCTCCGAATGCGCTGAAAACTGTAGAAAAAGAACCTTAGTGACTAGTGAAACCTTCGAATTTGATCTGAATGGCGAAGCAAAATTGGTCTTAACAGGTGAAAATAAGAGTTTTCTTCTGCCGGACCACGAGTACAGCCTTCAGGTCACCGCTGCGACTTCTGATGAGTCACTCGCCAGTATTAACCAGTCTTTTCAGATTCATCAGGGCACCTTTGATCTGGGCCTTGGGCTTAAGCATGCTTTGATTAGTGGCGGTAACCCGATTGAAGCAAATATTCTGAGCCTTGATCATGCCCGAAACCCTGTTGATAACAAGCGTGTTAGACTTTCCCTCATCAGTGATGGAGCCAAGCCGAAAACAGTATATGAAGATGATTTTGATAGCGAAAGAACGGTCAAAAAAATCAACATTCCTTTGAGTGCTCAAATAAAGGACGGGATTTACACCCTCCGGGCCGAAAGCCGAGACGAAAAAAACAATGAAATCCTGGCTGAACAAAAGGTGTATGTGGGGACCAATGCTTCTGAGGCGATATCAAATGAGTTACTGCTTGCCGCTGATCAATCGAAGTACTTCGTGGGAGGTCGGGCCCACTTGGTCGTTAATGAACCTGAAGCTAGCGAAGAAAAACCAGTTCCAGTGATAGTGACTTATGAACGGGATGGCCTATTGGGTAGTGAGGCGCTGCTGCTTAAATCACCTCTCACCCGAATCAATGTGCCTATTCGGGCTGATATGGTTCCTCAGTTTGTTGTAAACGTCACTCGCTTTCATCGCGGTTTGACTCCGAGCTTCAGCACTGCTTCGGAACAAATTGAGGTAGGTAGTGATGAAGCTGAGGTTCTTGTGGATATTAGCTTTGAACCTGAAAATCCAGGCCCCGGCGAAGAAGTCACTGCCAGGATCTATACCTACGACTACCAGAATCGAGCTTTGCCGGCTGCCCTAACTCTGAATCTAACTGACCAGCTACCTGAGGTGAGCAATTTTAGTCATCAGCATTTTTATTCGATGCAAAGAAGGCCGCTTAGCAGTGCGTCGAATATCACCCTGGGGTCTAAAAACCTAGCTCCTGACTATAGCCTCCCGGATGAACACTACCTACTAAATAGCCTGAGATCTGTCCATTTTGAACCGCTACTTGCTACCGGAGAGAATGGTGAAACCACCATCAAATTCACCCTCCCTGAGGGCAGGCAGGATCTTTATCTCACCGCTTTGGCTACTCGTGATACACAACAATTTGGAACGGGCCATGCCACCCTTAAAATGAATCAAGAGCTGGACATTGAACCGATTCTCCCAAGCTTTGCCATTCCAGGAGATCAGACCGTCTTTGCTGCCTCTGTGACTAATATTTCGGGTGAAGCCATTCAGACACGACTGGAGCTCGTGGCTTCAGACACTGCTACCAAGGGAGCTGATAGTGCCCGTAGCATTTCGCTTCAACCTGGCCAGCAAGCGGAAGTTACGTTTAATGTTTTTGTTGATAAGGATACTGACAATGATTTTTTGACTGTTGAGTTCCGATCCGAAAAAGATTCGATTGAAACAGAGCTACCTTTAAAACACCTGAAGGCTTCTACCCGTGTGATCAATATGGGCATGCTCGGCGATATCTGGACAGGTCGGGTTCACTTACCAAAAGAAGCTCACCCCGGACTCGGGCAAATAAGTCTCACCATGAGCGGCAGCCCTCTTACCACTGCCCAAATTCAATCTGAGGCGCTGGCTCAGCACCGTTATGATTCGACTTATCTTCTGGCCGCCAATCTACTTTCAAAAATCAGCACCCTCAGCAAACCTTTAGACGAAAAGGATTTAGGATCGGTTCGTGGTATGATCTCCTCTCTACTCAAAAGAGCGGATGAGAATGGCGCTTACCGATTCTGGAGCGAGTCTGATCCGAGTCCAAGATTAACCGCTCTGGCTCTACTTTCTTACCTTGAAGCAGGAAGGCTTGGGGTTCATGTGGACTCTCTTCAAATCAACAAAACTACTGAAAACCTTTGGAAGCAACTGGATCGCGAAACCCTGAACTCCGAAGATACCCTTTTTGCTCTCTGGGTGCTAAGCAGGAATGAGCAATATGACACGGAGCGGACGATCAGTCTGTTCCAGGACAGCGATATGCTTAGTCCCCAGGCTAAAGCCTATATGCTCATGACCCTGGATGAACTGGTGAAAGCCGGACAAGGCAGTGTATCAGCCCTTTTTGACGCCTTGGAGGCAGCGCTGGTTGATGAGGCAGTCCAGAGCGAAGACCTCGTTTATTTTGACGGACCTGCCAAGGTAACGGCTATTGTTCTTTACGCTCTGGGCGAACTAGATTCCAGCAATCCGATTCTGGGGCGCATGGCCAACTACTTGGCTTCAAGTGGTGATGACCTGATCAATGAGCTGGATCCTGAGGCTGCCCTGTGGACCATTATGGCCCTTAACAAGTATTCGGGCTATGCAGACCTTTCAGACGTTAACTACATTGTGCAGGCAAAGATCAACGGCGCCCTTGTTCTGGATCAGTCTGTTGCTACCAACACAGCTACTGAAATCCACCAGTCCAGACTGGACGCTGACATTTTAAACACAGATGACATCAATGATGTCTTTGTGAAGAAGGACGGGGTTGGACCACTTTACTTAGATCTTCACCTGACCTCCCACTTAATTCCTGATCAGGTAACCCGTCGGGAAAATGGCCTTCTGATCATCCGGAATCTGTATGAAATTGATGAGGAAGGTAAAAGGTTTCCTGTTCAGACATATAGGCGAGGCAAACGTTATCTGAGCGAATTAGAAATTGTCGTGCCACGGGATTATGAATATGTTGCCTTAAGCGACGCTATTCCGGCCGGAATGAAAGCACACTCCCACAAGCAAAATCTCAGCCAGCCCTTTACTCAAATGCAGCTCGAAGACGATCGGGTAACCTACTATGCGACCAGCTTGCCTGCAGGGGTTTATAGGATAGAAACTGAACTACAAGCTATTCTGCCAGGTAGCTATTATCATCTTCCCGCCTTTATTCAAGCCATTTTCGAACCATCACTGCTGGGGCAAACTGAAGGCGGCATATTGCAAATCATTGATTAGTCTTTGGGCTTAAACAAGGCCTTAACCCTTGCTTTGAGGGCATTTTTTTGGTATAATGATTAGATTTATACACAAAAACAAAATCATGCCTTCAAATCCAAATGCTAAAAACTATGGTGCTAATACTGGTACCGATGATGATCAATCGCTTGATTTTGACCAAATGGTCAATGAACTCAAGGCAGAAGGAGCAATCGACAAAACTCCTGATGAAGTAAGAGCGGCCGAAGAAAGTCAGGAGATTTCTTTTACCAGCCTTGCTCAAGAAGGTGAGCAGCAACCGGAATCTGGGGAACAAGTGAGTTTCCGAAGTGCGCTCAGAACCGAGGTTGGTGATGACGATATCACGCAGGTTAGAAAGAAGCCTGATCCAGTTATTGATTTAACTGATGAAGCAGAGGAGATAATCGACGAGGATGATGAGCCGACACAGGAATACAAAATAGCAACGGTGTCAGCGGATCGTCTACCGACTGATGATGAGCTAACTGCTGAATATCTTGGTAAGGCTAAGGGATTTGATGTCGTATTCCCCCGCAGCGATAACTCTACCCAAAAGGGGAAACTGATTGAATGGCGCAGGGGCCCCAGCCTCTTGGTAGTGGGAGCAGATGCAAAAACTGGTCAATATGTGCGTAAAAGAATTGCCGCTGAAAAACTATATGCACTTAACCCTGGTCTAAAGAAGCGACTGGAAGATTTTGATGATTTGGAACTGCGTGCAGGATTGACAGGAGAAATGCGTGAGCGCTTCACCTCGCTTCTCGAAGACTATGAAAGGAAGACTGTTATAGCCAAGGAAATTAACAACGGCGGAAGGGCTGAGACGCTTGATGAAGGGATTCGGCTCTTTGAAATGCAAGGAGGGATTGAAGGAGCTGCAGCCACCTGTATAGGGGGATACAAATACGAAAAAGGTAAGGACGGTCAGCCAAAAAATCGAAATGAAGACTGTTGGATTGTAAACCCTCAAACTAACTTTGCTGGTGTAGTGGATGCCCTTGGAGATGGCAGTATGGGTGTCACCACTTCCGAAACAGTAGCCACTAATATCGCAGAGAATGAAAATGATGTTGCCTTAGGCGTCAAGAAGGCCAAGGAGAAATTAGCTGCTAATCCCGAGATAGGAGCAAAAGACGGAGCCGTATTTTTAACTATTAAAGCCCTGCGCAACAAACAGATTGAGGCAACCCAGGCGGGTGATGCTGATCTCTATCATTTTGGTGCCAACGGTGAAGAAAAATTCAGTCCTGATAAATACATCGAGGCCGGTAATCCTCCTCAATCGCTACTTGGACAGCTGGAAAAGCTTCCTAATAACGCGGATTCTGCAAACTTGATTCGGGCGGCTATCAAGCATGTTAATAAGGAAATGACTGAGGAAAAGGCGACAGCCATGGAACAAATTATTGCTCGTCTTGAGGCCGGACAAAAACCTATCGTTGAACAAAGCAACCCTCTGTATACAGGTCTTCGTAGAGTTGCAACCATGGGAATCAATAAGGAACGTTCGGATGTTGTCAGCTATAAGACAGGAAGTACTTTCGAAGGTGGTGACTGGGTTTTGGTCATGTCTGATGGTATTAGTGATAATTTCAGGCCTGATGAAATCCAAGCATTCGTTAAGCGTGCCATTGCTGAAGGATTAAATCCTGAGCGACTAACCCAAATCATTTCGGTGGAGCTCGACAGACGCATTAGGCTTAAAGCTAACAATGATCCTGAAGCCGTTGAAAAATTCTATAAGACGGATAATGCCACTCTGATCGTGATGCGTGCCAAGCCTCAAGCTGCTCCTGCAGTTGCCCAACCTGCAGTTGCCTAAGGCCATCTGAGACTTGAGATTTAGGATTGACTCTAGTGATTAGCACTCTATAATTGAGAGTGCTAGTAATTTAGGAAATATGAATCTCAACAAATTCACTCTTAAATCCACGGAAGCCCTTCAGGAAGCCCAAGGCATGGTGCAGGAATGGAACCAGTCTCAGATCGAGACAGGCCACCTGCTGCTTGCCATGATCCATCAAAAAGAAGGTTTGGTGCGCCCATTACTCGAAAAGCTAGGGGTAAACCTTGCTCAACTGGAGGAAAGCCTGCATTCAGATTTACAGAAGCTACCTAAAGTGAGTAACGCCCGCATTGTGATCAGCAATGAGATGGCGAAAATTCTGAAGCTTGCCGAAAAAGAAGCAACTGGACTCAGTGATGAATTTGTTTCGACTGAGCATCTATTGCTATCCATTGTTAAGCTAACCAAGCTGCTTCCTGTGAAGCATTCGGATGTGTTGGAAACTATGAAAGACCTTCGCGGGTCTCATCGTGTGGTGGATCAGGATCCTGAAAGCAAATACCAGAGCCTGCAAAAGTATACGATTGACCTGACGGAACAAGCCCGTGCGGGAAAACTTGACCCAATCATTGGGCGAGATGATGAGATTCGAAGAACCATGCAGATTCTGTCCCGAAGAACTAAAAACAACCCAGTCCTAGTGGGTGAGCCCGGGACCGGTAAAACCGCTATCGCTGAAGGCCTGGCCCAACGCATTGTGGCTGGAGACGTGCCGGACACTTTGAAAAATAAGCACGTTTTAGCCCTTGATCTGGGCGCTTTGGTCGCTGGGTCCAAGTTCCGCGGAGAATTTGAGGATCGCCTGAAAGCAGTCTTGAAAGAAATAGAAGATAGTGCAGGACAGATTATTCTCTTTATTGATGAACTCCACACCTTGGTGGGCGCGGGAGCAACCGAGGGAGCTATGGATGCGGCCAACCTGCTCAAGCCTGCACTAGCCCGTGGTCAACTACACGCCATTGGCGCCACGACTTTAAAGGAATTCAGAAAATACATCGAAAAGGATGCTGCCCTGGAACGTCGTTTTCAGCCGGTGATGGTGAATGAGCCAACGCCCGAGGACACCATTGCTATTTTGCGCGGGATTAAAGAAAAATATGAAGTGCATCATGGAGTACGTATTGCTGATGGCGCCATTGTAGAAGCCGTGAACCTTTCGACCAGATACATTGGTGACCGTTTTTTGCCGGACAAAGCCATTGACCTGATTGATGAGGCTACCAGCGGGCTTAAAATGCAGCTGGAAAGCAAGCCTGTTGAACTTGATAAGCTGCACCGCAAACTCATGCAGCTGGAAGTAGAGCGGGAAGCCCTGAAGAAAGAAAAAGATGCTGATTCGAAGGAGCGCCTGAAGGCTGTGACAAAGGACATTGAAGAGCTGAGTGAAAAGTCTAAAGGTATGGAGCTCAAATGGCAGGAAGAAAAAGCTAAGATTGATGAGCTAAGGAAGGCAAACGAAGAGCTAGATCAGCTCAAGATGGAAGCCGATAGACTAGAGCGCCAAGGGGAACTGAGTAAGGTTGCTGAAATCCGTTACGGAAGTATTCCTGAGCTCGAAAAAAAGGTGGAAGAAATCGACAAGAAGATCAAGGTGAGCGGTTCTACCCTGCTTAAGGAAGAGGTAACCGCCGAAGACATTGCCACGGTGGTCAGTCGCTGGACGGGCATCCCGGTGGAAAAAATGCTCAAAGATGAAAGCAAGAAGCTCGCTGAGATGGAAAAAGCGATTCAAAACAGAGTAATTGGTCAGTCGGGAGCGATTGAAGCGGTTAGCAATGCTGTGCGCCGTGCACGGGCTGGCATTGGCAACCCTAATAAGCCGATTGGTTCCTTCATTTTTATGGGCCCCACTGGTGTTGGCAAAACTGAACTCGCCAAAGCACTGGCTGAATTCATGTTCAACGATGAAAAGTCCATTATTCGCATTGATATGAGCGAGTACATGGAAAAGCATGCCGTCGCTAGGCTCATTGGAGCCCCACCCGGATATGTGGGTCACGATGAAGGCGGTCAACTCACTGAAGCGGTCCGTCGAAAGCCTTATAGCGTGGTGCTTTTTGATGAGATTGAAAAGGCTCACCCCGAAGTCTTTAACGTGCTTCTGCAAGTTCTGGATGATGGTCGTCTGACCGACAGCAAGGGGCGCGTGGTGAACTTCAAAAACACTATCATCATTATGACTAGCAACCTAGCTAGCGACGTGATTCAGAAGTATGCCAATGACACTGCCAGCGAAGAAATGATGGTGGCCAAACTGGAAAAGGATGATAAAAAGAAGGCTGAGGCCTACGAGGAAACCCGCCAGAAGATGGTGGACGAGGTGAATCAGGTACTAAAACGCTCATTCAAGCCCGAGTTCCTGAACCGGGTTGACGATATTGTGATTTTTGAAAGTCTGACCATCGGTGAAATCACCCAGATTGTGGATATTCAGATGGCTGACCTGCAAAAACGCCTGGATGAAAAGAAGATCAAGATCACTCTTTCGGATGAGGCTAAAAAACACCTGGCGAAGCATGGTTTTGACCCGAGTTTTGGGGCCAGACCGCTCAAGCGCTATATTCAGAAGCACATTGAAAACCCGCTCGCCCTGAGCTTACTTGAGGGCAAAGCAAAAGAAGGAAGTAGTGTGAAGGTCGAGGTGAAAAACGGGGAAATAGCCCTTAAATAGCATCATCATCAAGGCCCTGCCCCTCCATCATTTCGTCTTTTGAATCATTCTCGCCTTCCTCATCATCTTCATCATCCTCTGACTGCTCATTCACCTCTTCTTCAATGGGCTCTTCTTCGGTCGTTTCTTCTTCCATCGGCTCTTCTGCCGGTACAGAGACCGGGGCGTATATATCCAGGATGTTCACGACAATCTTGGCGATTTCTGCACGAGTGATGGGGTTGGTTGGCCCAAAGGTGCCGTCTTCGTAGCCACTGATTACACCAATATCGTTAAGATAGGCAACAAATGGTGCGTAATAGGCGTCCATTGGCACGTCCGGGTATTTCGCATATGTCCACCCTTCATTACTGCTGTAGTTCTGGAAGAAATTCTGGTCGACATCCTGGAAACCAGCTGCTTTCACCAGGATGGTTGCTGCCATGCCACGCGTGGCTGGGGCATTTGGATTAAGACCGCTATCAAAACCGTAAATAATTCCCTTATCGAAGGCTGCCTTCACATAAGGTGCATACCAGGCTGTGGCTTCCACATCTGGCAGTGGGTTTTGGGTAATTTCTTCTTCAACGGCGTACTCGAAGCTATTGACGGCAATTTTAAGGATTTCAGCACGGGAAATATTGTCGTTTGGCGCATACTCGGTCGGGGTTTTTCCTTGTACAATTCCGAGTTCTGCAATCCGGTTGATATAGCTTTCAGCCCAATGCCCAAAGGTGTCTGCAAAGGCTGTGATGGAAGCTGGCGCAGACCCATGAAGGGCCCCTTCGGCTCCACCATCAGCAGAACTCTCGCCAGCATCTGCTTCATCGTCTGATCCAGAACTGATG
>CBDUQG010000022.1:0-14657 GCA_965369305.1 uncultured bacterium
GGTATATGGGTCTTCCAGTGAGTAAACCATTCCTTTTATGGCTCCAAAAATCATTTCTTCTGTTACCAATGCATGGGGATCAACGTAGTTGCTGCTTAAAATATTCCAGGCATCCCAGAATAATTGCATGTTCACTGTTTCTGTTTGCCCAGTTGGTGTCATGACAACCGTATTGGCACTAACACCCTGCTGAATCTGATCATGATTTACACCGGCATTCCAGCCAAGCATAAAAACAAAGGCCATCAAAATAAAAAGACCTATATATTTGGGCATAGCCGATGATTCTTTGCGGTTGTAGCTATTTTTCATTATCCAAAAAGTCCTTTACTTTGTGGTTTGATATCCAATTTTGCTTCCTTGGCTAGCTCATCATAGAGTTTTTTCTCCTTGCCGGATAGCTTTTTTGGAATTTCAACTTTGATTTTTACAATGTGATCTCCCTTCCCGTTTCCGCCTACTTTTGGCACACCAAATCCTTTGATCTTCAGGCTGTTTCCGGTTTCAGTTCCGGCTGGAATCACGAGTTTGGTGTCGCCATGAACTGTTTTGATATCGATTTCATCTCCCATCACTGCCTGTAACAGGTGAATTGCTTGAGTGGTGTAGATGTCATCTTTAATTCGTTCAAACTCCTTACTTGGAGCCACGCTGATATGTAGGAATAAGTCACCTTGTGCTCCCCCTTGGAAGCCTGCTTCTCCTTTTCCTGCCAATCGGATGACCGCCTGGTCGTGAATTCCGGCAGGTATCTTGGTTTTGATTCGGGTGGTTTTGATCATGCGACCTTCACCCTTACACTCCTCACACTTCTTTTCCGGAATTTGACCTGCCCCTTCACAAGTTTGGCACGTAGAGGCCGTTTGAATCTGGCCAAATGGTGTGCGCTGAAGCCTCACCTGTTGACCGGTGCCAGAGCAATCCGCGCAGGTTTTCAGTTCTGTACCTGGTTCCGCACCAATTCCCTTACAATGCTCACAGGCGACATACCCAGCTACTTCAACTTCTTTGCTAGTGCCAAAAACGGCTTCTTCAAAACTGATTTGCAAAACCATTTCGATATCAGAGCCCTTGGATGGGCCTTTTTTCCGGCCGCCGCGTTGAGCCCCTCCAAAGAAGGTGTCAAAAATATCACCAAAATTGCCGCCAAAATCAACATTTACATTACGGAAGTCAAAACCGCCAAAGCCTTGTCCACCAAAACCAGGACCTGCTGAACCGAATTGGTCGTACTGAGCCCTTTTTTGCTTATCGCCTAGTACTTCATAAGCTTCAGTCACTTCTTTGAATTTCTTTTCATCTCCTTTTCCCGTATCAGGGTGATACTTTTGGGCAAGCTTTCGATAAGCTTTCTTAATCTCTGATTCCGAGGCATTCTTTTCTACCCCCAGCGCCTTGTAGTAGTCCATAAATCAATTCAAATAGCCTATAGATTCTACTTAAAATCCATGGAAAAATCAATGCGCGACCTGTAGAATACTTGCAGTATGAAAATAAATGAGCTCAACTTTATGATCGGCGGTAAAGCTGGCGAGGGGATTGAAGTCCCTGGGAATATGTTTGCCCAAATTTGCATGCATGCTGGACTTTTTCTTCATGTGACTCAGGAATTCTACAGTGTGATTAAGGGTTACAATAACATCAATCAGATCCGTGCATCCGCTAATCCTGTTAAATCTCATACCAATCACTATGATTTGGTGCTTGGTATTGATGATGAGACTGTTCCTCGCTATTACAAAGACGTAGTTCCTGGCGGTGGGATTATTTATGACCCGTCACTGGTTCACCCTGAAGCCAAACAAAGTCCCATTTATCCTGGCGGTGGCCTGCGCTATGATGCCAAAATCATGAAAGAGGCTTTGAGTCGAAAAGATATCAACTACTTTCCGATTCCACTTTCTGATATCGCGAAAGAGAAAGTCGGTCTTAAGCTGGCCAAGAATATTGTGGGTATTGGGGCGACCATTGCCCTGATTGATTATGAACTTCAGCCTCTCAATGATCTGATCATCAAAACTTTTTCCCGAAAAGGCGATGAAGTCGTAAATAAAAACATTGAAGCAGCCAAGGCTGGTTATGATTATGTGAAACAGAACTTCAACCGCGAATTTAACTATCATATTCGAGAAGTCAAAGATGCTCCCAAAAAGTTCTTTGTAAATGGTAACCAAGCCATCGTCTTTGGGGCTATTAAAGCAGGACTCAAATTTGTTTCCGAATATCCTATGACTCCGAGTTCCTCTGTTTTGACCTGCGCTGCTAAACACGCTCAGCAGTATGATATCTCGGTCAATCATGTTGAGGATGAGTTAGCTGCTATAAATATGGCTGTTGGTGCTGGTTATGCTGGTGTTCGCTCCTTGGCAGGTACCTCTGGTGGTGGTTTTGCCCTTATGTCAGAAGCTATTGGTATGGCGGGGATGATTGAGGCGCCTGTGGTGATCGTTGAATGTCAGCGCCCAGGTCCGTCCACCGGTCTTCCGACCCGTAGTGGCCAAGGTGATCTTCGCACTGCTATGCATGCTTCTCAAGGTGAGTTCCCTCGAATCGTTATGTCCCCTGGTGATCACGAAGAAGCTTTCTACATGGCTCACGAAGCTTTCAATTTGGCTGAACGATATCAGTGCCCGGTTATCATTCTTTCCGAAAAATACCTTGCGGAGGGGCATGCAACACTACCTTTCCTTAAAACCGATCATCTTAAAGTGGATCGGGGCAAGCTTATGAAAGATGTTGAGATTACTGAAGACTTCAAACGCTATAAGGTCACGGAAGACGGAGTTCCACCTCGCAGCATCCCCGGACAAAAAGGTGGTGCACACACGGCGACTACTTACGAACACCTTGAGTCAGGTTATGCGACTGAAGAGGTTGAGCCGGTGAACCAGATGTTTGAAAGGCGCATGAAGAAGATGGAAACAATTGAAAAAAACCTGCCACCTGTTGAAATTGAAGGAGATCCAGCGGCTGAATTTACCATTGTATGTTGGGGGGCTACCTATATGCCTGCTACCGAAGCCATTGATATGCTTGCTGCTGATGGCATCAAGGCAAACTTGATGCATATCAAGTATATGCTCCCGCTTCAGCCGGGAGTTCGTGAGACCCTTGAAAACGCTAAGCATCCGGTTCTTGTGGAGGGTAACTACTTGGGCCAATTGGGTGGTGTGATTGCCGAAAAAGCGGGTGTTGATATTCAAGATAAGATTCTGGATTACTCTGGAAGACCTTTTACTCCAGATCAGATTTACCAGGGAATTAAAGATTTAATCAGTTAGTATGCCTAGAACTCCAAAAGACTATTCATCATCGGAAGGACAAGCAAACTGGTGTGCCGGTTGTGGTGACTTTGGAATCGAAATGGCCATGAAACAGGCTTTTGCTCAGCTTGATTTGGATCCAGATAAGGTCATGCTCGTGACCGGAATTGGTTGTGGTGCGAACATGCCTAATTGGTTTAGTACCTACGGTCTGATCACTTTGCATGGCCGTGCAATTCCTGTGGCGACTGGGGCTCACCTAGCTAACCATGAGCTCCCAATGTTTGTGGAAGGAGGGGATGGAGATGGATATGGAATCGGTATGGGTCACTTCATCCATGGAATGCGCCGCAATGTGAACCTTACCTATATAGTGGGTAACAATACGGTCTATGGTTTGACCAAAGGACAGATTTCTCCAACGGCTCAAAAAGGATGTAAGTCATCTTCGACACCATTTGGTAATCCAGACCCAGCGGTGAATCCGATTGCAGTTGCTTTAGCGAATCATTGTACTTTTGTGGCCCGTGGTTATGCGGGTAATCTTCCGCATCTGGTTAACCTCATTAAAGAAGCCTATCACCATAAGGGCTTTGCTTTCATTGATGTGCTGCAGCCTTGTGTGACTTACGACAAGGTTCATGGCTATAAGTACTATCAGGATTTGACTTACGACCTTCAATCAGCTGATCACGATATGACAAATGTGGACGCGGCTCTCAAAAAAGCCTTTGAGCCACCAGAGAAGTTCCCAATCGGCATTTTCTATAAAGAAGAGCGTGGCATTTACGAAGACGAGCTACCCCAATTCGGCAAAGGGGCGCTGGTTAATCACGATATTAGCAATATCGATGTTAACCCTCTGTTTGAGGAGTATTCTTTTTAAGTGGAATCGGCTACTGACAAGCTGGTTTTCCAGTTTCAGCATCGATAGGTGTACCGTCGGGCGTAGAAAGCGGCTCGCCGGTTCTTGCATCAATAGCCTGTGTTCCTGAGCAAGAATTGCCCTGCAGATCAACAATCAGGTATGGTGGTCCAATTCTGACCATGGCATTTGGGTCTGCTTTTTTACAGCGAACGGGCAGATTGGTATTGCTAGGGTTAATCCCCAATTTTCCTTCGAGTTCGTATTTATGCCCTTCGCCGGCTATTTTCTTGTCTGCAAGGAGAGGTACATCACTGCTGTTATCAAAAACAAACTTCACGGTGATTAGTTCTGGGAATCTTATCTGATCCCACCCTTCTTTGGCACAGGTGTACAGCACGGTCTTGCTGTATTTACCCCAATAATCTTTCTTTTCCCCAGGGAGGGTTGTTGAGCTTGGTTGTACATCACCAAGGGTAGTCAATTTTATTGGTTTCACTTCCCATTGGTGTTTTTCAGAGACAGGTCCAACTTCATAGCTAGAATAATGATGAGGTTTTTCTTTTAAATTAACGTAGGTGATTCCTTGATATCTCTTTTGGACCTCAACTGTAAAATTGAACCTATCTCCTACGGTGTAGTCTCGCCCAGCTCCGATGAAGCTATATTCGAATGGCGGAGTGACTACAATAATGGCACTGAAGTGATCGATTTGATCGCTATAGGTAATAATATTGTTTTCAGCTGTAATTTCAGGTTCCATAAATTCAGCGGATTCTTCTGAAACATGCATGATCATAGGTAATGCCACTTCTTCTGGATCTGCTTTGTATTTAAAGCTGAAATCAATTGGTGCATTGAATTTAGTTCCTCCTGGACTTAGTAAGTAGGCAGCCACCACGGCTTCGCCCAAAGTATTTTCACCACTTCTTACTTCTTCTGTGAAATCTTCAATGACAACATCGCTTTTCGATAGTCCTTCAGGCATTGCTTCGGTGCTGATACCAAGTGTTAGATTTCCATCAGGAGAGCTTATGCCTGGACTTCCGGAAAGCAGAATATATCCGAAAGAGAGCAGGACGATTGCCACCAGCCCAATCAGTCCAAAGTGATTTTTTTGAGATACCTTTTTCATAGTGTTTTAAGCTACTAAATAGAAGACGATCGAAATGATAGCCGCAAGCCAACCCAGAGGTATGGCACCGATAATCCCGAGCAAGAATCCTATGTCGTAACCGAGTCCGCTATTAGGAATGGCGTACATTTTGATGTCCAAAAAGAAGCGCACAACCAGTGTGTAGGGCGCGATGATCCCATGCCAAATGCCCATCAAAAAACCTGGTGTGTCTTGTGCGAAGCTGGAGCTGTCACCAGCGAAGGTACAACCGGAAAGAAGAATGATGCTGATGGTAATTAGAGCGATTTTCTTGCTATTCATGTGCGTGTGAGATCTGTTTATGTACCTACAGTATATGCTACAATGCAGAAAAATAAACAAACAAAATCATGACGAAGCACCATGGAAGAACGGAGGTTCTGCTGAATGAGAAGAAGCTGTATAAGCCTTCGGCTAAGACTCTTAAGAATGCCAAGGTAAAGCAGTACAAGTCGGCGGCTGCCAAGGCAGCCAGAGATCCTGAAGGATATTGGGAAAAAGCAGCTGAAGAACTAGAATGGTATAAAAAATGGACAGCAGTACTTGATGATAGTGATGCCCCGTTCTTTAAGTGGTTTACCGGTGCGGAATGTAATATTGTCCACAATGTGCTCGATCGACATATGGGTACTCCGACCGAGAATAAAAATGCCATCATTTGGGAGAATGACGCTGGGGACAAGCGGAAACTGACTTACAAAGAGCTCAACCGGGAAGTTTGTAGAATGGCCAATGGCCTGAAGAATCTCAAGGTGCGAAAAGGGGATCGGGTGGCTATTTATATGCAAAACACTCCCGAAATTGCCATTGCCATGCTGGCTTGTGCCAAAATCGGTGCGGTGCATAGTGTGGTTTATGCAGGTTATTCAGCCAGAGCTCTTCGTGAACGCATTGATGATCAGGCTGCGAAAGTTCTGATTACTTCCGACGTTGGATTTCGAGGTGGAAAGGTGATTGATATGAAGGGTCTTTGCGACGAAGCAGTTCAAGGTTCTGCTTCTATTCGTCACGTGGTGGTTCATCGTCGTGGCAATAAGCCGGTTCATATGAAGATGAATCGGGACAACTACTGGGATGCCCTAATCGAAAGTCAACCTGATCACTGCGATACGGTTCCTGTGGATGCTGAACACCCGCTTTTTATCCTTTATACCTCCGGTACGACCTCAAAGCCAAAAGGGGTAGTTCATGTTCATGGTGGATATATGGTAGGTATTAATCGCACCTTCCAGTGGATCTTCAACGTTGAAAAGGATGATATTTATTGGTGCACGGCCGATCCGGGGTGGATCACCGGTCACAGTTACATCGTTTACGCACCTCTTATGAACGGAGTAACAACGCTCATGTTCGAAGGAGTTCCAATTTATCCAAAGCCCGATAAGATCTGGCGCATTGTGCAAAAATATAAGGTAAATATCCTCTATACGGCCCCTACCCTCATTCGAACGCTCATTAAATTCGGAGATAAATGGCCTGAAAAACATGACCTATCCTCACTCAAGCTTCTTGGTTCCGTTGGAGAACCCATTAACCCCGAAGCTTGGCGCTGGTATCACAAGGTGATCGGGAAGAAAAAAATACCGATCGTAGATACCTGGTGGCAAACCGAAACAGGGATGATTATGATCACACCACTTCCGTCTATGCCGCTTAAGGCAGGAAGTGCTACTTTGCCCTTCCCTGGTATTCAGGCAGCTGTCATTGATGAAAAAGGAAAAGAGGTTCCACCGGGTAAGGGTGGCTATCTGGTGATCAAAAATCCATGGCCTTCCATGCTCCGTACCGTTTTCCGTAACGAGAAGCGATATCTTTCTACTTACTGGGAAAAGTCACCGGGCTACTATCACACAGGTGACTTGGCTCACGTCGATAAGGATGGCTACTTCTGGATTCAGGGACGTAGCGATGATGTCCTTTCTATTGCCGGACACCGAATCGGGAATGCCGAAATCGAGAGCGCTCTTGTTTCCCACAAGGCCGTCTCGGAAGCAGGTGTGATTGGTAAGCCTCATCCTGTGAAGGGTGAAACAGCGAAGGCTTTTGTCATCCTAAAGCAGGGCCAGAAGGGTGATGAGAAACTAATAAAAGAACTCCAAAAACACCTTCGAAAAACCATTGGCCCTATTGCAGTGACAGAAGAGATTGAGTTTGTCGACAAGCTCCCCAAAACCCGTAGCGGAAAAATCATGCGTCGTGTCATCAAAGCTTATGAGCTTGGACTTGATCCAGGAGATACCAGTGGCCTGGCCGACTAGAATTCTCTTTCGGGTTCGGCAGGTGTTTCTTCTACTTCAGGTGCTCCGACCAATCTTTGCACAACAGTGATCTCTTTTGGACTTGGTTCAATTTCATTTCCGGATTGGTCACGTATGTTGCTGAGGTTTATTTTGTAGCGTTCTAAATCCTGTTCGGTTACACCTTCGAGTTCGAGCTTGCTAACACTGCCATCAATCACTTCAGCGTAAACCACATTCACTTCGTCGGTCACGACGCTGTCAATTTGGTCGTTATCAGTGATCACGTAATTCAGGGCGTCACTTCCGCTGCTGATTTCGATTGGCTCATTCCAGTAGATGGCGATTGTATTCAGGTCTTCAAAAACCTGCTCAATCGGATATGGTGCTGATTCGTCAGGCATTAGCTTAAGATCCAGATCTAAATCGCCAACTGGGGACCCTTCCCAAATGGCTTTATTTTCACGTGCAATAAAGTCATCGCTGCTGATTGCACTATCATCATGGGACTCAGCAGTAATCGTGAAGCGCTTGCTGTCACCAGATTGCTTAACAAGTCTCAGACGGTATTCGCCACTTGGCAGCAGTGTTCGTGGTAGCTGATAGGTGTAGGCTACAGTTGTTTTGCTTCCAGCCGGCAGGATTATTTGAGTACCAATTACTTTGAATTCGCCTTCAGTTTCGACGGAAGCTCCCAGAGTATCACTTTGAATCTGTGCTTCTGCTGGTACGTATATTCTCAGGTAACCCTTGTAATCATCAGCGTAGATATTTTTTTCACCTGGGTACCGAATGACTACTTCAGTTGTCACTTCCGGAATTTCTTTTCGAATGTTCACGTGGTGATACACTTCTTTTACCAGATAGCGGTCAGCTTTTTTGCTACCCAGATTTGCCAGGTTTACACTCAGGAAGTCAGATTTTTCAGGAAGGCTCATGTGGTTGGCCCAACCTCTTTTTTCGATCCGTTTTTGAAGGGTTTCACTTTTGAACCACATATATAGGTCTTTTGATTCCAGGGCCTTTTCGATGACTTTCTTCGTTTTGAAAGGGTGCCACTTAGCTTTTGGCAAAAGGGACTGTGCTAGTTCACCCAGAATACCTTTTCGCTGGATCAGTGCTTCCTCGTCATGTCTGTCCACGTCATTTACCTCATCTGTTAAGGCCTTGAAAAGCTGCTCCTTTGAAACTTCTTCTCCATCAATTTTGATACCCCCTAGTTCTCCGACAAGGTCTTCAACCATGCTGAAATTGAGAACGATGATACCGTCTACATCCTTCTCTTCAAATTTTTTCTGATAAAAATCAATGAGTGTGGCCGCGCTGCTTGGGAAATTTGGATCCCAATTGGCATCGCGGAAGGTATAGCCTTCATACCATTCATTTTTGAGCAGCTCTTCATGTGGGTAAGGCGGAATCACATAGGTATCCGTGTCAATTTCGTAGGAATTATGGAAAGAGATATCCGAAATAAAGCCCATGGTAGCGCTGACTTCACCATAACCGGTCACAAAACCTCCGGTCGGCCTGCTTTCGTAGTTGTTCTGCATTACAATTAGGTAGTCCTTATGAAAGAAGCCGAGTCGCAGGAAATTATTGGCAAAAAATCGAAGTTCCCCCAGGCAGATATAGGCAATCAAAAGAATGGCCACGATGATTCCTAGAATGATCAGGAGCCATTTTTTGAGCCCACCTCCCATTTTGGGTAGCTTGATAGATCGTTTTCGCTTTGGCTCTCTGTGTTTGTAGGGACTGTATCCAGTTGGTTGCATATTTGTATTGGTTCCTGACAATTCTAAGGTATTGGCAGATTGTTTTCAATGGCTTTGCTTGACACTTCAACTTATTGATGTAGAATATCTTTATTATCGGGTGGGTAGCTCAGTTGGAAAGAGCATGGGCCTACAACGCCTAGTGTCGCAGGTTCAATCCCTGCCCCACCCACAAGTCTGCCCTGAGGATATCGTTTGAGGACCCGGCGTTCTCCCTCTGTTCTGAGGTTCTCTCAAGCGGTTCTGATGGACAGACATGCACTGGCCTTCGGGTTTCAGTGCGGTGACGGCGCTTTGCGCTTCCTCCCCAAGCCGGGCGTCGTCACCATTTTTTAAATGTTTGAACTGTGTTAGAGTTAATTCGAAATAAAAACTAATAAATAAAATCATGAAAAAGAAAAACTACTGTGTCGAACGTGAAACCCGTATCGCCGTTGTTGGAACGGGGATGGTGGGTTCTTCTTTTGCCTACGCGGCCATGATTAAGGGGCTTGCTGCTGAGCTTGTTTTGATCGATGCCAGTGAAGAGCGTGAGTTGGGAGAAGTGATGGATCTTTCTCATGGCTTGATTGGCACTGAAACCGGAAGTGTGATTGGTGGTGATTTCAAAGATTGCCAGGATGTTGATGTGATTGTGATCACTGCCGGGGCTGCTCAGAAACCAGGTGAAACTCGTTTGGACCTGGTAAACAAAAATGTAAAAATCATGAAGTCCATCATTAAAAAGATGGGTAAACTTCGCCCAGATACGGTTGTGATTGTGGTTTCCAATCCGGTCGATATTCTTGCCTACGTAGCACGTGAAACTATCAAGCAGCCGAATCGTGGTCAGGTCTTTGGTACGGGCACATCACTCGATACCTCACGACTGCGTTTCAATCTGAGCCAGAAATTTGGTGTGAATCTTCACAATGTTCATGGCTACGTGATGGGGGAGCACGGCGATAGTGAATTTGTAGCCTGGAGTCTTTGTAATATTTCCAGCATGCCGGTCAAAAAACTTCTTTCAGCTAAACAGATGAAGGACATTGAACATAAAACAAGGCGAGCTGCCTATGAAATCATTCAGCGGAAGCGAGCTACCTATTATGGAATCGGTGTGGTGATCACTGAGATTGTCGAGGCAGTGCTCCATGACAAAAAAATGATCTTGCCAGTATCTACCATTCCCGGAGCTGCTTACGGAATTAAGGATATGAGCGTTGGTGTGCCTGCTGTGATCGGCCGTAATGGTGTCGAAAAAGTCTGGAAGCTTCCGATTTCCGCTGCTGAAAGCAAGAAGCTCAAGAAGTCTGCTTCGCTGCTTAAAAAGATCCTTAAGGGTGTTAAATAGAGCCCATAGCGTGCTATGATGGAGGCATGTTCAGCAAGCCTTTTGTCGTACTCGACCTAGAAACCAGCGGCATCGATGCAAAACGCGATGACATTATTGAAGTCGCAATGATTCGCTATGAAAACGGAAAAGAGGTCGCTAGGTACGACGATCTTATTAAAATTGATTACAAGCTTCCCGAAATCATTACCATCATTACCGGGATCACGGACAAGGATCTTGAAGAAGACGGAAAGGATCGAGATGATGTTTTTGAGGAAATTGAGAGGGTGATTAAAGGTGCTTATATCGTGGCCCATAACACGAATTTCGATGTTGGCTTTTTGAGGGCAAAAGGCATTGATCTCGATATTTTGGGAACCATTGATACCATTCCACTTGCTCAGATTCTTATACCTGAGGCACCTAGCTACAGTCTTGAATCACTATCAGATGACCTGAAAATCAGCCATGAAAATAGCCATAGGGCGATGGCTGACGTAGAAGCTACGCTCGAACTTCTGAAGCACCTCTGGAAGCTAGGTGGGGAAATTCCCAAATCTGCTTTGGCTGAAATCAAAGATTTCTTGCCTCGGGCTGATTGGGATGCTGGCAGTTTCTTTGAAGAGTTAAAAGGATCATCTGCGGGTCCTCAGTCTAAAGTGCAGGTTAGTGAAGATGACTTAGAAATGCACTCCTCTGCACGTAAGGCGCTTGAGCTTGATGAGATTTTCCAAGAAGGTGGGGCGATGAGTCAGGTGATGGAACACTGTGAGAGTCGCCCCCAGCAGGTCGAAATGTCTCAGAATGTCCTCACTGCTTTTCAACAGGGCTACCACCTTATTTGTGAAGCACCGACAGGTGTTGGTAAGTCACTAGCTTATCTGACAGCTGCTGCCAACATGGCTATCACCAATAGGTCTAAGGTGGTTATTTCGACCAACACCATTAATCTTCAGGAACAGTTATTCCAAAAAGATATTCCTTTGCTTCAGGCGATATACAAGGAGGCAACGGGTCAGAAAGCTCTTCGTGTAGCGCTTCTCAAAGGGCGATCACACTACCTTTGTCTTCGTCGGCTTGCTGAATTTAAGCGTCGTCCACGGCTTTCTGAGCAAGAACTTATTCTACTCATCAAAATCCTGGTATGGCAGGCCTGGACCGGAGGTGGTGACTCCAGCGATATTCATCTGAACCGTGAGGAGATACTGATTTGGAACTTTGAGCTTTCAGCTGATCAAAAATTCTGCAGTCCACAGAAATGTAAAACCTTCGGTAATTGCTACCTTCATGAGGCTCGTAAGATGGCTGAAAATGCGGATATCATTGTGGTTAACCATGCGCTTCTTTGTGCAGATCTTGAGTCTGGCGGTAACCTCCTTCCCGATTATCAGTACCTGGTTGTGGACGAAGCCCATCACTTTGAAGAAGTGGCCACAAAAGCTTTTGGACTCGAAATTAAGCAGGAGTCACTTTCTATTCCTATTAAAGCGATTCGCAATCATCTCGATGACTTGAAACGTCGTTTTGCCGGAACACTTTTTATGGGCTCCAAGGTTTTTGAATCCATTGATGTCATTCTGGATGAGGTGCCTGAACTCCATCAGGCGCTTGAGAACTTCTTCAGTATTATGGTGCTTTTTGTGAGTCGCAATGTTCCCCAATCCGGTTTCATTGAACATCTGCTTATCGATAAAGTTACCGGATCATCTGAAGAATGGGTCAATCTTGGACATTCCTTTGAAGAAGTCCATGGGCGCATCATGGCTTGGCTTTCAAGTTTGCGGAAGCTGGCTACTGCGCTTGAACTTTCTGATGCTGATGATTTTCCTGAGCAGCAAGACTTCACTGATGAGCTCATGCAGGAAATTCAAATCCTTGCTGAGGAGCTTGGTCACGTGCGTGGGTTTTTTGAAAATGAAGAAGGAGGCAACAAGCTAATCCGTTGGATTACTTCGGACTTCAAGGGTGAGATTACCATCTATATGGCCCCTCTTATGCTTGGTGAAGAACTTCACGGAAAACTCTACCAGGAAAAAAAGTCTATTGTTTTCACTTCGGCAACCTTGGGTGTGAAGCTTGTGAGTCAGGATGAAACGGAGCAGCACCCTTTCACTTATTTACGTCAGATGCTTGGTCTTGATGAGAATTTCGAGGAGTTGATTCTGGAAAGCCCCTTTGACTATGAAAGTCAGGCTTACGTGATTACCCCCTCAGATCTTCGTCCAGTACAGGCACGTGATTCGATTGAGCAAGTGGGTCAGTTTTTCACGAAGTTGGTTCGGGCGGTTGGGGGTAGTCTAATGGGTCTATTTACCTCTCATGGAGCGCTTGAAAAGGTTTACCTGCATATGGTCCATGAGTTTACAAAAAAAGACCCTAAAGTGTTGGCTCAGCGTATTAGTGGAGGTCGGGCCAAAGTGATGAAAGCCTTTATGAATGACCCTATGAACTCTGCTTTACTGGGTACTAATAGCTTTTGGGAAGGCGTTGATATAAGAGGTGAGTCCCTCACAACGCTTGTTATTCATAAGCTACCCTTCGATGTTCCAAGTGATCCTGTTTTTAAAGCCCGTAGTGAAATGTTTGGTAACTCCTTTATGGAGTATTCTGTTCCACGTGCAATTCTTAGGTTCAGGCAAGGGTTTGGCCGCCTAATTCGTTCCCAAAAAGACTTCGGTGCCATGATCGTTCTGGATAACCGTGTTCTTACTAAGCAATATGGAAAAATGTTCCTCGATGCCCTGCCCGATGGAGTGATGATCGAGCAGATGCCTGCTGCTGAAGTTCCTGAAAAGGTGGAAGAATGGCTGAAGCACTCCAGATCAGAGAACTAAAAGTACTTTTTCCCTTTCAGCTCTTGAGGGAAATACTCCTGAGCGCTTGAATCTTCCAGGGGCGTGTATTTATAGCCTTTGCCATAGTTTAGGACTTTCATGAGCTTGGTGGGTGCGTTGCGCAGGTGGAGTGGGACTTCTAGGTTGCCGTGCTTGTTGGCATCGGAGGCAGCTTTTTTGTAGCCTTGATAGGCGGCAATAGATTTTTTAGTGTTGGCCAAATATATGACCAGCTGAGACAGATGGACATTGCACTCTGGCATACCTAGTTTTTGGCAGGATTCAAATACGCTGTTAGCCAGGACAGTGGCAAAATTGTCCGCTACACCCACATCTTCCGCGGCAAAGCGAAGCAAGCGTCGGGCAATATACAGAGGGTCTTCTCCGGCTTCCAGCATCCGGGCCAGCCAATACAGACCAGCATGCGCGTTGCCACCCCGAAGAGATTTATGCAGAGCGGAGATGATGTTGTAGTGCTCCTCCCCATCTTTGTCGTATTGCAGATGGCTCTTTTGTACCACTTGTTTCACCAGTTCAGGGGTGATTTTTTTGTTCTGTAGAGCACAGATTTCGAGGGTGTTCAGTGCCGCGCGTGCGTCTCCGTTGCTCAGATGGGCAATGAGATCCAGGGATTCTTTGTCTATTTTGATCTTCCAGGTACCCAAACCATTTTCCTTATCCTTGAGCGCCTGATTCAAGATGGTCATTATGCTTTCTTCACTTAATCTCTGAAGGACGAAGACTCTCGATCGAGAAAGTAGCGCGCTGTTGACTTCAAAGCTGGGATTTTCAGTCGTAGCTCCGATGATGGTAATCAGTCCTTGTTCTACATGAGGCAAGAGGGCATCTTGTTGAGCTTTGTTCCAGCGATGAATTTCATCTAAAAACAGAATGGTTGGAGTTCCCAAACGACGGTTCTGATGTGCTCTTTCTATGATTTCCCTTAATTCTTTGATGCCGCTGCTTACGGCACTAAGCTTAATAAAATCGGCCTTGGTTTTGTGGGCGATGATATTTGCGAGAGTCGTTTTTCCGCTTCCCGGAGGGCCCCATAGGATCAAGCTTGGCACTTTTCCATTCTCAATGGCTTCTTTCAGAAATGAGTTTTTACCAAAAAGCTCTTCCTGTCCAAAGAATTTTTCGAAGGTATTAGGACGTAATCGTTCAGCCAGTGGTGTCGTGCTTTGATTACTCATAATTGAGTATCTATTATAT
>CBDUQG010000023.1:0-14353 GCA_965369305.1 uncultured bacterium
CTTCATTACCCTCAGTGCCATTCTGTTTATGACTGCTTTTATACCTCTGCAGCACACTCAAGCTCAGATTTTTGAGGGCTCAGAAACTGAAGAAGGACAGCAGTTTGGTCTATGTTTAGACAACCCAGATCATCCAGACTGTGCAGGGATTGATTGTGATAGTGAGGCTGATCAGCTTAATCCACTTTGTATTTCTGAGGCGGCAGCCGGAACAGGTCTTGCTAAGACTTCTCTCGAAGGTAGCGGTATTACTCATACAGACAACTTTGGGGACTTCATCAAGAAGTTGGTGAACTTTTCGCTCCCGTACTTAGTGCTCGCAGCCTTTGTGGGCTATGTGGTCGCCGGCTTCATGTATGTCACTGCTTTTGGGAACGATGAACAGATCCAGAAAGCCAAAAAGATCCTGATATGGGTATCAGCCGGGCTTATTCTGGTCATTCTTTCTTATGCGATTACCAACCTGCTTACAGGCGAACTCGTTACCGGGCTCGCAGGATAAGCTTAAGACGCTAAATGAAAAACAAATTCTTAAAATCAGCGCTTAAGGTACTACTTCTTGTTACTCTTTTTGTTGCCAGCTTTCACTTCGCCGATGTAATGGCTCAGGGGCTGGAGGAAGGAGGGACAGGACTTCAGATTGCTGGAACCGGTGATGTGGCTATCAGTAGCGACATCGATAAGCGTCCACTGGGTGATGTAATCCTTTCCATGGTGAATTTCTTCATTGGATTTTTGGGATTCATTGCAGTGATCGTCTTTGTTTATGCCGGTGTTCTTTGGGTGACTTCTGGTGGTAATGATGAACAGATCACCAAAGCCAGGAAAATCATGACCTATGCTGCTTTGGGGCTTTTGGTTGTCATCATGTCTTTCTCGATTGTTCGCTTTATTACCAGCTCGGCTGGGGGCGGACAAACCTGTGCTACCAATGAAGACTGTCAGGAAGGCTTCTTCTGTAATGCCGACAACTTCTGTGAAGCTGAAAGCGTTGAGGGTGGGGGGGCGACCTGTCAGGATGATTCTGATTGTGGTATTGGCTTTGTTTGTCAGAGCGGCATTTGTGGCTTGCCAGCTGGCAGCGGATGTCTTTCCAGTCTGGATTGTGGGCCTGGGCAGTACTGCTCCGTTGGTGGAAGCTGTGTGGATGGCAATAGTGTTTCTTGTAACGATAACTCTGACTGTCCTGAGCCAAAGCAATGTGATCCGTTCGGCTTTTGTCACAACCCTAATGCTGGGTCAGGTTCTACTTGTACCGACAATTCGGATTGTGCCACTGGTTACGTGTGTAACGGAGACACCAATAGCTGTGAAATCCAAGGAACTGGTGGTCAGGGCGGTGTGAGCGGTGGTGAAACCCAAGCGCTCAGCGATGATGCCCTGAATGCCATCGACGAAACGGTTAATGGTCTTGGAGAAGATCTCGGAGACATTGAAGACGAACTCAATTCCCTTCCGGATGATGCGAAGGATGAAGCCTTTGATATTCTCAAGGGTGGTACCTTGGCCGACAAAATGGCCGGCATAAATTCCATGATTGCGAATTCCAATGATCCTTCGACCATTGCAGTTCTTGAGAAGCTCTTGAGCGGCCTTCAGAGGCTTCTTCTGCTTCGGGAGCAAATGGACGATCTCAGGGCGGTTATGCCTGAGTCAGAAGACAGTATTCAGGCTTGGGACGAAGCTTCGGGGGCGCTCGATGAACTCATTGACGATCCGACCAGCAATATCAAGCTCAGACGCTTTGAAAACATGTACCGGGATCTCAAGGAGCTGATCCGCAAATTCCCGATTGTTCTGTCTCGTATTAAGGCAGCTCCGGGAGAAGGTAATGTGCCATTTACAGTGACTTTTGACGGGCTTGATTCCGTTGATCCAACGGGTGGTACGATCAGTGATTACAAATGGTCTTTCCTCGATAATAGTGGTAACCTTGTTTCACTGGGTAATTCACCGGTAGTGGTTCACGAGTTCACGGAACCAAACACCTATAGTGTTAGGCTCCAGGTATCCACTTCAAACACAGATTCTTCCGGTTACCGAACAGCCATTGATGGTGTTTCGGTGGTTCGGGTGAAAGCGAACCCGCCTGCCTCACGTGTGGCCTTCCGTATTAATGGTGTGGAAGTGCGTGACGTGCATCACGTGACTCTGCAAGAAGCTAGTGCAGGTATCAGTTTTGATCCGTCTATTACAGTTCCTGCTATTGGTCGAACCATCGAGAAATACGAATGGTTTTACGGCGATACTCAGGACGAGGAACGTACGGTTCCCGCGACAGTGGTACACAGCTACACCCAGCCTGGTGAGTACTTTGTGACGCTCAAGGTGACCGACAGCGTTGGCCAGACCGACAAACGCGTGGTGAAACTTATTGTTAAATCTCTTGCTGCCGACATTGAATTCATCCCTGAAGAAGGAAATGTGAATACTGAATTCCGCTTCCGCGGCATCAACAGTCGTAGTGACGACGGAACCATTCAGGATTACCAGTGGACTATTAATGATGAAGATGGGTTTACCGTTGCGAATAGCAACCAGGAAAACTTCTATCACACCTTTGACCGTCCTGGTAAATACAATGTTGAACTCCTGGTAACTGACACTGTTGGTACTCAGGACAAGGGAGTCCGTGTGCTCAACGTGTTCTCACGTAAGCCGGTGGCTAGTTTTGATTTTGAAACGCCTGAACCAAATCATCCGAACATGGTCGAGTTCAGTGCTGCAGGAAGCTACGACCCTGACCAGGGGGACCAGATCACTTATTCCTGGGATTTTAATGGCGACGGGCAGTTCGAAGTTGTTGATAGTCAGGATGTAGTTGCCTCGCATACCTATAATAGGGTAGGAGACTATAAGGCCACACTCCAGGTTCAGGATTCCTTCGGCCAAAGGAATACGGTTGAAAAGAATGTTTCCATCGAATCTGTACTGGCGGCCGACATTGTCATCGAAAAGAAAGCCGTTCAGGTGGGAGAAGAAGTGATCTTTAAGGCCGATAGCCAAACAGCGGTTGCCTACCTTTGGGAATTCGGTGACGGAAGTACTCAGAGTACTGAAGAAGATACCGTGACTCACAAATACGACAAGAAAGGTAAGTTCAATGTGAAGCTGAACTTCTTTGACCGTGATGACAACGATAACGTAGATACCTCATTCGTTCTTGTGGGAGAAGGGGACAGCCCGATTGCTGTGGCCGATGTTCTGATTGATGGACGCAACCAGCTACTTGTTGAGGATCTTTGTGGTGATGATGTACCAGGTTACATTGTGACGCGCTCCGATAATCTGGCGCTTAGTGGTCGCAATTCCATCAATCGCGATGGTTCCAGCCGCCTGTTAGTTTATGATTGGGAATTCTCGAATGGAACCAGTAACGACCGTCGTGACTTCACACATCGTTTTGATGAAGTGGATGGAACCGGTGAATGTTCAACGGCTTCACTAGTCGTTCGTGATGAAATCAGCGGACAGGCCAGCGACGAAGACATTCTCTACTTTAAGGTTATCAACAAGCTTCCGAACATCATTGACTTTGTAGTTGAATCAGAACCTGATAAGGAGCTGATTACCCCAACTAAGGTTAAGCTGAAGGTTGTTGGTGCCAAGGATGAAGATGGCCAAATTAAGAAATATAAATGGTGGTACTACCGTGAAGGCTTTGAAACTGAGCAGCTCGGTGTTCATTCGACCACCAGTCCTGAAACAGAAATGATTATTACGGCTCAGGGACAACCTGAAGTGACTAATCGATATTTCTTCGGTGTTGAAATCACCGATAATGACAATGGTGTATTCGAGAGTCAGGAGCGCTTTGGAAATGTGAGCTTCCTGGATGTGACCAACGGTCCGAATTTATCCCCTGTTGCTGAATTTAGTATGGATAAAACCACCATTGCTGTGGGCGACTCCATTACCTTTATATCTCAGTCTTACGACCCACAGGGTGATGATCTACCACAGAATGCCTTTCAATGGGATTTTGATGGAGATGGCGGCTTTGATGACACGACCAGCGGTCCTCAGGTAAATCGTCAGTTCAACACACCTGGTGAATATGAAGTTCGCCTTAAGGTAGTGAACCGCGGACTTTCTTCTACTGCCAGGCAAACGGTGTTTGTGGAGCCGACTAATAGCTATCCTCAGGCAGCCTATACCTATACGGTGAATGGCAACTCTGTTAGCTTTAATGCCAACGGATCTCGTTATGATCCTGACTTGGCTGACACGGCCCTTCGTTTTCAATGGGATTTTGATGTTCAGGACGATTTTGATGGGAATGGTAATAACGACGATGATGTTCAATCTGACGAAGTGGCGCCAAGCTTCACCTTTGACGAAACCAGACTTTACCGCGTTAAGTTAACTGTGCTTGATAGTCTTGGAAATGAGGGGGTGGTGGTACGTGATGTAGATCTTGGTCTGACTGAGTCACAGCGTGCTCAAAGTACCTTCCGCTCACTTCAGCTCTCGGCACCCAACCAGCCGATTACAACGCTTGAAATTGCAGTGACACCGTTTGTCATTTCACGTGGTGAAACAGCTGATATCGTTGCCACTGTGTCCAATGCGGACAACTCCGGTTATTACGGCGATGTTTTCTTCCAGGTCCTTGATGGAACTGGGGAATTTACACCTAACCCTGTTCAGGCCCTTGATGGTCGTGCTCAGACTGTCTTTACGGCAGTCGATCCGGGACCGGTCCGAATTCGTATCACAGCCACAGGAACCTACTACGGAGATATGGCGGAGGAAATTATTCTAAATATTCAATAGCCCTTAATGTTGAAGAAGCTTCTCAAATTATCGGCCACTCTTCTTACCTTACTGGTTATCACTGCTTCCAGTGTTCTGGCTAGCGGGAAGATGGAAATCAAGCTTGGCGACACTGTTACGCTTCAGTCCGAAGAAATAGGCGGCGGAACCCATAAGTGGGTGGTACGTCGGGGTAAAGAAATTCTCAGTACCCAAGGTACCTCGGGCTTTAGTTACACCTTCAATCAGCAGGGTGAATATGAGGTGGTTCTTACCATCACTGATTCATCCGGTGCAACAAAAAGCACCACGGTGTTTGTCTTGGTTGGTGAGCGTTACTCGAGTCCGGTTGGCACCGGTACCAGTGTAGAGGGTGGGAGCTTTGATGTTCCGCTCAGTGTTGGTTATGCGACCCTTCCCCTCCAAACATCTCAGCGCAGTGTTCATATTTTAGGAGATGAGGGACGCGTTGTTTTTGATATCGGAACACGTGATGACATTTTGGAATATCGTATCGATCGGAATATATTTGTAGATTCCGATGGCAACGGCATTGCAAACGACGACATTGATAATTCTGACCATAGCTCTTATCTGCTAGGTGGTATTTATCAAACGAAATATCTGGCCAGTGAATCGAATAAGATTGCCGCTGAAATCACGATTGTGAATAAGGTTGGCCAGAAGGCCAAAACTCAGGTGGAAATTATTTTCGATGACCTGCCGAATAAAGAAGGTAATGTGGTAGCTGTGCTCGATACGCTGCCTGCCCTGAATTCAGAAGACAAGAAAGTTTACGTTTGGGATGAGCTGCATACAGTTGGTTTTTATGGGCGCCGCAGTCAGGGTGATATCATCGAGTATCGCATTGATAAGAATGTTTTTGTCGATTCTGATGGCGATGGTAATCCTGCGAATGACATTGATAACCGTGATGACCCTTCATTCAAAACAGGTGATGTCTGGACGACTGCGTATAGCAAAACAGATGATCAGATTATCGCTCAACTCATTGTGGTTGGTCGCTCTGGAAGTGGTAGTCGAATTCAACGGGAAATCAAGTTTACTGACGCGCCGGTGATTGAAACAGCGGATGTGATGCCCACTGACTCAGTCATTCAGTTGGTAGCTGATAAGGATTTTGTTCAGCGCGATGACCCTATCAATTTTGAAATCGTTGGACTTTCACAATCCCTCGATAACTACACTTTTGATTGGGACTTTGATGGTGATGGTGAAGTTGATCAGACAACCGAGGGTAATAATACGGTTTCTTACATCTACGATACTCCCGGTATTCAGCTGGCTAAGGTTCGTGTCCAGGACAGCGACGGTAATGAAGCCAACTTTAACCTTGATGTTCTTGTGAAGGAAATTGAGGTCACCACAGCTGACTTTGAATTCACGGTTGAGGGCGACACTGTTACCTTCACCGATCTTTCGACAGTCAGTTCTAATCTGACCAACAAAATCCTCAACTATACTTGGAATTTCGGAGACACTGATCCTGATAATTATGAGGCTCAGCGTGATAAGATCACTGCCCAGAACCCAATCTACACTTACACCCAGCCTGGTAACTATATTGTCACCTTGCAGGTGGTTGATTCTGACTCAGTCAGCAGCACCAAGACTTCAGACGTTCTGATTGAGGGTATTGCCCTGGAAGAGGAAATGCCAGCTGAAGAAGTGACTGAGAAATCCGGCGAAAGCGGTTCACTTATTGGAAGTATTTTTAAGGGCATCTTGTACATCATCTTGGTGGTGGTGCTCCTAATCATGCTCATTGTGATTGGGCTACTTGTCTTCCTGAAGATTCAACATCCTGACCTTGTTTTTGAGGAGTTAATTGATGAACTCAAGATCAAGATTCTTGGCATGATGGGGGTACATGATCAGCTAGAACCGGAAGCAAAGCCTGATCAGGGAATGCCAAGGCCACCAGAGCCTCAAGCTGAGGAGGGGAAGCCTGAATCTCAGGAAGTTAGCGAACCTGCCCCGGCTGATGAAGTTGCTGAGGTTCCGGTTGAGGAAGATGCTGGTGAGCCAGAGCTTGCCAAGTCTGATGCCCCAATGCCGGATTGGCTCAAGCCACAGGCTGAGCAGGAGCCTGCTCCCCAAACAGATGTGATTGAAGGTGAAGTTGAGGAAGAGGTTCCGGGTGAAGCAAAGATTGTTGACCTTGGCGAAGTGCAGGTTCAGGAAAGCGCCGAAGCACCTGCAACTGAAAGCACCCTTGCTGAACCAGTCTCTGAAGAAGCACCAGTCGCTGAGCCTACCCCTGAACCAACACCTGAAGCACCTGCTTCTGAGCCCGCTCCGGAAACGCCTCCAGCAGATGAGAAACCGGCTGAGGGGGGTGAGGACTTAAACAAGAGCGACGGACCTGTTCCGGATTGGCTCAAGAATGCCTAAATGCCGTGAAGCGTAGGAATGCGCTTTGAATAAGTGGCAACTGCTCTGATGCCCACTTCTTTAGCAATTCTGAGAGCTTCTTTAATATGGGTGCTGACGTGCGATGCTTTGTGAGCATCCGAGCTGAGGGTGTAGTTTTCGATACCAACTTCCAGGGCCCACTTTAGGATGGTGGGATGGGGGAATACTTCTTTGCACTTATTGTCCAGGCACTTGGTGTTCAGCTCTAACCCGATTCCCTTTGATTTCATGGCTTCCAAGATCGGAATGATACGATCTTTGTATTTTTCGGGCTGAAAAGGTCCATAGAATTTATAGCCGGATTTTTTGCAGATATCAAAATGGGCTACCACGTCAAAGTGCCCCCAGTCAACTAACCTTTCGAGATTATCGAAGTAAGCTTTGTAGGCAGTTTCTTCATCTACTTTACTGTAAAGTTTGTCGGCAAAGCGATGTGAGGCGATGATCACATCTTTCACAATATGAACAGAGCCTAAGACAAAGTCTAAAGGCGTTTCTTCGACGAAGGCGGTTAGTTCATGCATGCGACCTTCTACATATTCGAGTTCGGTGCCAAAGCGTATTTTAAGGTCAGGAAATTCTGACTGCACCTCATCAATCTCGGTTTTGATTTCTACGAATCTTTTCCCGGCTTCCTCGACATCGAAAATGCTCTTTCCTGTTTCCTTGTCATGAAGCTCTGCGTGATTGGTGATGCAGATGTCCTGCATGCCCATTTCTAACGCTCTTTGAACGATCTTTCGGGTGTCTTCTTCTGAGTCCGGAGAAAAGTGATTATGGAGGTGATAATCAATGAGCATCTTCGCGTTTGTTTAATTGACGTCTCTGACCCAATTATATACAATGTGCGTTGAAAGATAACAAAAAAACAAAATGCCAGAAAACGCTGATCCAAACCAGAATTCAGACCCTGCTCAGACGCCGGATACTTCTTCGGGAAAGGCGCCTGTGACACTTCCGGAGGTTGATGTTGCTGATAATCCGGAAATGGCTGCTGTCTCAGCAAATCAGGCCCCTAAGAAACCGGGGGCTCCTGCACCCAAAAAAATCGGAAAAGAAAAGAACCAGAAGTCAAAAGGCCGCTTCATTCTCGGTTGTGCTGGCGGGCTGATTTTCCTTTTCGTCTTATTCATCATCCTGATGGTTCTGATGATTTCACGAAGCGGGGCTTCTAATCCAGTGATGCAGGCCTTTGGCCTTGATCCGGGCGGGGTACGCACTTTCCTTCAGGGGGTGGTTGGCTTTGCCTTTGGTATTTTGTCACTGCTCTTTTTGGTACTCGCGGTGATTGGTCTGTTTAAGTTCCTGGGTGCTCAGAAGTCAGATAAGGAAAAACGAAAGCACAACGCCCGAATGACCATCCTCAATACTGTAGTCCTGGTTTTCCTGGTCTTCACTTGGGCTGTACTTGCTAACTATATTGGTCGCATTGAAATTGCTGCTGAGCGCGTCATTGCTGAAATTGTGGTTCTAGAACCCGAAGATCTTTCCAGTCTTGAGGCACCAGTTGAAATCCGCTTCAGTGCCAATAATGTGGCACTAGCCCTTCAACAAGCTGGTGTTCAGATCAATACGATGAATTGGGACCTGGATGGTGATGGTATTTACGAAACGCCCGTCAATGAGCCTGAAATCACACAACTTTATAACCAGCGTGGCACTTATAATGTTGGCCTCGAAGTGGTTGTGGCTGGTGAAGGTGATGAAACTCAGCGTGAGGTATACACCATGCCAATTGTCATCGAAACAGCTGTGTTTGACGCAACACCGAGTACTGGTACTGCGCCTCAGCTGGTCCAGTTTGACGCCAGCACGATTGTAAGCCGTGACAATGTTTCGAGTTTAGATTGGGATTTCGATGGTGATGGGGCATATGAGCTCACCGGCCCTGACAACATGCGTCCTCGGCATACCTTTGACCAGATTGGAACTTATGAAGTTCACCTGAGAGTGATCAACAAAAATAACAATGTTGAAAACTACTACCGTGATATTGAAATCGTGCCATCTGATGTGCCGATTCTGTCTGCCAAAGTAGATGCCAGCCCTGGTTTGGTTGGCAGTATTCCTTTCCAGATTCGCTTTGATGCCTCTGGCTCAAGAAGTCTGAAGGGTACGATTACCAAGTATGAATGGGATTTCGGTGATGGTAGCAACTTGCAGTCCGGGCAGAGTGTTTCTCATGTTTTTGATGAGCCGGGCTTTTACACTGTGAAGCTTTCTGTTGCAGACAGTCAGGGCAATGAGGCTGACACCAGTGTTGAAGTTGAAGCCATGTCCATTTCGTCTATCCCTGAAGCTATCATCGAAACAGATCCACCTGCTCCGACCGCAGAAGGTGAGCTGCTGACAGGCACTTTGCCGTTCAAAGTCGAGTTTGACGCTTCAGGGTCTCTTGATGCTGATAATGACATTGTGGTTTATGAATGGGATTTTGATGATGATGGAGCCGTTGATCAGGAGGGTGAAACCATCACTTATATCTTCGAAGAGGCTGGCACCTACACTGTTCGCCTAAAAGTGGCTGATTCAGAAGATCAATCTGGAGAAGCTTCTATGCAACTAGTGGTGGAAGAACCAGGCGTTTCAGCGGTTATAACTGCTACACCCGAAGAGGGGACGGCACCACTAACGGTCCAGTTTGATGGTTCATCTTCAAGTGCCTATGAAGGCAATATTGTGAGTTATGAATGGGACTTTGGTGATGGTAGTCCGAAAACGATTACCGGTGCTATTGTGTCTCATAAATACGGGACAGTGGGAACTTATGATGCCAAGCTTAAGGTTCTGACGAACCAGAATGAATCTGCCTCGATCAATAAGCTCATTTACGTTCGCGAAATTCCGCTTAAGGCTTGCTTCACTCCAAGTCGTACTAGCGGCCTGGCTCCGCTCACGGTTGCCTTCGATTCTAAATGTTCTACAGGGGCTGTTTCCAGTTACAAATGGGCTTATGGTGATGGCGATGAAAGCACCAGCAAGAGCCCAAATCATACTTTTGAATTCCCAGGCACTTATACCGTAACTCTCGAAGTGACTGATGCTAAGAATAACGTTAGCAGTTACCAAGAAGTTATTGTGGCTGAGGGAGACGTTGAATAAAATTAAACGCTGAAACCTTATTAAATCATGAGACGAAACAACAAGAAAATCATCAAAATCATCGTTTATGTTTCTATTGCCGCGCTTGTATTCACGTCGCTGGCACCGCTTCTTGCATCTTTTAGCTATTAATTATGGATAGGAGGGAGGTTGCTTTGCTGAAAGGGGGATTGGACCTTAGTTTGTCTCTCCCCGGTTCAAAGTCTGTTACCAATCGGGCTTTTTTGTGTGCCGCTCTGGCTAAAGGTAAATCCCGTATTTACGGTGCTCTCAAATCAGATGACGCTGAAGTGATGCTTAAAGCCCTTAAAAAGATGGGGGTGGGCATTCGTGAGACAAAAAACTATATCGAAATCACTGGTGTGGGTGGGAATTTTAAAAAAGGTAAGATCACCGCTGACCTACACAATGCCGGTACAGCCACTCGTTTTTTAACGGCGGCCAGTGTATTCCGTGAATCTGAAACGGTAATCACGGGTAATGCTCGCATGCAGGAGCGCCCGATAGGGGATTTAGTGGACGGCCTGCGGCAGCTTGGAGCTGACATTCAGTACTTGAATGCGGATGGCTATCCACCACTTAAAATCAAAGCTTCTAAGCCCACAGGTGAGTTTGGCGTGCAGATGAAAGGGGATAAGAGTAGCCAGTATTTCTCGGCCTTGCTTATGCTGGGGCCGATGCTCGAGAAGCCCCTTCGAATTGATGTGCTTGGCGACCTTGTTTCCAAGCCCTATATTGACACCACTATTGCTGTAATGAAGTCATTTGGAGTGCGTGTGAAGAATAATGACTATCAGTCTTTCGAAGTTAAACCTCAGGCTTATAAGGCGACGGATTACTGTGTTGAAGGGGATGCCTCTTCAGCGACTTATTTCAGCGCCCTTCATTTTTTGCATGGGGGAAAGCTCCGACTTGAGAATCTGGATTATAAAAAAGCCATTCAAGGGGATGTGAATTTTTTGGAGGCTTTGGCCCAGCTTAAAAAAAGAAGTCCGCGGACCATTGATATGGGGGCGATGCCTGACGCAGCCATGACTCTGGCTGTTTGTGCGGCCCTTGTAAAAGGCCAGACCAAGATCACAGGGCTTTCTACCCTTCGGATCAAAGAAACAGATCGATTGGCGGCTCTGGAGGCTGAGCTTAAGAAAGTGGGTGCCAAAGCAAGAGCCACCAAGGATGCTATTACGGTTAGTGGTGGTAGGCTACATGGAGCCCACATTGCTACTTACAATGACCATCGTATGGCTATGTGCTTTGCCGTGCTGGGAACAGTGGTTCCGGGTGTTGTTATTGAAGATCCTGGCTGCACCGAAAAAACTTATCCCAATTTTTGGAAAGATCTGGAGAAGGCTTACCTGAGTAAAATCAAATTGGGGCGAAAGAATTTGTTGCTCACTGGGATGCGTTGTAGTGGAAAAACTCATTATGGGAAGAAGATTGCACGCTTGCTTGGACATCCTTTTGTGGACCTTGACCGAGAAATCGAAAAGGCAGAAAAAATGAAAATTGCCAGAATCGTGGAGCTCAAGGGTTGGCCCTACTTCAGGAAAATTGAACAAAAAATTTGTTCAGAATTTTCAGGCAAAAAAGGTCTGATTATTGCCAGTGGGGGAGGTGTTATCCTGAGTTCGAAAAACATGAGGGCTCTCAAAAAGAATTCAGTGAATATTTTTATTTTTTCTGACCCCGAAATTCTGGCAAAGCGGATTGCCACCTATCGCGACCGTCCTTCTCTGACGGGGGAGGCGATTGAAAATGAGATTCATACCATTTGGGAAGAGAGGCGAGATCTGTATTACAAATACGCTGACTATGTATGGGATGATACGGGTGGAAAAGCTTTACAGAAGCTGAAAAATGTGCTAAGCTGACTCCTTAAAGTTTAGCCTACCTAACAATGACACGATCAAAAAACGGTATCCATGAAGCTCCTTTGAGCATCCGACGCCCCGAAGCTTTGGACAACGCTGAGGAACCCCTTGATAAGAAGGGGCATGTTAAGCTTTCCCGCTCTGCTCTTTTTCAGGCTTTTGATGGCGATCCGGAGAAGCTCAGAAGGCTTGGACCACTCTTTCAGCTTGAGGAAGGTGAGGAAACCATTCCTATTTCATCTAAGCCCGAGCTGCAGGAAGAAGAGTAGTTTTTGGCTCGTCTAATTAGACCATACCACTCGCTGCTTGTTTCCGTGAGTGACCCAGCTGAACCACATGGCGACGTAGCCCGGTAGTTCTTCATTGGTGGCCAAGTTGGTTACGACTATTTCACTGTCTCCGATCACTTCAGCGCGGACGGTTTGACCATCTACTTCTACTTCAGCTTCACCAGCTTCGAATAGGTCGGCGCGCATGAAGCCAACAGACTTTTCACCTGCATTTACAATGTGGAAGAGTTCTTTTTTGTGAAAGGCATCGTCTGAGTTCGAAACAGGGAAGTAGAGGCTGTTGTTTTCCTCGTAGTTGCCATAGGGGCTGGCGCCGTAGCTACGACGATGTCCGGTATTCTGATTCAGGACCTCAGCATCGGGGAAGCGCTCTTTAACTTCAGCGAAAGTGATCACGTTAGCATCCAGAATTGGCAAAGTTTCCCCGGTTCGGTCACCCACGACGGCCTCTCCAATGATCTGTGACCAGAGTGTCTCAGTATTTTTGTCGTACATCAGCAGATTAGACTCCCAAAGCTTGCCGCTTACTCCAAAGACATCATCTCCTCGGTCAAAAATAATGGCAGAGCCACAAAGTGGGCAGAAGGTGACGGCCAGGTTTTTACTATCAACTTCATCGTTCACAATCTCGTGCCAGTATAAAATGGCATAAGGGTAAAAGCGGGTCACAGTTTCTCCTTCGTAGATGATTCCTAGTCCCTCGTCGTCCAACCAGTCGCTAACTTCATCAACACTATCGAAGCCAGGATTCAGAATGGCTGGAATACCGTCTTTTGGCGGTCCGCCGCCTAGTACATTGCTGAGTGGAATAGATGATATGGCTGTATTAGTTCTTAGTCCAATGTTCGAAAAAGCAGTCTCTCGAGCGTCGGCTTCGGCAACATTATCGCTGATTTCGACTTGAGACACGGTTAGTGGGTCCACATCACTTTGGCTTATGTTCCAAGGTTGCCATTGGTAGGCGACAATGGTGGCAAGTAGGATGGCGCCGAAGATGTAGGCAATTTGTGGCATTTTTATTTTCATGAGTAGTTATTATTTGTTTTGATTCTAGACCGCTTTGCACTTTGGCTTTGTAGACCAAGCTACAGATTAAAAAACTCCCGTGCGCTGATCAGGCTTCTGCCTTTTTCGTAAAAACCTCTTATCTCAGCGGCACTGGGTGTGGTGAATATTTTGGCCATTTTCTTCAGCTTAAAACGTCTGGCCCGATTTTTTTTGATGTTAATCAAGGCTTTGACCAGTAGCTTTCCGCCAAGCTGAGCAGCCTTCTTATTAATAGAGTGAATGGTGTCAGACGGATACACAAAGAAGTGTTTCTGAAGCACGATGTCACCTTCATCTACCTTCCTGGTCATGTAATGAACAGTGGCCCCACTTTTTTTCCAGTTTTTGGCGATGGTCCAGAAGGCCGAAAAGGCACCTCGGTGCTTTTGAATAAGCGCTGGATGCACGTTGACGCTCCCTCTTGGCGGTATGTCGAGTACATCTTGCTTGAGGATCTCCAAAAGGAAGCAGGAGACAAGCATTTCAGGGTCCTGTTTTCTGATGAAAGCTTTAGCTTCTTCTGAGTTTGCACTTTCCACTTCAAGAATCGGAATGTCGTGCATCTCGGCCATTTCATCAATAGCGAAGTAGTCTCTTTTGCGTCTTGGGAAAAGATAGCGGCCCGCGAAAATTTTCATCTGCTTCCATATATTGGTCACAATATTTTTGACCAGGAAGGCAAAATGCATCTTTTTGAAGTAGTAAGCGGTGCGCTTAAGGTGCTTTGCTCCCAGGCTGAACTGGCCGACCATCACAATTCCTACCACCTCAATACCATGTTTTTTTAGTCCAGGGTGATCCAAAAAGGACTTTATCCCAACATTCGCTGTGATGTGGTAATCAGACGTCAGT
>CBDUQG010000024.1:0-14228 GCA_965369305.1 uncultured bacterium
CTTTTTGTGCAAAAATTGTGTTCATAATTTCAGGCTCCAAACCTTGCGTCTCAGGTCAATTTATCCTTCATCGGAAGATTTTGAGCACTTGAGTGGCGTGATCTATGGAGCTGATTATACTGCCAATACTGAGCTTCAGGCGGCGATCAGCCAGTTCAAATATAAGTTCAGCTACCCGCTGGTGCACCACTTTGCAGATCTCACGAGCCAAAAACTTCAGGAGCTCAATATGCTAAAGGGCCGCAGCATAACGCTTGTTCCTGTGCCCCTTCACAAAAAACAACTCAATTACCGCGGCTTTAATCAGGCAGAACTGATTGCCAGTGAAACAGCTGAACGCTACCAGGGAGACATATCGGTTTCCTTTCTCTTAAAGCGAACTAAGAATACTTCTCAGCAAGCTAAGTTATCTAAAAAGGAGCGTCACAGGAATCTGGCCAGTGCTTTTGAGCTCGCGGGTGATTTAAGCCCGCTTTCTGAATCAATCGTGTTTCTGGTAGATGATGTCTGTACCACTGGGGCAACGCTTGATAACTGCGCTAAAGTTCTTAAAGATGCAGGACTTAAGAAGGTTTATGGGCTTGTCGTAGCGCGCGCCTTTAAGTAATATGGAGTTACTTAAAATAAACTCCTATGATAAAGTTTGCCGTCATTTCCTTTCCCGGTACTAACTGTGAGAACGAAAATGTAAGAGCCTTTAAGCGAAGCGGAATGGATGCTGAGGCAGTTTTATGGAATGATCCAGGTTTACTTGATGGTTCTCGCTGTGACGAATTTGATGGCTATTGTATCGCAGGGGGCTTTTCTTACGAAGATCGGGGTCGTAGTGGCATAGTGGCTGCTCAAGATCCAATTATGGAGGTTATTTCCAAAGAGGCTGCTGCAGGGAAGGTGGTTTTAGGCATTTGCAATGGTGCCCAGGTACTCGTCGAAACAGGTCTGATTCCCGGCTACAGCAAGCACTCACTTGCCATAGCCCTTGCCTGGAACGAAATGAAACAGGATGGCGAGATCATTGATACAGGTTTTTATAATGCTTGGTCTTATCTAAAAAATGAAGCTCCTCAAGGTCGATCTGCTTTCAATGGTTTTGAAGAGCTACTTCATGTGCCTTTTGCTCACGGAGAAGGTCGTTTTATGATGGATGATGAAACCTTGAAGCAACTAGAGGCGAATGATCAGATTGTATTTAAATACTGTGATGAGGCTGGAGAAGTGAGTGATAAATTTCCAATTACGCCTAATGGAGCGGCTGCAGCGGCTGCAGCGATTTGTAACCCTGCTGGTAATGTTATGTCGATCATGCCTCACCCTGAACGTGATCCGAACGGGAATGGCTCCCTTATTTTTGATTCGATCAAGAAGTGGATTGAAGATAAAAAGAAGGCTGAGTACAAATCATTAGGAGATTATCATGTAGAGGAGGATGTCCGCCCGATTGAAACAGTTGACCTTGAAATCATGGTGCGCCTGATCATTACGGATAACACGGAGCGCACCATTGAGGAGACCTTGATCCGTAGTGGGATGAAATTGCATTTGGATCGTTATCAGTACTACGGAATCAAGCTTAAAGATGGTGTAGATGTTAACGAAGCTGTTCAAAAGATCATGTCGACTGGTGAGCTAGCCAACTTTAATAAGCACGTGGTTATTGTTAAGACCAAGGACGGCACTTTTTCTTATGATTCTGGTCACACGCTTGTTCCAAGAGAGTTGGATCTAACTCATAGACTAATTGTGGCGGATCAAAAGGACTTTGTGGGTGAAAGTAAGAAGCGGGCTATTAATTTGCATGCTGATGGCATTGCGAAAGAGGTTCAATTTGGCGTTATGTGGAATGCTTCACAAGTCGATGGAGATACCTGGAAGAAACTCTCTCATTCTAAGGTTTTGTACAACCCACATTCTATGTACCTAATGAAAGGATGAAGAAGGAGATCTACGTTTTAGCGCATAACATTCGCAGCCTTCATAATGTGGGGTCTATTTTTCGTACCTGCGATGGGGCTGGGGTTGGCAAGCTCTATTTAACCGGTTACACAGGCGTACCACCTCGCAAAGAGATCACTAAAACAGCTCTAGGGGCCGACGAATCGGCTGCTTGGGAGTTTCATAAAGACCCTGTCAGCGTTGTTAAAATGCTCAAAGCTGATGGTGTGCAGATTGTTTCACTTGAAAAGAACAAAAAGAGCACGGATATCAGTCAATTCAAAGCCAAGCATCCGGTTTGCATGATCATTGGAAACGAGATTGATGGAGTAGAGGATTCACTACTTAAATTATCTGATGCAGTGGTTCATATTCCTATGCACGGCCAAAAGGAATCCCTGAATGTGAGTGTGGCCTTTGGAATAGGAATCTACCACCTGAATTAGTGCGCTGCCTGCCTATGGGGCCGCTGCATTACATGAGATTCATTTAGCAGGCTTGGGCTTTTAACGCCACAAATCGAGGCCACCTGAATAAGTCCATGGTTGTGCTCTTTAATGTAATTCCTGATTTGCAGGGCTTTTCGTTCAATGGCTTGTTGGTAGGCTTTTCGGTGCTTCTTTTCCATGGTTGCCATGCCCACCGGGCAAGTGCCGTATTCGCCGCTACAAACCCCCGCACGAATACAACCGCCCGCGATCATGATGGATCGGGCATTGCCCACGGCATCAGCTCCCATGGCCATGGCTCTGGCCGACATATGAGGGGCATAGAGCTTAGAAGAAGCAAACACCTTTACCTTGTCGCGCACTCCTTCTTCCTTGAGTACATCGTTTACGATTTTGAGAGCATCGTAGATTTTTTTTCCGAATAAAATGCCCAAGGCTACCGGTGCGGTAGCAGAGCCTCCATCACCTCCATCGACGGTAATAAAATCCGGAGCTTTGGGGTAGTTTTTGGCGATGGCTTTAGCCAGAGGTTGGATGTTGCTTTCATTGGAGATGACGATTTTGCAGCCAACTGGCTTACTGCCTGCTAGCTTGCTGAGTTTTTCCATGAAGTCAAAAAACTCATCTTCCTTACCTTTTTCATAAAAAGGAAAGCGGTTCGGTGAGACTAAGTCGATTCCCGGATGCACACCGCGGATTTCTGCAAGTGCTGGTGTGTTTTTAGCTTTTTTCAAAATTCCTCCTGTTTGCTTAGCGCCTTGGGCTAGCTTGATTTCGATGGCGGAGCAAAAGCTAGCTACTTTGGCAAAGCGATCGAAGTCGAACTCAAAGCTTCCATCGGCAGTCTTCTTTCGTAGTCCGTACATTCCGGATCCTACCTGAAAGATGATGTGGCCGAATTCTTTGGTGAGGTCTCCGGGCTTTGGAAAGTCCTCGAGAGGTGCATCCCAGTTGATGCCGTAAAACACGAAGTGCTCATTATCAAATAGATAGAGATCACGCATGTTCTTGGGCAGATAGAGATTCCCCAAAAAATCAACGAAGTTATTCTTCATTCGTTTGCCTGGCATCAGCCACCAAATCGGCTTAAAAATTCTGCTGACCTGCTTCCATTTCATCCATTTATGCTTCTTTTTGAACTTCACGCGAGGAAGGTGGTGGATGGCCAAACTTCCTTCACCTGTATTGAAGGCAGCACCGGCGTCTACACAGGCAGTGGCCATGGCTTGAGTGGCTTCAGGTCCAATGGACCCAAAGCTCATGGCGCTTCGGTAAAAGTAGGTCTGCATTTGCATGGGATGCTTGCGTTTTTCGCCCACAAGCGGATAAATCGGCTCCATCTCATCTTCATTCAGAGGATTGGCTGCATGAATCATCTGATGGCGGCCATCGTGAAGGTGTTGTGTTGTATCGAATTTATCAAAAGAAAAATAGCCTGTGTTTCCATGTGAAACCGAAAGAATCCAATCAATGACGATTCTGGGAGCCCAGGCATTGTCGTCTCCGAAGTATTGGCGAAAAAAGGGTCTCAGGTCATGGAACAAGTATCTAAATCGTCCGATGACGGGGAAGTTGATTTTAACCAGGTTCTTGTGAAAAAACCGATCGTAGAGCCCGATCAGCACAACAATGCCTATGAGAACCAAGAGAATGATTCCAAGGACAGTCCAAAAAGTATCCATTGAATTTGATTAGATCAACAGATGCATTCTAACCTTTCTATTTATGCCAGGCAAACTAAGCACGACCAGCGTCCTGGTCTGAAAGTTGTTCAGGAGTTTGTTTAACTTCGGTAAAGCCGAGCTGAGCGATCTTGGCGCGGAATTCTTCAACACGATCCTTTTTAATGCTTACCTTGAGCTCTATTAGTCCATTACCTCGACTATCACGAAGCGTCCAATAATCATCACCAAAAAGCTCTTTCAAGGCTTCGTGGGCACGCGTGTTAAAAATCTGCTCAGGCGCTTTGCCGTTAAGCTTAGGCGCAGGAAGCTTGTCTTCTTCTTCAGTTGAAATACTGATTTTGAGAACTTCGTCATTCATGGGGGCAGGGCTTAAAAGAGTGTTGGGGAAAGATCATACTCCGGCAGGCCCTTTATGTCAATCACCTGTGCTTGCCGGTGTAATCTTCGACGAATAGTGAAACAATGTTGGCAATTGGCACGGCGATGATCATGCCCACGACAGCCAAGCCAAGGCTTCCGCCAATTTGGGATCCAATGCTGGCACCCACGAGCAAGGCAAAGATCACGACCACCGGATTAAGTCCAACGGCGCGACCGACGATGAGCGGTACGAGTACATTTCCTTCCAGGAATTGAATGATGGCATAGGCCGGAATGAGCCAGAGAATAAGGATTGGGTCCTGGTTGAGAGCAATCAAGGCAGCGGAACCAAAGGTGATGAGCGGCCCCAGATAAGGAATGAATTCAGCTAGCCCGGACAGCAGTGCCAGGGTCAGGGCATAGTTGATGCCGATGATTGAAAAGATGATAAAGGTCAGAATCGACATCGCGATGGCCAGAAGAAGCTGGCCTCGGATCCACTCACCGATGCGCATGCTGATTTGCTTGCTCTTAAGTGAGATGTAGGCGGAATAGCGGTGGGGGAATAGGGAATGGAAGAAGTCGCTGGTGTGTTTGGAGTTCACCACCATGAAGAAGGTGATAATGAGAACGAGTAGTAGGTTGAAGATCCCGTTGAAGATGGTGAAGATGGCACCAATGGCGTTACCTGCAAAGCTGGTTAGCTGGGAAGCAATGCTTTTTAGCGTGTTGCTAAGCTGTGAGATGATTTCAGCCTGATCGACATTTAGCCAGAGTTGGTTGGCATAGGGTTGCAATTGCTGCATGAACCAAGAGTCCGGGTTGGGATTATTTACCAGATTCTGAATCATGTCTCTGACGCTGACAGCCAATTGACTGATTTGATCGGCAATGATGGGTACCAGGTTGGAGAACATGACTACGAAGATACCGATAACCACCAAATAAATCAGAACGATTCCCAGAGGCCTGGGAACTTTATGTTCATGGAGTTTATCTACTGCAGGGGTAATAGTGGCTGCCAAGAAGAGGGCCACCAGGAAGATAATAATGATGCTTTTGATCATTCCCAGAACCTGAACCAGAGCAATCAGCAGGAAAATGGCAATGGTTGCTTTAACCACTGATTCTACCGACACAACAACCTTGATTTCTTTGGTCTGCGATTTTGCGTGTTTCCGAAGTGCTTTTTCTTCCTTTTCAAGATGATGTTCTTTTTTAGAGAGAATTTGCAACTTTTCTCTCAGTTCATCGATCTTTTTCTGAGATTTTACCAGAAACGATGCAGGCTTAGTGGTTTTCTTCTTTTTTGCCATAAATCTTAAATGTTATTGATTTATTCAGTAGCGAGTTGCAGTACAATGTCGACCAAAATCCAGGCTAAAAGGCTGACGGCCAGGCCGATGAGGGCGTAGGTGATGGTTTTTTTGGCAGTATCTTTGGCATCGTCTCCGCCAAGTACGTATTGATAACCGCCGACCATCACAAAAATCACAGCCACCGAACCAGCGATGGCGATGAGGGTCTGCGAGAAAAACTTGATGAAGCAGGGGATTTGTCTGAGTGAAATGTCGCCTGTGCGTATCATGGATGCCAGACCTACACAGGCATCTCCGTAGCCACCGAGGTTTACATCCTCGCCGGGCAAGACTGATGGGGGGGCGAAGCCGCCCGTTTGGGCCATGGAAAGCGGCGCAAAAGATAGCATTAAAAAGAGTCCAAGGCCTAGGCCAGACAGGAATTTTCTGAGACGAGGTATTTTGCGATTCATTCTGTTTTGTTTAGTCCTTAGCCATGCTAGCAAATCCAGTGCTTTACGGCAACGGGATTAAGGACTAAAATCAAGCAGTATGAAATATTCAAATCTATTTTCCAAAACATCAAAATCTGTCCCACACGATGCGGACAGTGCGAATGCCAAGCTTCTGGTGCAAGGAGGCTTCATTCACCAGGAAATTGCTGGGGTTTATACTTTTTTGACTCTGGGGCTACGCACCCTTCGCAAAATTGAGAACATCATTCGTGAAGAGATGGATAATTATGGTGGCCAAGAAATCTTGATGACCGCTCTTACGCCTAAGTCGGTTTACGATAAGACCGGACGCTGGGAAACCATGGATGACGTCCTGTTTAAACTGGAAGGTGCAGGAAGCAAGGAGTATGCCCTTGGTGCGACCCACGAAGAAATCGTCACACCACTTGCTCAGGAGTATGCCTTCTCTTATAAAGATTTTCCTTTTGCTGTTTATCAAATTCAGAACAAATTCCGCAATGAACCCCGAGCCAAGTCTGGCATTTTGAGGGGGCGGGAGTTTGCCATGAAGGACCTTTACTCCTTTCATACGACTCAAGAGGATTTGGAGGCTTACTATGAAGGCATTAAGCCTGTTTATCTGAAGATTTTTGAACGCGTTGGCTTTGACCCAAAAAGCACCGTTATTACCTACGCTTCTGGAGGAGCTTTCAGTGAATTCTCGCACGAAGTTCAAGTTCTTTCTGAGGTTGGTGAAGATACTGTTTATGTCTGTGAAAAGTGTAACCTGGCTGTGAACAAGGAAATCATTGATAAGCAAAATACCTGTCCTGGCTGCAATAATACTGACCTAAAAGAAAAGAAGGGGATTGAGGTCGGCAATATTTTCAAGCTGGGTGATCGCTTCAGTCAGTCTTTCAACTTCAAATTCACCGACGCTGACGGCCTGACCAAGCTTCCTGTTATGGGTTGTTATGGTATTGGTTCCTCGCGCGTCATGGGCTCACTCGTTGAAGTCAGTCATGATGATAAGGGGATCATTTGGCCAAAGTCAGTAGCGCCTTACCAGGTTCATATTGTTAGTCTTGGTAAGGATGAAGCCGTGATCAAAGCAGCTGATAAGCTTTACGAAGACCTACAAAAAGCCGGTTTCGAAGTGCTTTACGATGATCGTGACGCTGGGGCTGGTGCCAAGCTTGCTGATGCTGATCTGATTGGTAATCCGATTCGTTTGGTTGTTTCTAATCGCACATTGGGCGAAGCGTCAGCCGAATGGAAGGAGCGAAACCAGGCAGAGGCGGAGAATGTGAAATTGACAGAAATCGAGAAGAAAGTTAAATTATACTACTCTTAATTCCAGTCCATGAAGGGAATCATTCTCGCCGGCGGCTCCGGTACAAGGCTCCATCCTTGCACCAAGGTGACCAGTAAGCAGCTTTTGCCGGTTTATGATAAACCGATGATCTATTATCCGCTCAACACGCTTTTGAAGGCGGGAATTGAGGATATCCTGATCATTGTAGCCCCTGAGCGCAGTGGTGATTTTTTGAACCTGCTTGGTAGCGGAAAGGAATTCGGAGCCCGTTTCACTTACGAAATCCAGGATAAACCAGAAGGCTTAGCTCAAGCTCTACTTATCGGTGAGCATTTTGTGGCCGGTGATAAATGTGCCCTGATTTTGGGGGACAACATCTTTACCGATGACTTAAACGAAGCTATTCGTGGTTTTGAGTCCGGTGCCAAGATTTTTGCGAAGCAGGTCTCTGACCCGGAGCGTTTTGGTGTGGTTGAAATGGATGAAAGCGGAAGAGTGATCAGTCTGGAGGAGAAACCGGCTCAGCCCAAGTCTTCTTTGGCTCAAACAGGTCTTTATCTTTATGACGAAAAAGCCTGTGAGCTAGCCAATACTCTTAAGCCATCGGCTCGTGGAGAGCTTGAAATTGTGGATCTTCAGAATTTATACCTCGAAAAAGGTGAGCTTCAGGCCGAAATCCTGAAAGGTGAATGGATTGATGCAGGGACTTTTGAGAGCTTGCATCGTGCCTCTGTCATTGTTCGTGAGCATGAATTGGGTATGCAGGGAAGTAGTGAAAACCTAAAAGTTACTGTAAAAAAGCCTCTTGCTGAAAAAGAAGATGTGGCAGCCTGGGACCTAAATTAATGTCGTTCGAAATTCACTTCAACATTGCCTAGCCACTTGGCTGCTAGGTTATACAGCCATGCCCCGACAATTCCTGAAAACAAACCAAAAGCGGCAAAGTAAAGTGGCATCCCTAGAATAGCGAGGAAGGCAAGCGTGGTTCCATCATTCCATCCTATTGTTTGTAAATCGATGATCATCCCACCAACCGAATAAAGAAGCCCTGCCACCAGACCAATAAGGGTCATGATGATGGTTTGGAATTTGGCGTAAGCCAGTACTTTTACCCTTTTAGCTTTTTTCATTTTCGTGGGTTACCTTTAAGCATGTGATTCCAACTGTATTTTAGACTATCTTTTACATGTTGGCGAAGGGTCCATTTTTTGAAGAAAGCTTTTACCCCACCATGACTGGCCCTTATGCCGTCGGCGTAGACCGTGGTTTTCGGGAAATAAACCACTCGGTAGCCCTTTTCCCAGACTTTGTGGCAAAGGTCAGGATCAGACATGAAGATGAAATAGTCCGGGTTCAAGCCACGGAAACTGTCCCAAAGGGATTTTCGAATGACCCAGAAGCTGGACTGAATCCAATCGACGTCTTGAATCACACTGTAATCCAGATGGCGCATTTCGTCGTAGGCGACCCATTTTTTGATCAGGGGTAGCTCTCGCAGCTTGGTGCGTCTGGCGACTTGCAGAAAGAACTTTGGAAAAGCTCTTACGGTCATGGCGATTTCGCCATTGTCATCATTGATTTGCCGTGGGCCCAAAATCCCTATTTCTTCATGCTTCTCCATGTAGTCGATCATTTTCTGGAGCGTGTCTTTTTCACGCCAAACAATGTCGGGATTCACAATGAGTAGGTATTTACCGGTTGCCATCTTGGCCCCCTCGTTATTTCCTTTAATGTAGCCGACATTCTCTTTGTTGATCTTCACCTTCACGTTCGGATACTTGGTGAGTTCCAGCAATTTAGAAGCGTTATCTTCATTCACCGAATTATCCACCACAATGATATCGACTGGAAAGTCCACTTCTTGCTGCAAAATGCTTTCCACGTTCTGAATGACGCGTTTGCTTTTTAGGAAGTCGAGGATGACGATGGATGCGGTTTTATTCATGACATGATGGCTTCTATATCGGCCGGACTTACACTTTTTTTGACGGCTCTTTTGCGAGCTTCAATCTGATCTTTGAGTTTTCTTACTTCACGATACACAGTAAAACTTTTTCTGTGAAAGGTGAGGGCATAGTAAAGCCTGAGACCCAAATTGAAATGGGTTCTGAATTTTACACCCCAGCTGAAGCCAGGGTCAAAGTTCTTTTCGGTGGTCACTAAGTGTCCTTTGAGTGAGCTTAATTTGGCCCAATCTGCTTTTTGATGATGATCTTTGAGCTTGCTTAGAGCACCTGTTCCTTTTTCACCGAGCTGCCTATCGTGATAGACCTTTACATCCTTGGCTAGGTAGCAGGGAAATCCTGCCCAGCTGAGCCTATAGGCCAGGTCTACATCGTTTTTGTAATGCAGAAGCTCATCAAAGTATTCCATCTGACCCTTTTCATTTTTGAAGCCAACGGCGTCGAGCGCCTTTTTGTGGTAAACGGCCAGCGCGCCCGAAGGACCCAGTATTTTTTGAGGGATTTCAACTCTAGATTCTTCTTTTCCTTGGCCAATGTCATAAAAATGATGGCTTTTTGTTAACCCGATTCCATAGCTATCGACCTTGGTGGTTTTTGACTCTTTTTCATCGCCTGCGAGCATTTTCTCGTAATCCCATTGCATGAGTTTGCAGGTGGCCACATAGCATCTAGGTTCACAGCCTTCCATGCCGGCAATGATGCGGCTGACAAAATCCCGAGGGTAAAGCATGTCGTTGCTGGCACAGATGTAGTATTCACCGTTCATTTCGCGAATCATGGCATTGTGACCGCCGCTGTGCATGAGGTTTTCACTTCGCTCAATCTTGGCTTTCTTAAAAAACTCCGGATGAGCTTCCTTGATGTAATCATAAACTTCCCCATCAGGGCTTTGATCACGGATGATGTACTCAATACTTGGATAATCCTGATCGAGTAGGCTGGTCAGGCTATGAGCCAGGTATTTAGTGTCCTTGTACAGGATGACGCCGATGGTGACTTTGGGTTTGTTCATACCAAAAAATAGTTTAGCATGCTTAGGCTATGAGAGAACCTAAATGTCCCTATTTTGCGGACCCACAAAAAAAGGAGCCCGAGGAGAAACTTCCCCCAGGGGTAGGTCGCAGTTGCGGTGGCTGCGCGACTCAGCATTTAACCTACCAAACTCAGCTGGAAAACAAGAAAAAGCGTCTGATTCAGGAGCTTGGTGGCTACGATGATGTTCAGGTTTACTCTGATGAAGAGTGGTTTTACCGCAATCGTATGGACATGGTTTTTACGTCCGGTGGGCTTGGCTTTAAGGAAAAGGGCAAATGGTGGAGAACGTTACCTGTGAAGCAATGCGTGATCAGCAATCAAAGACTTAACGAGCTGATCACTGAAATCAATGAGTTCTTTGGCCCGGACTTTGATGCCTTCAACGTGAAAACCCATGAGGGCACCTATAAATATGCCACCATTCGTACGCCTCAGAGCGATTCTTCGGTTTCGATTGTGCTTAATAAACAATCTGAAAGGTACAGTCAGGCGGCTGAGAAAGTGCGAGAATATGCAAAAGTTTCGATGGCGAATAACGTACTGATCACCAATATGAAGGCTAAAAGCTCTCAGAGTTTTGGCACTGATTTTGAGGTTGTGAAGGGGACGGACATGCTTCACGAAACGATTATGGGAAAAACGCTTCATTATAGTGCTCAGGGTTTCTTTCAGAACAATTCGATCATGGCAGAAAAGATGCACGAGTACGTTCATGGACTGCTTAAGGCCTACGATAGGGGAGAATATGCCCATCTTTTGGATATTTATGGTGGTGTGGGAGCTTTTGGGATTGTGAATGCGGATCTATTTCACAAGGTCACGACTCTTGAGGACTTTGAAGCCTGCACGGTCGCTGCCAAGGCTAATGCTGAAGAAAATGGCCTAGAGAATGTTGAGGCGATTTGCATGGATGCCAAAAGACTCAAGCAAGTTAAGCTACCCGAAAAGGATCTCTATGTTGTCACAGACCCGCCGCGGGCTGGAATGCACAACGAAACCATCATCCAGATGCGAAAGCTCAGGCCGGAGAGAATTATTTATATTTCGTGTAATGTTGATCAATTAGGCCGGGACATACCAAAATTCACAAACTACGAAATCAAGTCTGCAGCGCTTTTTGACTTATTTCCGCAGACGAATCATATGGAGTCAGTCGTTGAGCTTGTCCGAACTGCTTAGAGTGGATCGGGGATGGTGACCATTTCCTGTCTTTCTTCTCTTTGCTTCACCTTGCACCCAGCTAATAAGTTCTCCACGGTAGAACTGGCATTGCTCCAGGATTTTGATGGCTAGTGGAGCCAGTTCAGCTGGGATCTCTTTGACGGTTTTCATTCCAAAGGCAAAGTCGCCAAGCTGCTGCATTTTTTCATCGTCAAGCCCCTTAATTTCGATCAATGTTTCATCGTATTGCGCTAAGTTTGACTCGTCCATTTCTTCCATGAGGGCCATGGTTGCGCCGAATTTTTCAGATTCTTTGCTCACTAGTTGCTTGTGTTCTTACTCATATACTTCTTACTTGCTTCCTCAACCCTTTCTCTAAGGGTATCAACCAGCCTCCGTATTCTTTCGACGGGTATCCTTTTCACTAGTTCAATCTCTGATGGTGGCTCTGTGCCATCACCAATTTCTTGAGAAATACTCTGAACTTCCTCCATGAAGTCGCCAAAAGGTTCGGCAATACTATCCATGTCATCCTTTCCAAAAGGCTTTTTAAGTATTCCAGCGCATTGTTGGCGTAGTTTCTGTAGAAGGTTTTTCGTGTACTTAAATCCTTCAGGGTCAGTGGCTCCCGTGTACGGCTCTACATGATCAAGGGCTCTTAGTGTGTCCTTAATGACGTAATCCAGGTCGAATTCGTCATTATTTTTAGTAACTACTTGGTTCATGGCTTCATTGAGTTAATTGTTCTACTCTTTTCCGCAGTTCCTGCGAAAGAGCATGGGCTATTTCATCAGGAATACGCCTTACTATGTCTGCCTCAGTGATTTGCTCTTTACTTGCTTCGGCTTCGTTTAGTGCTTTAGTGAAATCATCATTGATGAAGTCAAAAATTTTCCTACTCACAATGAGCTCCTGCCCATCATCAAATTCTCTATCCGCAATGTCAGTATTATCAGCCAGTATTCGCTTGGCTAAATTGCGCATGTAAAGAACGCCGGCATGAGTTTTAGGGCTAGCCTGTTCAGCACTTGGCAGGTAACGGCTTATAACATCACGCAGGGTGGTTGTACCTTTTCCTTTTGGTAGATGAATGGAGGGCATTTGAGTCATTTAGGATTGTTTATTATTCTACAAATTTTTTTAGATTTGTAAAGCGTAAAACCCTAAGCAAATCTATTTGCCAAGTTTAAGCGCTTCTGATAGACTTCTTGGGCATTATTTATATCAGCTTGTTTTCTGATCGGCCCATCCTGTCCCTGCTGAAAGGGGATTCAAGGGCTGAAGCGACGAAAGCAGGTGCTAACCCCAAGGATTATGAGTGATATTTCTCTAAAGGAAATGGCCGCTAATGCGGTGCATTTTGGCCATCCAACCAGCCGTTGGAACCCAAAAATGAAGACTTACATTTATGGCTCACGCCATGGTGTTCATATTTTTGATCTTAAGCTGACTGCTAAAAAGCTTCAAGAAGCTCTTGGCTTCCTAAATCGCATGGCGAAGGATAAAAAAGAAGTTCTTTTTGTTGGAACCAAGCAGCAGTGCCGACGCTTCCTTTATGAAGTCAAAGAGGAAACCGGCATGCCCATTGTTACCGATAAATGGATCCCTGGTCTTCTGACTAACTTTAAGACCATTAAGGAGCGTATTGATTACTTCAAACAGCTCAAGGAGGATGACGCTGCCGGAAAGCTGTCTAAGTACACCAAAAAGGAACAAAGTAAGCTTCGCAAGAAAATTCAGGACCTTTCTGTTTCTTTGTCTGGTGTGGAGAACATGCGAGGGAAGCCAGACGTGCTTTTTGTTTCTGATATTGTCCGTGATCACATTGCGGTAAAGGAAGCTCGCACACTTGGCATTCCTGTGGTTGGTATTGTTGATACCAACGCTGATCCTGATCAAGTAGACTATCCGATTCCAGCAAATGATGATGCCATCAAGTCTCTGGAATATATTCTGGGACTGGCTAAAGAAGCTGTAAACGTAAAGAACTAATTAAATGGCTGAAGAAAAGGACAATCAGGCCACTGAAGAGCAACAGGCTCCTACCCCGGAAGCTCCGGCTACTGAAGCTCCTGCTGAACAAGTAGCTGAGCCTGCCGCTGAGCAGTCGACTGAAGCACCAAAAGAGGAGACTCCTGTAGAAGCTGAAAAGAAGCCTAAGAAAGTAAAAGAGCCAGAGCGTCAGGACATGACCACGCTCCATGAGCGGACCATTGCGGCGATGAGCTACTTTGGCTTCCTGGCCATTGTTCCTTTCTATCTCAAAAAAGATAGCGAGTTCTGCCGTTTCCATGGGAAACAGGGGATGCTCCTAGCCATCATCTTCTTTATGGCTAAGCTCTTCACGGTCATTGATCTTTTGATGGATGTCGTGTTGATTCTGCAGATTGTGGTGATGTTCCGTATGGGCTTTGCTGCCCTCTCCGGTCGCTGGAAGCGAATGACTTTCTTCTATGACTGGTCTTGCCAACTCGAAGATGCGCTTAGTTTGAAGACCAAGGAACAAGAAATGGAAGAAGTGACTCTCAAGCCAAACGAAACACCTAAGGCAGAAGAAGCTCCTAAACCTAGTAA
>CBDUQG010000025.1:0-13623 GCA_965369305.1 uncultured bacterium
CTCTAACATATTCGTTTTTGTTATAGTCAAAAAATAGCGCATTTGGCTTGATAGGGCAAATAGATCACTGAAAAATTTGCGCCAATATCAAGGTCATGGTACGATGAGTTTTGAATTTAAGCTAATTCAAATGAACGACCCTCAAGACCCAATGCAGCAAGATTCAGCCCAACAGGGCGGCCAAAGCGCCAACCCTGGTGATCATGGTGCGCAAGCACAAGGAGCTCAATCTGACCAGTCTGCTCAACCTGCTCAAACTCAGCCAGTAGCGCAGGGTGGAGCCCAGCCAGCAGCAGGTCAAAAAGACCTCTCAGGCATCATGGAGGAGAATGTGGATGTGAGTAATCTAGTGGCGAACGCTGGCCAGAATCAGCAGGACTCCCAGGCGTTGACCCAAATGCAGGTCCCAGCGCACCCCAACACTAAGTTTGACGAAAAGATATTTCTCGAACTCCTGGCAGGGTCTATTTCACTCACCCTCAACGAAAAAAAGCGCATCATTGATGCCATTCCTCAGCTGTCCCAGTTTCAGATCGATGAGCTGATGAAGATCTTTGAAGAGGAGAAAGGGAAATTTGCTGAACTCGAAAAGAAGCACTCAGATCAGATAGCTGAATTGGAAAAACAGCATGCTGGTTCGTGGCAGGATTTGGAGGCTCAAAAAGAGGAGGAGTCTAAGAAAGCTGAAGAGGCTCAGCAGGCGGAAGACATTAAAAAGCAACTAGGTCTTTAAGCCTTAGCTTTTAGCTTCCCTTTGGCAGGGGCGACCTTCACCTTGATCTCACCCTTACCTTCTTTAGCGGTAAAGCTGAATTCTTCTTTGCCTTTTTTGCGATCAATGGTAATCAGGGTTCCTTGCCCGAAGCTGCCGTCCAGAATACGTTCAGCCACAGGATCTTCAATAAGGTCTTGCAGCTTGCGGCGAACAGGTCTTGCTCCATATTGTGGATCGAAACTCTTTTCAGCAAGTAACTTGATGGCTTCCGGCGTTGCCTCGATGCTGATGCCCTTGTCTTTGAGCCTGGTGCCGAATTCAGCCAGCTGAAGCTTTACCACTTCCTCAATGTTTTCACTGGTGAGTGGCTTAAAGACGATGGTTTTATCAATTCGATTGAGGAATTCAGGTCGGAAGTGGTCTTTGAGCTCTTTAAGAACTTGTTCTTTGCGGTGCTCGAATTCCTTTTCGGCCTCTTTAAGCTTGTCATCAGCAACATCGAAACCAATTTTAGTGGCTTCATCCGTAAGCTGCTTAGCCCCTAGGTTACTGGTCATCACAATGATGGTGTTTCTGAAGTCAACTTTCTTACCCTTGGCATCAGTCAGGTAGCCGTCTTCCAATACTTGTAGCAGGATGTTAAAGAACTCAGGATGAGCCTTCTCAATCTCATCAAAGAGAACCACGCTATAAGGTTTGCGACGTACCATTTCAGTGAGCTGTCCGCCTTCTTCGTAACCCACGTAACCGGCACTGGAGCCGACTAACCTGGAAACATTATGACGCTCCATGAACTCACTCATGTCGATCTTGATTAGGGCATCCTTGTTGTTGTAAACCTCGCGAGCAAGCGTTTTAACCAGTTCCGTTTTACCAACACCTGTTGGACCGAGGAAGATAAAGGAGCCAATTGGGCGATTGGGTGAGGCGATGCCTACTCTAGAGCGCCTGATAGACTTGCTGATCTCAGTGACTGCTTCATCCTGGGCAATGATTGATTTGTGAAGGATTGATTCAAGGTTGGCCAGCTTCTTTCCTTCATCCTTCATGATTTTGGTGACCGGAATACCAGTGATCTTACCGACAATGACAGCAATGTCATCCTCCTTGATTTCGATTTGCTTAGATTTCTTCTGCTGAGCAATCTTGATTTCTTCAATCTGCTTCAAAATACCTTCTTTTTTCTCTTTAAGCTTAGAGGCTTTTTCATATTCCTGACCCAGAACCTCCTTCTCAATCTTTTTTTCAATCTTGGAAATTTCCTCCTTTTTAGCCTGGATTTCAGGGGTGGTTGCCTGAGAGCGAGATCCCTTGAGGGCAGCTGCTTCATCAACTAGGTCGATGGCCTTATCAGGTAGGAAGCGTTCAGTGATATAGCGCTGAGAAAGCTGCACGGCAGCTTCAATGGCCTCATCAGAAATAACTAGGTTGTGGAAGGCTTCGTAGGCCGGACGAAGACCAGTGATAATCTTCTTACAGTCTTCGGTGCTTGGTTCCTCTACCATAACTGGCTGAAAGCGTCGTTCAAGGGCCTTGTCCTTTTCAATGTTTTTTCGATACTCATCAATAGTAGTAGCACCGATAATCTGAAGGCTCCCACGAGAGAGGGCCGGTTTAAGCAGGTTCGCTGCGTCCATGCTGCCTTCGGCACTACCGGTTCCGGTCAGTGTGTGCATTTCATCAATAAAGAGGATGATCTCATTATCGATCTTAGTAGCCTCGTCGATGATGCTCTTCATACGTTCTTCAAATTCTCCGCGGTATTTGGTTCCGGCAATCACATTGCTAAGTGAAAGAGAGAGAATTTTCTTACTAGAAAGACTGTCGGGAACACGCTCCTCCACAATGGCTTGAGCAAGGCCTTCAACCACGGCTGTTTTACCAACGCCAGGTTCACCAATCAGAACAGGGTTATTCTTATTTTTGCGGTTCAGAATATGAATCATGCGCTCAATCTCATCCTTGCGGCCGATAATTGGGTCGAGCTTCCCCTTGCGACACTTCTCATTCAGATTGGTCGTGAAGTAGTCCAGAGCAGGGGTCTTGCTTTTTTTTGGACCACCCTTGGAAGGGGTAGGCGTATTAGCCTCAGGGGCGCCCGGCATACCATCTTTATGCTCAAAGGCATCTGAGTAGTCATTCTGACCTGGCGAGAAGATCACCCCCTGAAGCCCCTGCAGGAACTTATCAAGAGAGGTGTTGATCTGCTGCGTGTCCTTGTTCTTGGCGTTGGCCATTTGTTCGAACATTTCTTCAATTTGCTTGCGGAAGTCTTCCGGTTCAATTTCCATATTTTCCAGGATCACAGTTGCGGCACACTTGCCCTGCGATACCAGCGAGTGAAGCAGGTGCTCGGTTCCGATGAAGGGGTGGTTGTACTTATGAGCAATACGCACAGCATCCTCAATGATAGAGGTGAGATAAGAAGAAAGGCCATGTTGAACGTTCTTGGCTTCAGGTTCCTGGTTACTGGCCGAATTGAGAATCATGCGGACGTTTTCCAGGCTCACACCAGCTCCGGTTAAAATAGAAAAAGCCAGTGAGCGTGGGTTGGAAAGAAGTCCAATCAAAAGATGCTCGGAGCCAATATAAGGCAGTCCGTGCTTTCGTGATTCTTCTTCAGCGATGCTAAGAGCCTGCTTCGCGTTAGGCGTGAATTTCTCAAATGGGGACATAGGTATTTTTTTTAGTTTTTGATTCTAGCACATTATACCCTAAAAATCCCCAAAAGTTAAGCTGTGAGCCTTGTCATGAAGCCAAATAGTGGTTTTATAATCAGAGGTCCAAAAGTTCCAACATCAGAGATTTCTGCGCGTGAAGTCGGTTCTCTGCCTGGTCAAAAACGATGCTTTGTGGGCCGTCCACCACGTCAGCAGTTTGTTCCATTTCACGCATGGCAGGGAGGCAGTTCATAAAGACCGCATCATTCTTCGCGTGAGACATTAGCTCTGCGTTTACCTGATAAGGCTTAAAAAGCTCGATCCGGGCTTCTTTCTCATCTGCTGGAATGTGGTAAGACATCCAGGAATCGGTATAAACAACGTCGGCATCCTTGACTGCTTCAGTCGGATCATGAGTCACAGCTACGGATCCTCCCGAAGCAGCGGCCAGCTCTCGGCACTTGCTAAGTACCTCAGGGAGTGGTTCATAGTCGGCTCCCTCCGGGCAGGCTACCATCACATTTAGCCCCATAATGGCACCGCCAAACATGAGTGAATGAGTCACATTATTATTACTATCACCAAAATAGGCGAGCTTAACGCCTTCGAGTTCGCCCTTCTTTTCACGAATCGTCATTAGGTCCGCCAGGATCTGGCAGGGGTGAGCAAAGTTAGTCATCGCATTGATGACGGGTACGGTTGACTCTTTAGCCAACTCAATCATATCCTCATGAGGCCCGATGCGAGCCATGATCAGGTCAACGTAGCGGGACGCCGTTTTAGCCGTGTCAGCCATGGTTTCCTTTTTACCTAAGGGTGAGGTTGAGACATTGTAATAAATGCCGTGGCCGCTCATCTGGGTCATGCCCACCTCAAAGCTCACACGGGTCCGAAGCGACGCCTTGTCAAAAATCATCAAGAGCGATTTGCCGCGAAGACTTTCGGCATATTTAAGGGGATTTTTCTTCATATCGTCGGCTCTTTCAAGAACCGAAAGAATGACTTCTTTACTGAGGTCAGTTAAATCAACGAGTTGTTTCATGGGTGTTGGTTAAAAATTAGGCTTATTTAAAGGTGGTTCCGATGAGTTGTGCATGGGCTCTTAAGAATTCTTGAAAGCTCTGGACAGTCTTACCTTCAGGTTGAACGGTAAGAGGTTTGATCATAATGTCCGAACTGGCGATACCTGCTTTGCTTAGCATGCCGGGGGCATCATGAGTTTCTTCGCCCACCTCAGCACTGAGAATTTTGAGGCGCTTCTTGTCATAAAAAGTATAGGTGCCAGGCCAAGGGTCAAAGGCTCTAATTCTGGCCAGAATATCGGTCCCTGCCATAGTCCAATCGATTTCGCCATCGGCCTTAGAAATCTTACTGCAGTAGCTGGCCTTTGAATGATCCTGTGGCGTTGGTTTGTGTCCGGCGGCAATCTCCTGGATAGCTTTGGGAATTTCCTCAGCGCTCAATTTGGCAAGACGATCAGAAAGGGTTACAGCGGTGTCCTGGTCTCCAATGTTTAGTTCAAAACGCCCATACACGGGGCCGGTATCCATCTTCTCTTCCATCTGCATTAAGCTAATGCCAGTTTTTTTATCTTGATTAAGAAGTGACGCCTGAATCGGTGAGGCCCCACGGTAGTTGGGAAGAAGGGAGGCATGAATGTTCAAGCAGGCGATTTTTGGAATGCTTAGGATTGCTTGGCTGACAATTTGGCCATAAGCCATAACCACTAAAAAGTCAGGATTGAAATTTGCCAGCCGACTGATGCTCATCTCGGCATTGATGTCTATGGGTTGGAACACCTCGATGCCAAGTTCTTCAGCCACCACCTTGATGGGTGAAGGCTGTAGTTGAAGCTTGCGGCCAGCAGGTTTATCCGGTCCCGTTACGACGAGTGGCAGATCAAAAAACCCTTTAGTAAGTGCCCGAAGAAGGTCTGAGCCAATCGCTCCGGTGCCAATGAAGATAATTTTATTTTTTTCCATCGTATTACATCATATTTCATTTCTGGTGCTACCGCAATTACTTGGACGGGCAGTGAATGCTGGTTAGTATAACACCTAACAAAAACACACCATGAAACTTGATAAAAACGAGCTGAAAGGCATCGCTCAGGCCATCGAAAAAGCAGAAGCCATTCTGCTCATCCCTCATAAATCCCCGGACGGAGACACACTGGGTTCTGCCCTGGGCCTCTATCACAGCCTGAAGCAAATGGGTAAAAACCCTACCGTAGACTGCATCGATGAACCGGCACCGGTCTTTAACTTTATGCCTGCCATTGAAACCGTGAAGCAGGGGATTGAGCATGTTGATTATGATCTGGTTTTTATTGTAGATGCTGGGGCGACTCACCTGACGGGGGTTCATGAACGCTATCCGCAACTTTTCGACAAAAGTCATGAAGTGATCAATATCGATCATCATCCAACCAATGACTATTACGGTCGTTACAACTTGGTAAAACCGAAAGCTGCAGCAGCCACCATGATTGTTTATCAGATGATCATGGACTTGGGCATGCCTCTAGACCGTCATGCAGCCACCTGTCTTCTGACTGGCATCTACACTGATACAGGGAGCTTCATGCATTCCAACACGGATGCCGAAACCATGCGCATGGCTGCCAGATTACTAGCCAAAGGGGCCAACTTAAGGGGTATTTCAAATGACATTTTCAATACCACCAAAATCTCCACCATGCGCTTATGGGGACGCGTCTTGCGCAATATATATAGAACACCCGATGGCGTGACTATGTCGGTGGTGACTCAGAAGGACTTCGAGGAGTGCGACGCCACCTACGAAGAAATGACTGGTGTGGTGGACTACGTGAACTCCGTTCCAAATTCAGCCTACAGCGTGATTCTGACCGAGAAGAAGGGGGCGGTAAAAGGTTCCCTAAGAACGCTAAATGAGGACGTTGATGTTTCGGCTATAGCCGGGCAATATGGAGGTGGGGGACACACGAAGGCCGCCGGCTTTACGGTAAAGGGAAAACTCAAAAAAGAAATCCGTTGGAAAGTGGTTGACTAACATTGACAATTTGGGTGAAATAATGTTATTAATAACGTGTAAACACGATTCATTTGCAAATGAAGCTCGTAGCCTAAATAACCTCAGCCCATGTCGTCAGGAAGAAATGAAGCAGGAAGTCCACACAGTCTTGTAAGGCTGACTGAAGACAGTGCCGGTGAGAAGCAGTCCGCCAATATTGACATGGACCAAGCGGGCTCAGTTTGCTATCCGGTGCAAGGCGACGCCAACCGGTTTGAGCACACGATTCGAAAACCGTTAACCCGAACAAGAGACACGCAGCTAATCATCCGTGACTCTCGCGGTCGCATTGTTGGAAGCACCCAGTGGGAGGAATGTATCAGCCCACAATGTGTCAGTCCACACGGCAGCAGTCTAGGGCTGACAGACGATCCTTTTATAACTCAAAATGATACAACCATTCGTGCTAGTGCCGGACACGATCGGGATGACGACCACGAGCAAAGTGATGACAAGAAATCCCAGCCAAGAAATATGACCGCAAACCCCTCTGCCATGCAGGACCCTAATGATCCAAACCACGCTGCAGATAACATCGCTAAGCCAAACGAAAGTGGTGATCGCGTAGTGTCTGGTGAGAACTACATTGATCAGGTAAATGATTCAAGAGATGACGTTGAACTGGCGCTTGCTTTAGACGAAGAAGATGCTCAGCAAAGTGAGGGGGCGTATGAGACGGCCCCAGCTTCAGTGAGGCCACTGGCTTATAGCGAGCTTGCTCCGCCTAAATACGAGGACCGAGTCGAAGTTGAAGAGGATGTCCTGAGAAAAATGGCTTACCTCCTGGAAAAGAACACACTGGAGTCACACGAACAGGCCATGGAGCTGCTGAAGGGAAGTGGTCTTCTGGCTGTTCAGAGGTGGGAGGATATCCACAGCGATCCTAATTCCAGACACAATTTCTCAACGGTTTCCAGCAAGCGAGTTAATTCATTTGCCAGAAGAGTTCTGGATAAAATGCATCTGGATGAAAACTCTATCATTCTTGAGCTTGGTTCGGGATTCGGAAACGATGCGATGTTCTTTGCCAATAACTCAAAAGCAACAGTTATTGGGGTAGATTCAAGTCAGGCAGCCATTACTCAGGCTCAGAAAAACCCTGCCATGCAGCAACTACGTGGTCGTGTGAATCTTGCCTGCAGTGACTTCCTGGGGGTTCTAGAGCAAAGCCGCGGCTCGAACCTGAGCATGGTTTATTCACACTCCACACTCCACTACTCACCACCACTTATCTTAAGAGAAAAAACCTTCCCTTTGATTGCTGACGTGCTGCGACCAAATGAGATTCCAGGCTCAACTCCGGGGACACTTTGTTTTGCTATGAAAATCGGCACCTCAGCTTCAGCGAAGGCACCTAACCAGAACCAGCTACTTCCGGGAAGCGCCTACAATCCTTCGGTCGACATGAAGGATAAGGTTTTCAGAATTTATCCTGAGACCAAATCAGATGTTCTGAATCTTGTTGAGCCGAGCTTTGACGTTCAGTATGCGCGCCTGGTACCAGTGAAGGGGTATGACAAAAACGGTGACACGGAAATGTTCTGCTACGTTATTGCAACACCAAAGACTAAAGAAGATGCCGCCTAGATTTTAAAAGTCCTCTTGGTGTAATCCCGCCAGGTCAACATAAAGATGGATTTGAACATTCTAGCCACGATTTCACTTTCTATGATCACCCCGATCGGAGAATCCTTTTTAAGTGATAGAATTGCTACCTTGTTGCCAAAAATACGCACCTCGCCTTCGATGGGAAAAAGGTCATGCGGAATGTAAAGGGCTTTACGAAGCTCTTCCTTGTCTTTTTTGTATAGCTCTTCACTTCGCTTGTGGTAGGGCATGATCGCATGCGCGGTAATGCCCATTTTATTGCGGCGCTTGATGAAGTCCTCAGTGTATTCACCAAGAGTGCCGTAAATCTTTGTGATGTCTCCGTAGCGGTAATAGTCAACACCTTCTTTCAGGACCGACTCATAAATCTGCTTGAGGCCATCAAGCCCCTCATAGTAACGAATTTTCGGAAGATGAGGGCTACTGTCTTCGCCCACCATAAGAGATGGCAGGGCGTCCAGAATAGTCTGGTTAACATCCTTAAGGACCTGCTCCTTTTCCTCAATGAGGTTTTTGAGTGTGTCTTCAGGGTCCTCGGCAAAGAAGCAGATAATGCCGTGCTTCATGGTCTTGGTAGCCAGGCCAAGTTTGGATAAGTTAACAAGAGCCTTGTAAGCCGTGGTGCGGTTGATGCTCATTCGGTTGGCTAAAACGCTGGCCGGCTGGGCTCCAGCCGTCTTAAGTAAGGCAAGGTAAGCCTCAACCTCTATCTTGGAGAGGCCCATTTCTTCAAGTGCGCGCTTCAATTTCATAGACAAAAGCGATTAGAATGTGTTGTGATAAAACCGTAACATACCTATTTTAGCTTATAAATAAGCACAAATCAAGTAAATGTTATGGATTGTTGACATTTTTGTTGACGGACGTTAAGATGGGAACAGTTAGCAAGCAGGGATTACTCAGTGACGCCACAAAGAGTTAACTCATGTCATGCGGGAGGGCAACTTTATTAGGAAGAGGGAGGCGGCTCCGCCACCTCCTTTTTCCTAACCATAACTAGCAAGGTAAGAATGTCGAACATTCCAGAGGTATATCTATTACAGGCAACCAAGAAGAACCTGGAGCTGGCGAAGGCCTTCCAGGATGACATGGGAGCTCATTTTTTTGATCACACCATGTATGACATCAAGGATGCACTGACTTCCATTCTCGCCATGTGTGATATGGAGGACATGAAGCAGGTTCCCCAGGTCAAACAGTATATTCAGCGAATAACCGATTTACTGCATGATGTGAAGTCTTATCGCAGCACCTCCTTATTTAATGTGAATCATGTGGTCATCAACGTGATCAATGTCATGAAGGCTAATTATGCAGCCAAAATTTCTATTGATCACAACCTTTCCTTTATTAAGGCTTACGTCAAAAGTGATAAGAGTCATCTGGAGCAGGTTTTACTTTATTCGCTGATTGAAGCGGTGGAGTCAGGCAGTGCCGGGATCAAGACTGAAATCGAGCTAGTTCAAAAAGAAACGGATGCTGTCATTACAATAAAGCTAAAAACCTTTCACTATCAGCCAGTTATCCTCAAGGAAATTGCGGCCTTTCATCAGAATTCTCTATTCAGAATGCAGGTTGAAAAGCAGGGCGCAGACACGGAGATCATTATCAGGCTTCCGCTTTCGTTTGATGCCAGAGAAGAGCAGGTTCGGTCAGAAGGTCAGACCACTGTTTCCCTAGGGGAACTTAAATCAGTTGATGCGATCAGTGATGCCCCGCCGGCAAAAGAGTCAAAGAAGGCAAAAGAACCACTTCCGAAACGCGAAAAAGCCAGGAACCCTTTTTAAAGGTTTTTGGATATGGTGCTCAGGAGAGGACTTGAACCTCCACGGCCGATAAAGTGGCCACCAGCCCCTCAAGCTGGCGTGTCTACCAATTCCACCACCTGAGCACACATAGTACGGAAAGAAGCATACTGCATGCCACCTGGGAGTGCAAGATTTTTCATCTAAGCAGCTGCTTTTTCTGGAGTGCCCAAAATAGAGGCTCTGATTTTTTTGATGCTTCGATGTAAGCGTATTGCAACAGCCCCCGTGCTGATACCGAGCATGCCGCCAATCTCCTTATGGGTATACCCCTCCAAAACAAGCCGAACAAGCTGGCCATTTGGCTGGACCTGCTGTGCAGCCTCAATAATTCGCTTCCTCTGAAGAAGTTCGTCAGGTTCGGCAGATAGCTTAAAATCTGAAGTGGCCTGAGCCCTATCAGAATCTTCAGTTGCCTGCACGTAACCCCGGTATCTTCGTTCCTTACTCAGAGTGTCTAGGATGGCGTTACGCACACATACAGTTATAAAAGATTTATTAAGACCTTTTTCCTCATCAAATCTGCTAATCGCTGAGCTCAGACCCAGAAGGCCCGCACTGCGAATATCGCCATGCAGGTAAGACGGATTACTTTGCTGAAAACGGCGAATGATTGCTTCGGTGAAGCTAAAATGCTCAGGTGAGACATATTTCTTTGGAGGTTGCGAGGGCGAGGGCATTCCTTTTGAGTTTAAGGAAAAATTAGAGGCCATATTAAAATATTACTCGATCTCAGTCAACACTTGCCCTACTGCATGGTGTCCAAGGCAGCTTCAATGTCATTACTCGGAACAGCGTAACCGACCGGCTGCGTGTTTAGCCCGGCAGCTGCCAGGTTCATTCCGATGACTTCGCCGCTGAGGTTAACAAGTGGCCCACCACTATAGCCCTGACTAATAGCTGCATCAGTCTGAATCAGGTTGAGAAGATCCTGTGCTCCACCAAAGTCACTGGCACCAATAGAACGCTCAATTCCGCTAATCACACCTGTTGTGATAGCACTCGAAAAGCGGGCCAGGGCATTGCCCATAGCAATGATGTTCTGCCCGACCTTCAGCTTATTTGAATCACCAAAAGTGACAACAGGTGTGTTGCTTGGTGGCTCACCATCTTCTGTTTCAACGGTGAGCAAAGCCACATCACGGACGGGATCAGATTGAATAGCAGTCACTCTCAAGAAAGTATTGTCCTGCATGACCACACTGTATTGCCGCTCAGGATTGCTGACCACATGATAGGCCGTCAGAACTTTGCCATCAGAGCTGTAAAAAAAGCCGCTCCCAGCACTGGTTTGTCTGCCCAAAGCGGATCCAGCATAAGTCAGTTCGCCTGAATTACTCTCTTCAAATTTCAAAGCTCGGTCCCGGTATACATCAAGGTCGCTGCTGGCGATGATGCTGACCACGCTGGGAGCCACATTCTCAATAGCAGAAATGATATTGGACTCCTCAAGAACCACTTTTTCCGTGGATTCATTGGAGCCAGTAAGAAGAGCGCCAACAATACCTCCAAAGACCGCCAAAATTCCAAAGACGACTAGTTTTAGGGCAGGCTTCTTGTGTTTCATGTTTATTATTTAGCTTGAGCTCAGCTTATCATACTGAGAAACTTTTTCTCATCGATTATTTCAACTCCCAATTTCTCAGCTGTCTCATACTTGCTACCCGGTTCAGAGCCAGCCAGTACATAATCTGTTTTCCTGCTCACGCTGCTACTGGCTTTACCCCCATTTTGCTTGATGAGCGCCTTGGCCTGATCGCGGCTAAGACTAGGTAGTGTCCCAGTGATTACAAAGGTGAGGCTCTCAAGCTTGCTGGACCGGTTGCGGGGCGGAACGCGGAGCCTGATTCCAACGCGTTGGAATTTATCCAAAAAAGCCATTGTCTTTTTGTCCTGGCTCCATTCATAAATGGATTCAGCCACTTTATCGCCGATGCCATCAACGTTATTGAGCTCCTCCAAGGTGAGCTTCTTCAGATGCTTCTGAAGTTCCGAGACGTTCGCTGCATGGATGGATTCTTCTTCAGTTTGCTCGGCAAAAAGACTGAGTTGCTTTTTCTTCTGCTCCTTTTTGAGAGTGACTTCCTTGGTCTCTAGTTGCAAATGATTCGCCAGAATTTCAGCCGTCTCTTCGCCCACATAGCGGATGCCCATGGCGTATATAAAGCGGGGTAATAGGATCACCTTCGAGCGTTCGATGGCATCCAGCAAGTTCTGCGTTTTCTTGTCTTTAAAAAGATCAAGCTGCATCAAATCCGAAGACTGAAGTGTGAAAAGATCAGCAGCATCTTCAATCAGTTTGTGCTCTATGAGTTGCTCAATCACCTTCTCACCCAGGCCGTCAATATCGAAGGCTTTGCGGGAAACGAAGTGGCCCAGCTGCCTTTCATGAACTGCGTAACAGTCTTTGTTGCTGCAGCGACTGGCCACCTCGCCTTCGGGGCGGATGATTTTCCCTCCGCAGACGGGGCAACTATCAGGCATCCTGAATTTCTTCTCCTTGCCACTGCGCAGGTCTGTGATCACCTCAACCACCTCCGGAATGATGTCACCAGCCTTCTGAATGATGACTGTATCACCGATACGTACATCCTTCCTTTCAATCTCGTCCTCGTTATGCAAAGTGGCACGGCTGACCGTTGAACCAGCGACCAGAGTCGGCTCGAGAATAGCCACTGGTGTAAGGGCGCCTGTCCGACCTACCTGCACTTCAATGTCGAGTACCTTTGAAGTAGACTGCTCGGCTGGAAATTTATAGGCAATGGCCCACCTTGGAGCCTTGGCCGTAGAGCCCAGTAGGTTCTGATGGCGGAAGTTATTAGCCTTAATCACGAGGCCATCAATATGATAGGGAAGTTTATCTCGCTTTTTTTCCGCCTCCTTCATTGCCTTTTCGATGGAGCCCAAAGAGGAATGATGAACAAAATTTGTGTTCACACGAAGTCCTAGTTTCTGGAGCATTTCAAGCGTTCCCTTCTGAGAAGTGGGGTGTGTAAGTTTGGACTTCTCAGCGAAGTGAAGACTATAAAAAAACATTTCCAGATTTCTTCTGGCACTCACTGCAGGGTCTAGTTGTCGGACGGTTCCAGCCGCCGCATTGCGCGGATTGGCAAAGGTCTGAGACTCGCTTTTGTTCATCTCCTCAAAGCTCTTGATGCTCATAAAAACTTCACCGCTCGCCTCGATCACCGGATAGTCTTTAGGGTCAATGCCCTCCACTGAGCGTAGCTCAAGCGGAACACTTTTTATGGTGCGCACACTGTGCGTGACATCTTCGCCATAAACACCATCCCCACGAGTGACGGCTTTATGGAGCTTACCCTTCTCATAAATGAGAGAGAGATTAAGTCCGTCAATCTTATATTCCGTGACGTAGTCTAATTTCTCACCCGGAATCAGCTTCAGATTACGCTCCTCCCAAGCCTCCAGCTCCTCATCCGAAAAGCAATCCATTAGGGACTGTTTTTGGCGGAAGTGCTTGATTTTAGCGAACTTTCCGGAAAGTACGCTCCCCACACGCTGAGTGGGGGAATCAGGGGTGACAAATTCAGGGAACTGCTCCTCAAGCTCGTGTAATTCCTTCTTAATCTGGTCGCGAGCAGCCTCTGAAACATCGTTTTTATCCAGCACAAAGTACTTATAATTCCAGTCCTTGAGCCACTTTTTGAGGCTTCCGATCCGCTTTCTTGCTTCTTGTTTGTCCATTTTTTCATCTTCTTCATTCTAAATCAAAAGAAAGGGCTTTGAAAGGGGCTAAAACCTTGAATTACAAGCCAAAAAA
>CBDUQG010000026.1:0-13270 GCA_965369305.1 uncultured bacterium
GTATGGTTTTTTTCATATATTTAAATAAAACGGAAAAAGTCGATATCAGTTACAGCTGTTACGATGGCAAAAGCAAGGGCGACAAAGGCAAAGCCAACGAGTGAATAGTAGATCATGGCGCGAGCTTTGGTGGTCTTTTCTTCATTTCCATGGGCAATCACCATCAAGACACCCGATACGGTGAGGGCGACCAGGACAGCCAGCCAGGCAAAGCGGAAGAGCTGCCTGATGATCTGAGGAATGAAATCAGAGACAATATCGCCCTCAGGCACAGCACCAGGCCGCGTGGGGGCAATCAGAATGCGATTGATGCCCTGCTGAGCGCCTTCGGCGGCCTCCTGAGCCAGTTGAAAATCATCGCCGGCCAGAACGCGAGGTGGCGCACCTCCAATACTTTCTTGTAAGTAGAGATTCTGCTCAGCGTCCATATCTGTGAACGAATCCATCAGGTCCTCCGCACGATCTAGCGCATCAAGAGCGTCATCCCGACGAGTGTCGGTTTTTCCTAGGCTGTCCACACGCTCCGAAATAGACTCAAAGCTGTATTTAACATCAGCCTGGGACGCCTTCATGGCCCCGACCAGGGCATTCACATCCGCGGCTGCCTTATCAGCTGCTGCACCTTCTTCTAAGCCAAGAGCCTTAAGTTCATCCTCGTAAGCCGTGATGGCTTCACTTTTACTGAATGCAAAGCCCAAAGGCGCCATCGAGAAAAATAGAGTGAAGGCAATGAGTAAGCTACTGAGTTTTTTCATGATACTTGAATTAAGAAAGGCGGATACTGGTCACAATCTGCACAATGCCATAAGCCGTTAGAGCAATGACCAGGCCAATAACTGCATAATAAAGCGTGCGGGTTCCTCGTTGACGCTTTTCTTCATCACCATAGGCCGTCAGATACATGTAGCCACCAATAATGATGAATACCACAGCAAGTCCTATACCAAGGTTAATGAGCCAGGTAATGGCAAATGGAATAATCCTAGCAAAAAGAATGCTGGACTCAATGTCAGATCCTTCGTTTCCGGCACCGGGCAGAATTCCAGCACCAACGGGTTCGGAGATAATCGCACTTTGGGCCAGTAGTTTATCGTAGATGGCAGACATAAAATCAGGTTAAAAGGCGAAGAAGGTTGGATTGATGGTGTACAGAATCACAGAAGCGGTGAACCACAAAGCCATCCCGATCAAGGCCTTGATGATCATATCGCGGCCAGATTCATAGCCCTGCTGGTTACCTGCAGCAGTCGTTATTCGGATACCACCTACTATCACAACAAGGACAACAAAACCAATGATGATTCCGGAAAGGAAGTTGTAAACGAGGCCTAGATAGCTATAAAGAAGCCCGAATGGCCCTTGTGTTTCGTTGCCTGGCTCGTAGGCCAAAATCGCTTGAATAGGACCGCGGACGTTGCCAACGATCGCCTCACCATACCAAAGGGTGGTTGTGGGGTCATCACTATCTGCAACCGGGGTCACTTTATAAAGATCAAAACCGGTTTGGCCGCCAATGGGCTCCTCGAGGAAAATGCAGTTAAAAGGCGTTCGGTTCACGTTGATTGCAGATTCACCCTCTCCAACGGTATCAGACGTGGATGCACAATCAGCGGGAGAATTGGCACAAGGTGGCCATCCGTCGGGCACGTTTTCACAGCGACTCTTGAAGCTGGCTGATTGGGGTGAATTTGGTTCAGTTTCCTGCGTGGATCCCTCCTGCGCGTAAGCAATGGCCTGGACCATGGTAATGACCAGAAGCGCCAATCCTAATTTTTTAAACAAAGACTTAACCATAAATACTGGTAATGAGTAGCTGAACAAGGGTAACAAGGACGTAGGCCATCAAAGTGACGGCTAGGCCGATCAGACTATATTTGGCGTAGTTCTTCCCCTTTTCATAGCGGGTTTCATCCCCACCCGAAGAAAGCATCATAAAACCGCCGACTGAAAGCATGAGCACGGCAAGCGAACCGATGACGGCTGCTAAAAAGCCAATAATGCGCTCAAAAAAGTAGTTGATACCTCCTCTGATCCACCCTTGTCGCACAGTTCCTTCGATGGATTGGTGAGTGACATTGGTCAGGTCAAACATAAAAGCTCCTGAGTCTATGTTATCGGCTGGGGGTGGATTCTGGCCCTGCTGAGCGTGAACCGCTGGAGCAAAAGAAAAAACCGGGGTCAGCTGAAGGCCCAGGGCAAAAATCAGTGCGATGAGGATTTTTTTGGTCATTATTTTTTTATTTTACTGCATCTATCCTAGCAAAACTACTCTTCCTGAGCAATTGTTTGTTTGCCGGGCTGATTGAGTTTTAACTTTAGACTTCCCGCCTGTTCCTCGAAGTTCTTCGGGCGCTCCACAGCCGGAATATCAGCCTCTACAGAAGCCTTGCCGTCAGTGATCCGGATCACATCCTTATCGATCTTGCCATACTCCTTGCCGGCATTGTTGTACGCATTCACGGTGGTAGTCAGGTGATTGCCAACTTTATTCATATGCTCTTGGTAAGCATTGAGATGACGACCAAGCTCCCCGACTCTTTTTTGGATTTCTACAGCCTGCTTCTCGATGGTCAGAGCCTTAAGCGCCTGCATAACCGTTTGAAGGTAAGCATAAAAAGTCATCGGGCTAACCAGAATCACATGCTTCTTGAAGGCATATTCGATTAGATCATAGGTGTTCACATCAAGCGTACCGACTTTTTGGCTGAGTAAGTTATAAAACACTCCGTCAGCCGGAATGAACATGAAGGCAAAATCTGTGGTGTTTTCATCCAGGCGAACATACTTACTGGTTTCATCAATGCGCTTTTTAAGGTCGGCTTTGAAGTCTTTCTCGAGCTTGGTGCGTTGAGCATCGGACTTCTCTTCCATCATGGCATTGTAGTTTTCGAGCGAAAACTTCGCATCCACCGGAATCACCTTCTCGCGGACAAAAATAGCGGCATCCACGATCTCACCGTTCTTAAAGGCGTACTGCATCTTAAAATGAGAAGGTGGCAGCTGATTGGAAAGTAAATTTTCTAAAAAGAACTCACCCAGAATTCCGCGCTGCTTTGGATTCTTGAGGATATTTTCCAGCTGCTTCATTTGCTCGGCAAAGCCAACCACCTGCTTATTGGTTTCATCAAGCTTGGTCAGCTTCTCAGTCACACTCTTCACGTTTTCGGTCACTTCCTTGATGATTTTTTGGCTGGTGGCAAACTGCTTCTGGAGGCTCTCAGAGAGCACATCACGGTTCTTGGTCATCTGGTCACTCAGGGTTTTGTCCTGAGCCTGAATCCCCTTCTGTATCTCAAACAGATGCTTCTGCAGCATCTCCATCGATTTATCGTCTTTAGGCGCTTCCAGGCGTTGCAGAATTTTGTAGCCCATGAAGCCTACTGCGCCAAGACCAATGATAAGAAGAATAGTGTTTAAGTCCATTAAAATTCAGGTAAATAAGGAATGAGAATGACCACCGGGCTACCATCTCGCATGACCTCGAAGGCAAAAGGCATTCCAGAGTGCAGGTAAGCGTCTTCAAGGAAGCTACCCAAAGTCCGATAATAGCTAAGCACGTCGCCAGACTTGAGTCCAGCCGCTTCAGCCACGCTACCAGTTTCAGGGCTAATAGTGATGACCTCTTTGCCATCAACGTATGGACTCCCAAAGTCCACCCCAAGGCCATACTCTACAATATCTAGGTACTCGTTTTGAGTATCAAGTTCAAAATAGAGCGAACCAAAAAACCAGCCCAGCAAAAGGGCCACAACAATGGGGACAAAGAGGGGTGAATTGATTGTTTTCTTCTCCATGATTAAAAATAAATGACTAGACTCCATTCTAGCCTTTTTCACGCTCAACCCCTAATCAATTTTAACACCCGTAGCTGACTCTAAATCCGCTTTCATGCTCAGTGCAATTTGTCTCATTACATCAACTCTTTCCATTAAAGGCGTGTCCGCTTCACTATCAAGAACATCGTGCATCCGATCTCTTGAAAAGGCCACAACACCTGCAAAATCCCTCTCTCTTTCGTAGATCAAGTCACAGCATGTATTGAATGCAAAAAGGAGCTCACAAAAGTCCCGAACCCTAACAATCTCCTTTTGAGCCACGTGCTCCTCGACCATTAGAATAAAGCGACTGGCAAGCAGACTGTTCGGGTCCTTGAACTTCGCAGCATTCAAGGTATCCCGAATAACGTGCACGTCATGAGAAACCATATCTTTCTCCGTATCATGTGGCAGTGGCAAAGCCGAGTTTTTTGACCTGGGCATCATTAGGGACTTAATTAGATAGCAGCATAGCAAATGCCCCTATGATGTCAATTAACACGAGATATCGATAATATTCCCTTTCTCATCAAACAAGATCTGAACGGGGCAGTTATCTTCTCGCTCAATTTTTGGCTTACAGTCAACAACGGTCTCAATCTTGCCACGAGATCCATCCACAACCTTGCCAAGGTCCATACCTACATATCGATGTTCAGGCTGCTCATAACAAACGTAGGAATCTCTCTTGTCAGCTTTCTTCATTACAAAAGCTCTTGCTTCCTTCTCACGTGGCGTACTGTTTGGAATTGGATTATCACAAGCAATTGAAAGAGCACCTGCCAAAGCAATGGGGGCAATTTTTCGGAGGGACATAGGATCAGGGTTAACTTATGTTGCTACTATACCTATATATATGCCTATGTCAAGTATTCAAAGAGCCACAATGCTCCGTAAATACCAAGCGAAATACCAAATATATGAACAAAGAGCTTCATCCACTTCTCTCGGCCAGCATCCATGTTCCGGCCATCGTAGCTGCCACCCTGAAACAGTGATGAGACATACTTGATTGGCTTAAGGCCGAGGAGCGGTAAGCCACCCATCAGGAAGAACATGATGGCAGGCGTCATCCAACCCCATACAATCCCCTCCCCAACGGGTGGGTTCAGGGCATAGGTCCAAAAGTTGTAGCCAAGTGAAACAAAGATGGCCGCCCAAGGCAAAATAAATCCAGCTGCCGAGCCGGAAAAGGCAATGTACATAAAGAAGCTGAGGATCATCACCAGCGGCGCCACACTCATCAGCCCTGCTACACCCTGAGGACACTCGTGCTCAATCACATACGGCCCGCCACTGGCACAGAATCCGCCAATATCCATGACACTTCGCATCCCCATCCAGAGAATGGAGAGGGATAGGGTGAAGAGGAAGATGGCTAGGAGGAGCCAGATGAAACCCTTGTTGGCGAGTACTTTATCTTGGTTCAATTGCATGGTAAAAATATAGCATATGGACAAAAACTACCTCAACATTGGTCTTGCGCTATCTCTCAAATTCTTCATCCTCGCTGCATATTACACGGTTAATGACAGCGCAGTCGAAAAAAAAGATATACTTTTATTCATTACTGTACTAATAGGCCTTGTATCATATATATACTACTACCTCTGGACAAAGTACAAAAGCAAGGTTGATAAGCAGTAGGTTAAAACTCCTCGAAATCAACAAAGGATTAATGAGTTACCTGAATTATTTTCGGCAATTTAGTGGTGGGACTCGAATATAGGAGTTCCTTACCTTTCTTTGCCCTGTGGGCTGTATGATAAATTTCATAAGTGCGACGACCCTTGCAGGCTCTGTACATTTTTTTTATCTCATCACTATCGTCATAAGTCATAATCCACTTTGCATTTTTCATACCAAGGATAGCCTTTGCAAGTTCCAAGTGGTCATTGTGACTGTAATGATTAAGATACAATGACTCACCCTGCAAATAGTAGGGTGGATCAAAGAAAAAGATAGTGTTGGACTTATAGCTAGACCTTCGCTTAAGCCGACTAAGTAACTCAAGCGCATCTAAATTAGTAACGTTAAGCCGATTCGCCTTCTCAGCAATCGCAGCTATGCGTCGGATCAATTCTGCCTTATTAAATCGGCAGTCAATTTTATACTTGCCATTCTGTTCAAGACCACCGATAATTCCTCCATTCAAGGCGCCAGAGACGTTGGTACGATTTAAGAAAAATGTTGAGAGCCCAAGTTCAAGTAGTGGTGCAGTATTCTTTCTGTGCTGGACAGCTTTCATCTCATGCCATGATTCAACATTGACTTCTATCTTGTTAATCTCCCTTATTAAGCGAGCCGAATCATGCTTTATGGTATACCAAAAGGCATAGATAGAACGATCAAAATCATTGACCGTTACCTCTCTTACACAATTATTTAACAGCAAGTGTAGCGCAACACCAGCACCGCCGGCGTACGGCTCAATATAATGTCCGGTAACCGAATTCATCTCACAGACTTGGGCAATGAAACTAGCCAGCCTTCTCTTGCCACCAGGATACCTTAGTGGGGACAAATATTTCATAGAAACTATTTCAAAAACGGTTTCATCTTAGCACAATGTTTAAGGGCCTGTTCAAGGGCCTTCTCAAATGAAGGAATATCAGAGTAGGCATGCTGCTCTCTGCTTTGAATATCAAAAAATCGGTCTTCACAATAGGACTTTTGTGTAGGCAGGGTGCCATCCTTCGTTTCGCTCAAAAAAATGAAAATGTCCTTTTTTCTTGCACCAACCCTACATCGTAACGCATATCCTAGCTCGATAAGCACATTGTGGTTGATTGGATAAAATTTATCCAAAATTGCATCCGCCTTAGGACTCGCTTTAATAGCATCATAGGCCAAGCGCTCCTTATAACCCATTGATAGCAAGACAATTATGAAATCAGAATCATTGAGTGCTTTTTCAATCTTCTTATCTTGAGTGACACTTGCGCCTGTAGAATGATTTACTGTAAAAACATTTGGATTCTTGAGCAACTTATTGGTTACACGTTTTATTGCTTTGAACTCATCCTCTAATCCAGTAAACGCAGTTACAACGAATACATCAACGGGTGTGGGCGGTTCTTCGGAGGTGGTAGCATTCTGATCACTTGTTGAGTCATCCAAATCAACCAGGCTTGATCCAGTAGAGCTATCAGTCGCGGTTGGTCGTTTGCCGTCAAACAATTGTGTAACAAAGGCCTTGGCCTTTTCTGAGGTATAAACTTCATCAACCTTTACATCCTTCATAACGATCGCATCAAAAAGCTTCTTGAGACGACCTAGGACATCATCTTCAGCACTTTCAATCAGCAATTCACCCTTTGACATCGAAAGACCAAGTAGGCTGCGGGATTCTGGATTACCAAGAATTCTATTCACCGTAGACAATTTCATCTTTTTTTTATCATACTCAATGCCTCTTTTTCTCAAAAAATCAATAGCCTGCATACCAAGAGAAAGCTTGCCCGTAATTTTATATTGGAAGCGCTCTTGCCCCATCATGCTCCATGGATCTTGGCCAACCCCGTCATTCTTGCCAGTATGATCAAGACGAATCCATTCATCAGCCGCAGCTTCATTTGGATAAATTGTACAAGAGGCTGAACCTATCGGGTGCTTACTAAACCTTGCAGATAAGGCTGCAAATTCTCTTTCTAAACGATTATCTTTGATCAAATTCGGCAAAGTTAGGCATTTTAGTGCCGTTAGCCTTCTATTGCCATCAAGGCATATGTAGACCTGCCCCTTCTTTACAACTCTTAAATCCTTGGCTTCATCAGTACCATACTGAACAATGTGCTTGGCAAGATTTAATATTTCGTCACCCTTTTCATGGAGCATCAACTGAATAGCCTCTTCTTCATTATCCACCGGATCAAAGCGGTAATTTGCAGGATTGACAACAAGGTTTGATATGGGTATTTGCTTACTCATTCTAAGTGCGATTAGATTTCAGCCACATCACAAATCCGATTATACGGACACCACTGACAGATGTATTTGGATGGGGTCGGCGCGAAATCGGATTCATTTACTTTGTCTCCCAGCTCAATGACCTCATTTCGCGTCTTCTCTAGTTTATCATCATCTGGCTCCGTAGACACTTTTAGATCATCGTCCAGAAAGTAAAGCGTGAGTTTGCTGGCCGGTTGACCAAAGCATTCCTTAGCCGCTAGAGCGTAAATCGCCAGCTGTTGGTCTTTATCAACGTCCTTCTGAGATCTTGATTTCCCGGACTTATAATCAATAATCTCCAAAGAACCGTCCGAAAGCTTATCAGCGCGGTCAATACGACCCGAAATAGTGTATTTGCCGGCTTTGAGCTTGAAACCCTTTTCAAGGTATTCAATGCGGGCGACTTCGTCTTTAAAGTGCTCATAGAACTTCTCGAGAATCTGCTTACCACGAGTCTTGAGGGTGTCATGATGCGCACGCGACTCGTAACCGGCTGGTATCCATTTATCCTCATATATAGACAGGAGCCTCTCCACGGATAAGTCCTCTTCGTAATCTTTAAACAAGCTAGCCTGCTTGGACTGAGAAACAAGCTTGTAAAACTCATTGAGTGTGTTGTGCAGACTAGAGCCAAAGCTGGCCGCGCCACTTGGTGGTTGTGGGATTTTGAGAATGTAATTGTATTCGTACTGGCGAGGGCACTTTTTGAAGGTCTGAAGAGCAGAATACGAGAACCTCGTGATCGGCTCGCGCTCACCTAGTTCAGCAGACGGTGGCAGGTCAACAGATTCAGGCTTTAGGAAGCGTTCCACGCCTTCAGCAGTCTTTTCAACCTTCACACTGATTTTACCGGCAATTTCTTGCACAAAAACACTTGGCTTTTTGGCACGTGGATTCTGAGCATTGCTGGACGAATAAAAGTCACTATGAAGTAGGTGCAGGTTTTCTTTGGCACGCGTTAGGGCAACATAAAACAGGCGTCTCTCCTCTTCCAAGTGAAAATCTCCTTCAGATAGGATTTCAGAAATCAGTTCCTGTGGCACCTCGATAGGATCTGAGCGATTGTCGGTAGGAAAACGACGTGAAGCTAGGCTGGGCAGGAATACTGTGTCGAATTCAAGGCCCTTGGCTCCGTGAACGGTGGAGATCTGAACACCATCAATGCCACCCACATCAAAGCGCGCCGCGGGATTTTCACCAGCTTCCTCACTCAGGTTCATGAACTCAATAAAGTCAACCACGCTCACCTCATCATTCTGGCGTTCAAACTGCTGAATACGTCCAAAAAAGGAGGCAATGTTGGTGATCTGCTCCTCCGCTTCAATCGTGTCTTTGGCAAGGAGTGATTCGTAGAGCTTGGTATCTTCGGTGAACTTATAAAGCACTTCACCAGCCGTGTGGCTTTTAGAGTATTCAATCAGTTCAGCGACCATTTTAGTGAGCTCCCTAGCATCCGAAGTTCGTTGGACCACATTCCAAATGCTGCTCAGCTTCTTTTTGCTCTGGCTAATCAAATCCACAATGGTCTGCATAGATAGATTCCAGCAGTCCATGCGTAGCACTCGGTAGAAAGCAATGTCGTCAGTAGGATTGGCAATGACACGAAGGAGACTGATAAGTTCTTTGACCTCATCCTTGTTATAAAGGCCACGTTCAGAAAGAAACTGGTAAGCAATGTTTTCCTTACGCAGGGCGTCGACAAAGGGTTTAGCATGACTATTGGCCCGCACCAGAATCGCAATCTCAGAAAGGGGGCATTTGGCGAGCTTGATTTCATCTAAAACGTAAGCCACTTCCTGCTCAATGGTGGAGCAGTGAACCAGCTTTACGCTATCGTCACTCCCCTCCCCGGTTCCGGTGAGCTTTTTGTTCACTTGAGCCTTTACCTCAAGGCGATCAGGATTGTTGTTTTGAATGCTATCGTAAGCCAGATCCAGAATCTTCTGGTTGGATCGGTAATTTTGATTCAAAACGACTTTTTTTAGATCCGGATACTTCTCCTCAAACTGCAGAATATTCGAAATAGCCGCACCTCGGAACTTGTAAATGGACTGGTCATCGTCTCCTACAACCATCAGGTTCTTATGACCATCAGCCAGCAGGTCCACGATGTAGTTCTGGGCGATGTTGGTATCTTGGTACTCATCGACCAATATATATTGGTACTTTTGCTGTAGGTGCCTCAGGATGTTAGGGCGTGTCTTTAGAAGTTCAATCAGCTTGATCTGAAGGTCAGAAAAATCCAGATAGTCATTCTTGGCCATCAAGTCTTCGTATTGAGCATAAGCGATCGAAAGCTCGGTTAGTTTCTGAGTTTCAATCTTATCTTCATCGGACTCAGCCTCAGCCGCTTTCTTGCGAACGAATTTGTCAAAGTCAGCCGGAGAGACCACCTCTTCCTTTAAGCGGCTAAAGTACTTTAGAAGGCTATCAATGAACTTGGTTGGATTGCCGCTAGGTCGGTAGTAATCAAGTCTAAAATTAAAAAGTTGTTCCTTAATGAACTTCCACTGGCTCACGCCTTCCAGAATACGGAAGGAAGGCGAAATTCCGATATCAATGCCATATTGCCGAAGTGCCTTTTCACAAAAAGCATGGAAGGTTGAAACAGCGATGGCTTCGTAGCCAATGGGCATACGCTCGTCTAAACGGGCTTCCATTTCAGCCGCAGCCTTTTCAGTAAAAGTGAGGGCTAGAATCTGATTCGGCTTGGCCCACTTCTCTTCAATGATATGAGCCACGCGTTCAGTAATAACACGTGTCTTACCCGTTCCCGCGCCGGCAATCACCAGCATAGGGCCCTTGTTATGGGTAACAGCCTGCTTTTGTTCTGCATTAAGCTCGATCACGAAGACATGATACTAGCTAAGAAGCTACTTGTCTTCCTTCTTTTTAGCCGTAGCCTTCTTCTTAGCGGTCTTCTTTTTCGGCTTCTCTTCCTTCACCTCCTCAGCTTCAGCCTCCTTTTCAGCACCACTGTCTTCTTCGGCTTCATCCTGCGGAACATCTTCAGCAGTCTCATCGGTTTCTTCAGAAACTTCCTCAGCTTTTTCTTCCTTTTTCTTAGACGCTTTCTTCTTTGGCTTTTCTTCGGCCACTTCCTCAGCAGGAGCCTCTTCTTCCTCCTTTACTTCTTCTTCAGCTTCCTCGACAACCTCTTCCTTCTTAGCCTTCTTCTTGGCACCTGAGGCACCCTTCAGAGAAAGGCCAATACGATGTTCGTCGCGGTCAATGTTGATAACGATGGCTTCAACTTCCTGGCCAACGTCGAGGTAATCAGCTGGATTTTCAACCTTAGAATCGGAAATTTCAGACAGGTGAATCAGACCATTGATGTCATCTTCAAGCTGGACGAAAGCCCCAAAGGCACTGAAACGATTAACTGTTCCCTTCACCTTAGAACCGATAGGATATTTTTCTTCGATCACAGACCATGGATCAGGAATGAGACGTTTCATTGAAAGACTGAGCTTGTCACCTTCGATACCGATGATTTCTACTTCAACTTGGTCACCAACCTTAGCGTACTGATGCGGGTTAGAAACGTGTCCCCAGGCGATTTCAGAAATATGAACAAGTCCTTCAAGACCGTCAAAGGTCACGAAAATACCAAACTTAACCACACCGCTCACGCGGCCCTTAACGCGGTCACCCACATTAAGGTCGCTCAGGCTTTCCTTGGCCTGAGACTGCTGAGCAGCACGCTCAGAAAGGATCATTTTACCGGTACTGCGATCCAGGTTGATGATTTTAACATGGAGCTTGATACCAACGAGCTTCTGAAGGCGGGCTTTGATCTGAGCACTATTCGCATCTTCCACGCGTGGGTAGTGAGCTGGAGCAAGCTGAGAAACAGGAATGAAGCCCTTAATGCCGTCCACATCAATGAGTAGACCACCCTTATTGGCTTCGGTAATACTTGCTTCAATCACCTCACCATCCTTGTAAGCCTTATCAAACTTATCCCAGCTAGTGAACTGAGAAGCCTTACGAAGGGAAAGAACGACCATACCGTCTTCATTTTCCTCCTCGATCACAACAGTCTTTACTTCATCACCTTCTTTAAGGTCCTTAATCGTATCACCGCTGTCATGAGTTTCGCGTCCGCTGGCAATACCAACAGCCACGCCATTAAGATCAACAACGAGCTTATTCTTAGAAACGCTCACAACCTTTCCGGAAATGACCGCACCCAGCTTGGGTTTTTCGTAATCGACGCTGCCATCCAGCAGAGCGTCCATGGTTAAGTTTTCATCAACAATTTTAAACATATGCAAAAATTTAGCAGATTGGTTATTTAGTAGACGCAAGATCGGTGCTTTGCCCTCTGCTAAAAGAGAAAAGTCGAAATTGCAGAGTTATTCTACGGACATTCCTGCCAGTCGTCAAATGATTTTTCCTGCCTGCATCTCGTGAAGCTTGTAGTCGTGACTAAGCCCTGAAAGAAATTCCTTGTGAGTGGTGGTCAAAAAGGTCTGACTCCTGCCTGTGGCATCAAAAAGGTACTTCTGGCGCTCGGCATCAAGCTCCGAAAACACATCGTCCAAAAGAAGGACCGGGTTTTCCCCTGTTCTTTCCTTAATCAAGTCAATCTCAGCAAACTTCATGGCCAGCACCAGACTGCGCCACTCCCCTCTTGAGGCAAAATCAGCCATGTCCTTTCCGGTGAGTAGAAACTGAAGGTCATCACGGTGAGGTCCAAGACGGGTTTGGGCGGTCAGGATATCTTTTCGCTGCCCCTCCTTATATAAGGTCACCATTTCATCGGATTTGATACCACGACACTCCGACTGGTAAACAATGGTCACCTCATCATCAGACTTGGAAATTTCGGTGTAATGTCGGCTGACATAATCTTGCAGCTCGGAAAGAATTCCTTCGCGCTCAGCGGCAATGTAGCTGCCTAGCTGCGCCAGTTTTTTGTCCCAGAAATCCAACTCGTCGCGCTCTGCTCGTTCTTCACGGATGGCCTTTAAAAGAGAATTCCGCTGCTTGCAGGCGTCATTGTAAGTGATTAGCTTACTCAGATATTCCTGATTGAGCTGAGAAATAAGAATATCCAGGTAACGACGTCTGAGCTTGGGAGCGTAAGCCATATTCGAAAGGTCATCCGGAGAAAAGAAGACGGCCTTGAGCTGACCAATGAAGTCAGTCGCCGGCTTTTTGACACCATTCACCTTTAGTACCTTCTGAACAGGTTTAGCGGTGATAATCACTTCTAAGTCACGATCCTCAGCGGCCATCTTGATACTGGAAAAATCCTGGTCAAAGCCCACCATGTCAGCGCTACTACGGGTACGGAAGGATTTGCTCAGACTGCATAGATAAATGGCTTCCAGCATGTTCGTCTTACCCTGGCCGTTGGATCCCACAAAAGCGTGAATAGCTACGCCATCACCAAAGTCCAGATCAACCCCCTTGAGGTTGCGAAATCCCTTGATTTTAAGTGACTTGATTTTCACGGAGAATGTGGCTTGGATAAAGGTTAAACCATTGATTTTTTA
>CBDUQG010000027.1:0-13042 GCA_965369305.1 uncultured bacterium
GTCATAGACCGTAGTTCTTGGGAGCAGATTAAAAGCCTGAAAAACGAAACCCATTTCACGATTACGAATGTGGGCCAGTTCATCTTCTGTGTACTCACGCATTCCCTTTCCATTAAAGACACAACTTCCACTGGTTTGATGATCCAAAAAACCGATGATGTGAAGCAAGGTAGACTTCCCTGATCCAGAAGGACCCATAATCGCTACAAATTCACCCTCTTCAATTTCAAAGCTCATCCCTTTAAGGACCTCCAGAGGTATGGTTTCATGATTGTAAACCTTCTTAATATTTTTTGCCTTAATCAGAGCCATTTATTCAGTTGAAATAACTATTTCTTCACCCTCAGTCAGACCTTCGATGACTTCAATGCTTCCGTCGGACCCTCGGATGCCTGTTAGGATTTCTACTTCTTCAATGATAGGCCCTTCTGCATTCTCGCCTTTTTGCACCTTTACGAATTTCTTCCCGTCTTTAGTGATTACGGCTCTTTGAGGAATGGCAATGACCATTTCTTTCATGTCTGTGAGAATGTCTATGTTGGCGGTCATACCTGATTTTATATCATTGCTCTCTTCAGCAAATTCCAATGTTACTTTGTAGGTCGGAATACCCTCAATCAGAGTTTCGGCTGGATCGACTCCAGTGACCATTGCCTCGAAGACACGTTCACTTCCATAGGCGTCCAGGGTGATTCTGCTCATGTCACCGATTTCAATCTTGGCAATATCGACTTCCGCCACGTTTGTTTCTATTTCATAGTTCTTATCGCTGATAATTGAAACGAACGTTACGCGGCTGTCAGAATATGGTGAGCTTGGGAAGACGATTTCGCCGACTTTGGCTTCCATCTTGGTAACAAGACCAGAAATGGGTGCATTCAAAACAGTTTTTTCCAGCTGTGCTTGGTAGTTCTGTACAATTGCATATTGGCTGGATACTTGAGCTCGTTGTGACCGTAATGAGGCTTCAGCCTGTCTGACTACTGCTTCCTGAGCTCTGATTTGCTCATCCGTAGAACCAGCCTGCTTGAGTCTTAGTTCGTCTTCGGCGCTGTATAGAGCACTTTGTGCTGTATTCACGGCGTTCTCAGCTGAAGTGATTAGGTTCTCATTCGTTGCTTTTTGCAGATTGATTGATTGCTCATGACCACTAAGAGTGTTGATTTGAGTGTTGATACTGCTTTTCTCTGATTCGAGCTTGCTCACGTCAGTAGAGCTCATTTCATCTTTAATAGGCACCGAGTTTAATGCAATTCTCACTTTTTGGAGTGCGTTGATCGAATTTCTTAAAGTGTTTTCAATTTCCATTCCATCACTGAGAGGTGATAGGGTCTGAACGTTTCCATAAACCCCTCCGCTTAGCGTGCTTACGTATTGCCTGATCCAGGCACCAGCATTCACTCCACCTAGTAGTTCATAAACGGCGGCAGATTTGGCTGATTCGATGGTGAATTTTTCTTGATTGGCTGTTGTGAAATAAGCTGCCTGAATGTCCGAAAGACTCAGAAGTGCTGTTTTGCCTGCTTCGACTGCTGTGGGTAGTGAGGTGCGAGCGCTGTCGTAGACACTATCTAAATCCGTCTCAGCCTTAGCAGTGACTGTATTTAAATTGTTCTGGCTGTCAGTGAGTGACTTTTGAGCATTATTAACGGCTGTCTGAACTAGCTGTAGTTCTTCTGGTCTGGTTCCTTTTTTAAGCTCCTCAAGAAGAGCCACTTGTGAATCCAAGGCTGCCTGATATTGTCCTACTAGGGCGTTGGCGGAAGCAGCACCGGCATAAGCCTGGTTTAACTGGGCTTGTATTTCTGCATTTCCAAGGCTAATTAGTTTTTGTCCGGCTTCCACGCGGTCGCCTACGTCTGCATAAATTTCATTGACCTTTCCTGTAATCTCGAAGCTCAGATTCACACTCTCAGCAGGCTCAACACTTCCGGTTACGCTGACTTCCTGCATCAGGTCGGCTCTCTCGGTCATCATGGTCCGTATTTCCGCAAGTTGTTGATTTGAGCCTGAAAAAAATGACCATAAAATCACCGCCACAACTAAAACGGCCGGAATGATATAGGTCTTTTTCTTGTAGAAAGGAATCTTTTTGGGGGCATGAAATTCTTCAGCTTCCTTTATCGCCTTTGTTTTGTTTTCTTTTTTTGCCATATTTATATCAGTTATTATAGCAGTTTTTGGCTTTATTTTCAAGATTTCTCTGATATAATGCTCCCGTTTTGTTCAATCTATGAATCTACCCGAAGTTTTAGCACCGGCTGGAAACCTTGAAAAACTGAAGACAGCTTATATGTATGGCGCAGATGCCTGTTACATGGGTATGAAGTCTGTGAGTATGCGTGTTAAGGGTAGTACTCTCGATATCGATGAGATTGAGGAAGCTCTTAGAATAACCAGAGAGCAGGGCAAGAAGCTCTATCTGACCATGAATATTCATGCGCATGAGAATAAGATGAATTTTCTTGAAAAAGAAATAGAGCGTCTTCAGGAGTTAAAGGAGAAAAACTTGATTCCGGATGGTTTACTCATTTCTGATCCAGGAATCATGATGCAAGTTCAGGAGGCCTGTCCTTGGGTAGACATTCATCTTTCAACTCAGGCGAATACTCTGAATGCAGCAGCTTGTGAGTTTTGGGCAAAACTTGGGGTGACTCGTATTGTTTTTGGTCGAGAGATCACACTCCGTGAGGTGAAGAAGATTCGTGAAAAGTTAGATGAGAGAGGGGTAAAGGTGGAACTTGAAGCCTTTGTTCATGGGGCTATGTGTATGGCCTACTCGGGTCGCTGCCTCCTTTCTAATTTTATGAGCAATCGGGATGCGAATGAGGGTATGTGCGCTCATAGTTGTCGATGGAACTATAAGATGTATGACAAAAAGGCTGGAGGACAGTCAGCCCCAAAAAACGAAAAACGTTCCTGTGGCTGTAAGTCAGGTGATGGTACTCAAAAAAGCTGCACTGATTCTGTGGCCACGGCTACTGACAACGATGAGGATAATGGTCGACTCAAAATCTACCTTGAAGAAAACAAGCGCCAAGGTGAGTTCATTCCTGTTTATGAGGATGACGAGGGTACGAGTATTATGAGTGCAAAAGACATGTGTATGGCAGAGCACCTTCAGGATGTAATTGATGCTGGCATAGACTCTGCCAAGATTGAAGGTCGCCATAAAACCGTTTTTTATGCGGCTATTTCATCTAGAATTTACCGCCAGGCAATGGATCTTGCTGCAGAAGAAAAGGGACCTACACCAGAGCTGCTGGATCTGGTAGAAACGATTAATACCCGTGGCTACTTCACAGGTTTTTGGTATGGAAAGCCAGGTGCTGAGGGGCAGAAATATACGGGTGACCGGGGGGATTACAACAAGAATTATTGTTTTGCAGGAGTATTTAGAAATGTGGAGGGTGATGAAGTTTCCATGGAGGTGAAGAACACCCTGTTTAAGGGTGATCGTCTGGATATTATTACTCCTACCAAGAATATTCCTGTGATTTTGAGCGACTTCAGGAACGCTGCGAATGACGAATTGATTGAAGTTGCCCACCCGGGTCAGAAGTTTACAATCAAGTTTTCTGTGCCGGATGAGGTGCAGGTAGGTTACGTTGTTCGTAAGCATCTTTAGGCATCCCCGTTTGATTTTTGTAACGTGGCTGGCTATAATTCAACCCAGAGTTAGCCTTCTTCATTAATTCTTGATTTATTTGTTATGAAAAGCAAGGGTGCACTATGTGCTGTATCTTTGGTTCTTCTTGTTGTTGGAGGACTAAACTGGGGGCTCGTCGGCTTAGGAATGCTGATGGGTTCTAATTTAAATGTGGTAAACGCACTTCTTGGTAGCTGGCCTACTGTAGAAGCTATTGTTTATCTACTTGTAGGTTTGGCGGCTCTTAAAGTTGTTGTTTTCTGTGCTATGGGCAGAAAGTGTGATGTGAGCTAATCATTCTTAGATATTTGAAAAAGCCCCGTAAGGGGCTTTTTTGTTTAGTCGATGTAGTCGTTGCAAATGTAGCACCAGCGCCAACCGGCACCCGGTGAATTGGAGTCAATAATGGGGTGCTTAGTTTCCTCGAAGTGTTTGCGAGCATGTTTGTTTGGAGATGAGTCACAACAGCCTGTGTAGCCGCAGGTCATACATTTTCGCACAGCTACCCAGCTACCACCTTCTTCCAGGCAGGTTTTGCAGCCATCGGCCTGAGCTTGAACATCTTCTTTAATTTGACCTTTATGTGGACATGATTCCATTTTTAACTTGGGTTAAGGGGTAACGTTGGCCTTTAGTTTTACTTTATAAAAGGGGCGTGCGCTGTAGTTTGAAAGTATCGTTACCGTTTTTTCAATTGGCCCGAGTTCGTATTTTGGTCCGTAGAAATTGGGATCATAGCTTACTTCAAGTGGGAATGTTTCACCTGGCTCTAGCACCTTCTCTTCTTTGAGCGGCGCCACTGTACATCCGCATGAACTAAATGCGTAGCTTATAGTTAATGGCTTGCTTCCATTATTCTTTAGGTCAAAGGTGGCGATGGCAACACCATCTGATTTGCTGATCTGCCCTAGGTCAAAAACTTCTGGAGTGACCAAGAGAGATGGGCCTGCAATGACTTTGCTATCATTAGCCACTTCACTTTCAGTGTTTATTTCAACAGGTTTGGGGGCTACTTCGAAGAAGTTTGCCAGAAGATCCTCTTCGCTTAGAAATTCAGTGGCAGGTTTAGCTTCAATCTCACCTTTTTTGAGTCTATCCAGTTTTTCCTCCAAATCTGAGATGCGTGTGTCAGCTTCATCTTGGCTTTGATTTATCTGGTCTTTGAGAATTTGATTAGATCTGAACTGATGCCCAAAGCCCACTGCCCCAACAAGGGCAAGTGATGCGAATCCAATAATAAGTAAGTTCTTTTTTTCCATTATTTACTGTAGTCAAAGTATATATCAAGGTCCTGGTGATCCAAGATTATTTTGGCTGGAATCTCCTCTTCCAACCCCTCATCATTTAGCCATTTTTCTACTATTTTTCTTTTGCCCTTTCCCCTTATTAAGAAGATGACTTTTTGACTGTTCATGATGGCCGGAAAACTAAGACTCATTCTTTCGCTGACTCCATTTGGAGATATGGAGCCGACCACGAGACGCTCAATTTCTTCCAGCTCGGGTCCATGTGGAAACAGCGAAGCTGTGTGCCCGTCGCTTCCCAAGCCTAGCAGTACAAGGTCGAAGAGCGGGCTGCTTAGTTTCTTTAGCTTTGCCTCGTAGTCATCAAGAGCATCAGCAATTTCTTCTGTTGTATCAAAATGATGGAAAGCCTTCAGATCAGAAATTCTTGAGACGAGCGTGGCTTGAATCATCTTGGCGTTGGACTCATTGTCATCAGCTGGCACATACCTTTCATCAACAAGGTATAGTTCAATCTGACTCCAGTTGATTTGGTCGCTGGTGGCTAGTTTTTCATAAATGGCTTTAGGGCTCGATCCTCCTGACAGGGCAATTCTGAGTGGTCTATTTTGTTCCACGATAAATGTCTCGATGGCCTTACTTGCCTTCGCCACAAAATCACTGCCAATGTTAAATTCAAAGATGTTTGGCATCGTACCACTTGTTATTGTCGCAGGTTGTCAGCTGATGTTGCTCGGCTGGTCCTTCACTACCTTCCTTGTATCCAGCTATTCTAATTTTCTCCTTTTTGATGTGCTTGTGAACATCATCAATGAAGTGCCAGGAAGCCAGAATCTCATCAATGGAAAGGAAGCTGATATAGCGCTTTAGGAAGGCATCCAGGATGAGGTTGGCATAAGGGGCCAGGCAGTCGTCACCCATGCAGGCGAGTGATTCTTCAGAAATCAGATCGTTGTACTTCGGCACTTCTTTGCCCAGGTCGTTCACCAATTTCATCTGAATTTTCTCTTTCGGGTAAAGCTCAATGATGAGCTTATTGGCTTCAATATCTAAATCCTTGGCGTAGGCTGGCTTTTCGAATTCAACGACGACATAGGTGTGTTTGTGGCCAAGTTTTTTTCCGGTTCTAATATAAATTGGCACCTGGTACCACTCGGTCAGGTCAATGAAAAGCTTGAGCGCGGCAAAGGTGGGAGTTTCTGAGCCCTTTTTAACACCTTTCTGTTTTTTGTAGGATTTATATTGCCCTAGAACAATGTCACAGCCCGGATCCTGTCTTAGGGCTGAAAGAATATCACCCTTTTCACGTCTTATGCTATGGACCTCCTGGCGTATGGGCATAGACATGGTGAGTAGGGCGAGGATCTGAAGCAGGTGAGACTGGATCATATCTTTGATGATTCCCACATCATCAAAAAATCCAATTCGCTCATCCACACCGGTCATTTCCAGAGCGCTGATTTGAATATTCGAAATAGCATTCCCTTTTAAAAGCAGATTCAGGATTGTGTTGTTGTAGCGCAGTGGCAGAATGCTTCGGACGGCAGACTTCCCCAGGTAATGATCAATGAGATATAGCTTTTCTTTGGGAAAGTGGTTGGTGACAAACTGAAAAAGTTCGCCGGCTGATTTTCGATCTTCTCCGAAGGGTTTTTCAAGCATGAGTTCTACATCTCCACCTAGTTTCTTTTCGATTGAGGCTAGGTTTTCAATCACAGGCTTAAAGGCCACTGGAGGAATAGCGAAAAAGGCCAGATTGCAAACACCTTTGTTATCATGTGCCTTTAAGAGTTCGTCCGCGAACGCTTCAAAATCCTCTTGTTTGTCGTAAGCACCTCGTTGGTAGTAAATGTTTTTCAGGAGCGCATCAAGAACCTTTTGATTGTAGAGGTTCTTATCGATATGATCCTTCACGCTTTTAGCAAAGCGTTCCCGAAACTCCTCATTCGACATCTCAGAGCGTGCATAGCCATATATCGTGAACTTCTTGGCAAACCTTTTCTGCAGAGCTAGTTCGTAAATGGCCGGAAACAACTTGAGTTTGGCAAGATCTCCGGAGGCTCCGAAGATAATGAAGTTAAACTCTCTTTCAATTTTTTCCAATTTCATCAAAGTTCCAGGTTAGACCAAGGGGTATGGTAGATTCCTTTGCGGTCGGTTCGTTCATAGGTGTGAGCGCCAAAATAATCACGTAGCCCCTGAATAAAGTTGGCCGATACTTTTTCCGAGGTCATGTCTTCAAAGTAGCCCAGGGCGCTACCCAGGCAGGGCATAGAAATACCCATCTGGCTACCGTAGCTGACGACTGCTCGCCAGTCTTTCAGGTCTTTTTGTAAGGCAGATCTGATTTCTTTGATCGTAAATAGATGCACTGGCTTACCTTTAGCCTTCATGAAGGCCTTATGAAGGAAATTCAACATGTCTGCCCTAATGATACAACCACCTTCCCAGATGCGAGTCACTTCAGAGAAATTGATTTTCCAGCCCTGCTCCTTGGCAGCAATAGCAATGAGTTCAAAACCCTGAGCATAAGAGCTAACCATACCCGCATAAAGGGCGCTTTCAAGCTGCTTTATAAATTTATTTAGGGGAATACTGGCTTTAACCCTGGGTTTTTTGAATTGCTTTGCTAGCTTGATGCGCTTGTCTTTTTCGGATGATAGGGTGCGGGCAAAGACAGCCATGGTGATGGTCGGCAAGGTTGCCCCTCTTTGAAGTGCATCAATGGCCACCCAGCGACCGGTTCCTTTTTGGCCAGCTTTATCGAGTATGTAATCGATCAGGTGACCTTTTTTAAATTCATCTTTTTGTTCCAGAATGGGTACAGAGATTTCGAAGAGATATGATTTGAGTCTGCCCTTGTTGTACTTTTTGAAAATCTTGGCGATCTCGTCCGGCTTCAGTCCGTAGATGCTTTTCAGAACTTGATAGGCTTCGGCCATCATCTGCATCACGCCGTATTCAATTCCGTTGTGAACCATTTTTACATAATGACCTGCGCCGTCTGCACCAACATGGGTTACGCATGGTTTTCCAGAGAAGTCTTTAGCAGCGATCTTCTTTAGAATAGGGGAGAGAGCCTTCCAACTTTCCTTGCTTCCACCTGGCATGATGCTTGGTCCGCGAAGGGCTCCTTCTTCACCTCCCGAAACACCCATACCTACAAAATGAATTCCTTTTTTCTGCAGCTCTTCGGTTCGACGGATGGAATCCGTGTAGAGTGAGTTGCCGGCATCAATAATAATGTCTCCTTTGCTGAGGTGTTTTAGTAAAGCTTTAATCACAGCATCCACTGCCGGGCCAGCCTTAACCATGACAATGATGCGGCGAGGCTTTTTTAGCTTTTTAACGAGAGCGCTGACTGTTTTTTCATAACTTAAATCGTCGTTGCCATACTTTTTGGCAAAGTCGGCCGCGGTTTTGGTGGTGCGGTTGTAGGTAAGTACCCTAAAACCACGACTGTTTATGTTTCGGGCCAGGCTTTGCCCCATCACGCCGAGCCCGATGAGGGCAATGTCGTATTTATCTTGCTTCATTTTTTCTTGGCTTTTTTCCAGTCAGCTAAAAATTTCTCCAGCCCACTATCGGTTAGTGGGTGTTTGACTAATTTGTCGTAGATGGCAGCAGGAACTGTGCAAATGTCAGCTCCCAACATGGCTGCTTCAGCAACTTGGCGAGGGCTGCGCACGCTGGCAACCAGGATTTCAGTTTTAAAGTTGTAATGACTGTACATCTCAGTGATTTCTGCAATAAGTTCCATGCCATCCTGGCCCATATCATCAATTCTACCGATGAAAGGGCTGACGAAGGCGGCACCAGCTTTGGCTGCTAGCAAGGCTTGAGCGGCTGAGAAGACCAGGGTCATGTTTACCCGAATCCCTTCTTTGGCTAGGGCTTGTGTAGCAATCAGGCCTTCGGGGGTCATAGGGCATTTTACGTAAATATTTTTAGCCCATTTAGCGAATTTCTTTCCTTCTTTGACCATTTCTTTAGCGTCGTTGCTCACGACTTCGGCACTGACTGGGCCTTTAATCACCTTAGTGATTTCTTTGACGCGTTTTTCAAAATTCACACCTTCTTTTGCGATGAGGGATGGGTTGGTGGTGACACCATCAACAAGCCCCCAGCTGGCGTACTTCTTGATGTCCTCAAGATTGGCTGTGTCCAAAAATAATTTCATGGTTCTTTTTTTAGTTTACAAGAACATCTTACCCTTAAAAACCACCCGACTCAAATTTGCTGTGTAGCAGGTGTTACACCTCCCTTAAAGGCTTGTTTTAGGGCAAAAATCGTGTTATAATACTAGGATTAATCAATCCAATGCCCCTAGCCAAACCCAATAAAACAGAAGCCCCAGATAACCGGGATACCATTCCGGTTATTGAGACGGTACGTACCGATATAGACGGCCTTATTGGGAATATTAACAACCCTCTTAGCCAGGGGCCTCACATAACAACTGAGCTCGCCAGGTTGACTGAGGGTAATGAAGTTCATCAGGAGGCAGAAGATATGGATGAACTTAGAGCCATGGCATCTCGCCTCAAAAATGTCCACAATGAACTCACAAATGACGTTGCTCTTGCAGGTGGCGGAAACCCTCGTCCAGCTGGCAAGCTAAAGCGCAAAACACGTATGTGGGAAAAGTATGTTGAGCATGGATTCACCCATACCAAAACAGGGGATGTGCTTCGGAGCAGTATTCATTTTGACGACTTAGAGACTCTCTACCAGGCGGTTATAGAGCTTCATCGTCGCGCCAAAATTGTCCGAGTGAAGGACCGCTTCGTCGACCCAACCGCTTCAGGTTATCGAGACCTTCTTTTTAATATCGAGCTTGTGGACCAGGAAACTGGTAAGATCCACGTTTCTGAAATTCAGTTTCATCTTGAAGACATGTTTTTGGCTAAAGAAAAAGAAGAGAATAGCGGTTACTATACTCAGGTAAGGGCTCTTCAGCAGGAGCTTAAGCACTTTAAGAAAGAGGAACCGGAAAATGTTGATAAAATCCGTGAACTAGAAGAAGAGATTGCCTATCTTCAGAGTGCGTCACAAGATATTTACTCTAGGGCCTGGGTGCCGCATGCTCATAAAATCCAGGCAGACACATTGGTGGCCTAATTAAGTTTGGCGGCCACTTCCGTTTTTAACTCGCCCAAATTCAGTTTCTGCTCTGCCGAGATCAGAATTGGTTTTAGGTGACTGTATTTTTCAATGATTTCTTCTTTCCTAGATTCTCCCAGTAGATCGATTTTGTTGAACACATGAATCAAGGGTTTGTCTGAGCATTCCAGTTTTTCCAATACTTCACTGACGACTCTGATTTTCCAGTCCATTTCAAAGTCGTTGCAGTCAATGACGTGCAAAAGTAGGTCAGAATGAATGGTTTCGGCCAGGGTGGAATGAAAGGCTTTAATAAGGTCCGGTGGCAGGTCACGGATGAAGCCAATGGTGTCTGAAACGAGTACGCTTTGCTCAGCATCAGGCAGGTAAACCTTTCCAATGCGGCTGTCGAGCGTGGCGAATAGCTCATCCTTAACCTTCACTTGCTTATTGGTTAGCTTGCGAAGCAGGCAGGATTTTCCGGCATTGGTGTAGCCAACAATGGCGACCGTTTTAAAGCCCTGGTTATGTCTTTGGTTTCGCTGGCCTTCCTGGTTTTTGGTAATTTTCTTGATATCAGCTTTGATCTTTCGTTTACGTGTGGCGATGTGGCGCTTCATGATTTCGATATTGGTTTCACCCTGTCCTCTGGTACCTATTCCACCTCCCTGGCGCATCAAATCCTGACCCATCTTAAAAATGCGAGGTCCTAGGTGCCTAAGGCTAGCTAATTCGATCTGAAGTTTGGCTTCTTTAGTAGTGGCGTGCTTTGAGAAGATCTTCAGGATCAGATCTACTTTGTCCCAAACCTTGATTTTATGTTTTTCAAAAATCTCTTCCAGGTTGTAAACCTGCTGGGGCTTTAAGAGGTTGTTGATGATAATGTAGTCAGCTTTCAGCCTCAAAGCATCTTCAAGTAGCTCCTCGACCTTACCCTTACCTATGTAAGTTCGATAATCGGGGACCTGCTTCTTCTGAGTTCTTCGCACAATGACAAAGCCTCCGTAGGTCACCAGCAAGCATTCAAGTTCGTTTAAGCGCGCCAGGCTCTCTTCGGAGCTTGTGTTGGGAGGCAGAATATCAACCAGAATGGCCTTAGGGAGCTTGGACATTAGTAGACCAGTTCAATATCTAGGTCTGATTTTGGATGGCACTGGCAGCTGAGGCGCTGTCCTTCCGGTAGATCCATCATTTGTTCTGTTTCGGTAGGCTCAGTAAGATCTCCTGAATTAACCTTGATGGCACAGGTCTGACAAATACCAGCTCCATTACAGGCAGCTACAATCTCGGCACCCTGCTCTTTGAGCTGGTGCATCAGATCAACTTCTGAGTTTTCATCTACTTCGTAATCTTTTCCATCTAAGTGAACAGTAGCCATAGTTTCTTGTTTTAGTTACTGACGTAACCTTATCAAGATTATTTAACGAGTTCAATCACTCCTTTGTCGTTGATTGAGATGAGGCCTTCCTCCTTTAATCGTTTAAGGGATCTGGTGACTGTCACACGGTTTAAGTTCGTGTGTTCGGCTAGTTTTTCGTGGGTGATCTGAAGGGGGACTGGAATGAATTTGCCTACGAAGCTTAGCTGCCTCTTTTTTTGGAGTCGCTCAAGTTCAGAATAGACTCTTTCAGAAGCTGTTTCTATGTTGCTACGAATCTTGGTTTCATAATCTTGAATGCGCTGTGCCATATTCTGCATCAGGTTGAGCATTAGTTCCGGGCGGTGTTGAATGATTTTCAGAAACTCATCTAAGGGCGTTACACAAAGTAAGGTGCTCTTGGTTGTTTCGGCAAAATGAGTTGGAAGCTCTTGGTCTGCATCAAAAGTGCCGAAAACACTTCCAGGTCCAAGTGAATCAAAAATAGCTCTTTTACCATCTTTAGAATGATAAAGAATGACCTCTCCATGTTTTAGGGCATAAATGTTGTGATCCTTCTGGTGTGGTGTGTAGATTTGGGTTCCTTTGCGGTATTTTTCTTCGAATGAAGTTGGCGCTAATTGGCACAGGGTTTTTTCTGAAACTCCACTATATATGTCTAGGTTTTTCAGAAACCACATTTTGTCATCTTTTGCGGCGGTCATAAGAGAATCATTATGTATTACTTTAACTCTAGCACATGGCTTAAAAACCTGCTTTGCTTGTACGTAGCCGAAGCTACGGCAAGGCTATAGGCTTCTTGTTATAAATGAGCGTGATTATTACTAATTTTTTTATTACATGGAAAATACTCATGCTAAGAAAAGCGATCTTTCACTGCCGTTTATGGCGATCGTTTTTGCTGCCCTACTCTTATTGTCAGGGTGTAACCTAAATACAGGTACTGCTCCATCTGGGAGTGAGGCGCCTGCAGAAGAGTCCACGTCTGATTCTGCGTCAGATGACTCTGCCATGATGGAGGCTGATCCAGCTGCTCATAACGATGCGGTTGTGATGGAAAGTGAGCCTGAAGCAGAAACAATGGAACTTGCTGCTGATGTGAGCGCGGCCTCTGCTTCTAATAATAGTGGATATGAGACTGGTACTGTTCAGGCTTTTGATAAGGCTAAGTTTGATGAGGCTGTGGCCAACGGTGAGAAGGTCCTTTTAGACTTCCACGCTGACTGGTGTCACGTTTGTCGTGATAATGAGCCTCTCATCGAAAAGGCTGTTGATGGGACTGATGTGGTTAGTTTTAAGATCAACTATGATAGTGCTCAAGATCTAAGAGCTAAGTATGGTGTTGTTTCTCAGTCTACTCTCATTGTTTTCGACGGTAAGAACGAAGTGAATCGTGCGATGGGTGCTCAGTCTGAAAATACCCTCGCTAAACTGCTTCAGTAAGCTGAAAGAAAAAACTCTTGCACAAAAAATTTGTGCATGCTAATATGAGGGTGGTCGTAGATAGTGTTACCGTTTGTTACGAGCCAGTTACTCCGGACCGTAGATAGCAAGCCTCTGTCACTACGAACCACCCTCCTTCTGAACCCTCCAGCTGGAGGTTTTTTTAGTGCCTGAAACCTTTAAAAAAGGTTCAATGCGCTAGTGTTGTTATCTCTAGCTTCACTA
>CBDUQG010000028.1:0-11766 GCA_965369305.1 uncultured bacterium
TACAGCTGAAGAAAGCAGGGCGTAATTTGAAAGGCCTTTGCCCCTTTCATAACGACAGCCGACCCAGCTTTATGGTCAGCCCTGAAAAAGGGATTGGCTACTGTTTTGCCTGCAATACTGGTGGAGATATTTTCAAGTTCATTCAGCTGATTGAAAAGGTGGATTTTCCGCAAGCAGTTCGGATTCTGGCTGATCGAGTAGGAGTACGTTTGCCCGAATTTAAGAAGGAAGCCCACGACGAGAAACTCCGCATGCTCAAGGCTAACGAAGAGACGGCGCAGTTTTTTGCCCAACAGCTGAAAGACTCAGCTTCCGGGATAGAATATTTTAAAGGTCGCGGCCTCAGTGACGAGACGATCCAGGAATTTCAGTTGGGACTGGCACCTGATTCCTACACTGCTCTTCGAGATCATCTGAAAAATGCGGGGTACGACGAAAAAGTACTGCTGGATGCCGGACTGATCAGCCAACGATCCATTGCCGACAAGAATACCTATGACCGCTTCCGAAACCGCTACATGTTCCCCATTCAGGATCAGCAAGGGAACACGGTTGGCTTTGGCGGACGCATCATCGGTGACGGCGAACCCAAGTATCTGAATTCCCCTGACACACCAGTTTATAACAAGAGCCTGGTCCTTTATGGCCTGAAAATGGCCAAGGAAGCGATTAAGAAGGAGGATTTAGCCATTTTTGTGGAAGGTTACATGGATGTGATTGCCGCCCATCAGGCAGGCAGTAAAAATGTCATCGCCACATCCGGCACCGCCCTGACGGCTCCTCAGCTGAAGCTGATCGGTCGCTATACCAAGAATATTGCCTTTGCCTTTGATGCGGATAGTGCCGGTATGGAAGCCACTAAACGGGCCATCGAGCTTGCCCAGGAAGCTAAACTGAACATTCGGATCATCCAAATTCCGGATGGCAAGGACCCAGATGAGTGTATCCAAAAATCCCCTGAGGTCTGGCACGAAGCGGTTAAAAACGCCGTGAAGGTCATGGATTTTTACTTTGCCCACGCTTTTGCACTTCATGACAGAACCTTGTTGGAGGGGAAAAAAGCGATCATGGATTTACTACTTCCACTCATCAAACAGGTTCCCAGCAGTGTGGCTCAAAATGAGCACCTCAAGAGGCTCGCCTTCGAGCTGAAAACCGATGTGAAGTATTTGTGGGAAGACATGAAACGAGTCACCCAAAAAAAAGTCTATCGACCTGTTGAAACGGCTGAAGCTGCAGCTCCGGAGAAGGAATCTTTCAGCCGTGAAGAATTCCTACTGGGTTTTATTCTGGAAAAGCCTGAGCTATACGAACTGATTCATAGCAATTTGATTGACGTAACCAGCTTTGATCCGGCGACAGAAAAAATTTACAAAGCCCTTAAAAGCGTGTACAATTCGCGAAGCGTCGTAGACATCTCAGAGCTACGATCCGAGCTTCCGGAAGAGCAGCAAGCGAGACTCGATATTCTGCCCATGCTGATCGAGGAGTATTACCCTGATTTTTCCGAAGAGTCAGCCAAAAAAGAGGTCATGAGCCTCGTGAGGCAGATCAACCGAAAGAACCTGCGCGCTTCTCAGAAGGAATTCGAATTCAAAATCCGTGAAGCCAAGGACTCTGAAGAAAGAACTCTCCTGCTCAATCAGTATTCTCAGATCCTGAAGCTAGCAAGTAAAATTCAGTAGAAACTCTGAAACCTTTAAAAAAGGTTCCAGTACCTCCAAAATATCTGCCTTCGTTCAAAATTTTCTTCGCCCAGCTTCGCCGCTTCCTTCACTGCACATGTCAGCTCAGGGTCGGCCTCGCGGGTTCGCAAAAATTTCTCACTCAACTATCTACACATATGGCCAAGAAGGTTCAAAAAAAGTTCATCGCCCAACCAGATGAAGAAACGCTAGCAAAATTTCCCAAGGCCATTAAACGCCTGCTTCAAAAGGGGCGTGAGCAGCGCTTTGTCACTCACAAGGAGCTTCTTAAGGCAGTGCCTGAGATTGAGGACAATGTGATCATGCTGGATGAGATCTACACCCTCTTCATGGACCTGGGAATTGAGGTCATGGATGTGAAGCAGGACGTGATTTGGGGGAAGGGACGAAAGAAAAACAAGTCTGAATTTGATACGAGTGAAGATGATTGGATGGAGCTGGATGAGGAGTTTGACGCCGATGCTGAGGATGGTGATAAGGACAGCGATGATAAGGATGCTGAAGAAGAAGCTGTGGACAAGGAAAAGGCTGCCCGAAAGCGGGCCAACCTCAAAGAAATTGCCAACGACTCGGTTCGCATGTACCTCAGTGAAATCGGTCGCGTGGAACTCCTGACTGCTGACGAAGAAATCAAGCTGGCTAAGGCTATTGCTAAGGGTGATCCTGTGGCTAAGCAAAAGCTGGCTGAAGCCAACCTAAGACTGGTTGTTTCCATTGCCAAGAAGTACATCGGACGCGGCCTTTCATTCCTTGACCTGATCCAGGAAGGGAATATCGGTCTATTCCGTGCGGTGGAAAAATTCGATCCGACTCGTGGCTTCAAGTTCTCGACCTACGCTACCTGGTGGATTCGTCAGGCCATCACTCGCGCCATTGCTGACCAGGCCCGCACCATTCGTATTCCGGTGCACATGGTGGAAACCATCAACAAACTCACTCATACCCAGCGCCGACTACTACAAGAATTCGGCCGTGAGCCGACCGTGGATGAGCTGGCCTCTGAAATGGATATGGACATCAAAAAAGTCCGCCACATCCTCAAGATTTCTCAGGATATTGTTTCGCTCGAAGCCCCTGTAGGAGCCGAGGAAGACAGCAAGCTGGGTGACTTCATTGAAGATGATGATGCGATCTCTCCAAGTGATTCGACCAACCGTCAGATCATGAAGGAGAACATCCACTACATGCTCCAATACCTGACTCCACGCGAACAGAAGATCATCCGCATGCGCTTTGGTCTGGATGACGGCATCGGCCACACGCTGGAAGAAGTGGGTAAAGAATTTGGTGTGACTCGCGAACGCATTCGTCAGATCGAAGCAAAAATCTTACAGAAGATGCGTGATCATCCAACCAGTGTTAAGATCAAAGACCGATTCTAATATTAAGTAATTCATAAATTTTCATCATGGCAGACAATAATCAGAAAGAAGTTCTAGTTACCAAAGCCGGGCTGGAGAAGCTCAAGTCAGAACTCAAGGAATTCCAGGAGGTGCGCCGCAAAGAAGTAGCCGCCAGACTAAAAGAAGCCATCGCTTATGGTGACCTTTCCGAAAACTCTGAATACGAAGAAGCAAAGAATGAGCAAGCTTTTGTAGAAGGCCGCATCGTGGAGCTGGAACAGATGATCGCTAACGCCAAGATCATTACTGATGACAAGCGTGGTGAGAACACGGTTCAGATCGGAACGACTGTGACCGTTCAGAACCTCACGGAAGATGATGATCCGGAAACTTATACCATTGTTGGTTCGACCGAAGCCGATCCGGTTGCGCACAGAATTTCAAACGAATCTCCAATTGGTTCTGCCATTCTGGGCAAGGCTAAGAATGATACCGTTAAGGTCAAAGTGCCTGCTGGAGTCTTTGAATACAAGATTCTGAAGATTAAATAGCCCGCCATCTCGTATTGATATTGATTCAGGTGTCTTTTTTTGCTATAATAATATGATCCCTTGAACCTAATTTCTGATGGCAGACACCGCCGTAGCAACCACCGAGGAGCCAATCACTCTGAACGTCCCTGCAGACATTGCGGAGAAGTTTGGTGACCTGATTGAGCTGATTAAAGGAAGTAAGTCTATGGATGGCTCAGAGCGTCAGTACTGGGTAGATGTTCTTCCGATCATGTCCGAAGATCAGATTCAGAATCTAAGAGGTATTCTGGATAACGAAAAGAAGCAGCTGGCTCAGGCAGAAGCAGCCTATACTGAAGGAATGCAAGGGGCTGCTAAAAAGGCGGCAAAGGCTTTTGACGCAGAAGCTCACCGAGAAAAGAAGTTGGCTCGCATGGAGGCGGAAAAGGCTCATGAAGAAGCAGAAAAGGAGCACGAGGAAAACATCTTGAAAGAACTAGAAAACCTCTAAGAAGCTGAAACCTTTAAAAAAGGTTCATGCACTAGTGTCGTAATCTCTAGCTTCACTAATGCGGGTGTACTCAATCTAGGGGTATATCCAAAATATCTGTTTTCGCTCAAGACTTTTCTTCGCCCAGCTTCACAGCTTCCTTCAGGGCACATGTCCCCTCAGGGTCTGCTTCGCGGGCTCGCGAAAATCTCTCGCTCAACTCATTCTAATCCTTCTTCTTGTCTGAGTCTGGTTTAGGCTTAGGCTTTTTTTTGGAATCCGTACTGTAAAAGCCTTCACCAATGAACTTCACCCCTGGGGCTTCCAGGAGTTTTTGAGTTTCATGGTGTCCGCAGTCGAGACATTTCTGATCCTCGTGGGCCGTGGGAAGGAGCTTTTGGAACTCGTGACCGCAGGCTAGGCATTTAAATTTGTAGTTGGGCATGTTAGAATTTTTTCGTTGCCCTATTAGTATAATCAGAATTTCATGCTCGACAAGGCCTACGACGCAAAGAAATATGAAGATGACATCTACAAGAAGTGGGAGGAGTCCGGCGCTTTTAAGGCTGACGCCAGTTCTGACAAGCCACCTTTTACCATTTCAATGCCACCGCCAAATGCGACTGGCACGCTTCATCTGGGGCATGCCATCATGCTGGCCCTTGAAGATATCCTGATTCGTCACCGACGCATGAAGGGTTATGAGGCTTTGTGGGTACCTGGCACCGATCATGCCGCCATTGCCACTCAGAACAAAGTAGAGAAACTGATTGCTGAAGAAGGGTTGAGCCGCGAGCAATTAGGTCGTGAGGGTTTTTTGGCCCGCGTGAGAGAATATGTGGCTAATAGCCAGGACATCATTCGCAATCAAGTTCGAAAAATGGGTAGCAGCTGCGACTGGAGTCGGGAACGCTACACGCTCGATGATGACCTGAATCTGGCCGTGAATGAAGTGTTCAAACGGATGTTTGAAGATGGTCTGATTTATCGCGGTCACCGCATTGTAAACTGGTGCACACGCTGCTCTTCCACTTTGGCGGATGATGAGGTGGAATATATGGAAGTCCAATCCCCTTTTTACTACATCAAGTACGGCCCGGTCACTATTGGTACCGCCCGCCCCGAGACCAAATTTGCCGATAAAGTGATTATTGTTCACCCGGATGATGAGCGCTATAAAGAATATGTTGGCAAACAGGTGGAAGTAGACTGGATTGACGGTAAAATCATGGCAACCTTCATTGCTGATGAAGAGGCTGATATGGAAATGGGCTCAGGTGCCATGACTATTACGCCAGCCCATAGTTTTGTAGACTTTGATCTGGCCAAGAAATATGACCTGGAAGTTCTACCCATCATCGATACAGATGGCAAAATGCTGCCAATTGCCGGCGAGTTTGCGGGCATGGACTATTTGGAATGCCGCGAAAAACTGGCTGAGAAAATGCAAGAAATGGGGCTCATGGAACGGATTGATGAAAGCTATAGCCATAATCTTTCGGTTTGCTACCGTTGTAATACAGCGGTTCAGCCGCTGGTTTCTGAACAGTGGTTCATTGATGTGAATAAAAAAACCGATGCCCTGGATGGCAAAAGCATTAAAGAAAAGAGCATTGAAGTCGTGCGAGGCGGCGAAATTGAAATCATTCCGGAACGCTTCGATAAGACTTATTTCCACTGGATGGAAAACCTCCGTGACTGGTGCATCTCCCGCCAGATTTGGTGGGGTCATCGTATTCCTGTTTGGTACAAGGATGGAGAAACCTACGTTGGCACTGAAGCCCCTGAAGGAGATGGCTGGGAGCAAGACCAGGATACACTCGACACCTGGTTTTCATCAGCCCTTTGGACTTTTTCGACGCTTGGTTGGCCTAAGGAAACTGATGACTTCAAGAAGTTTCATCCGACTCAGGTCATGGAAACTGGCTACGACATTCTGTTCTTCTGGGTGGCCCGCATGATCATCATGACCACCTATGCCATTGGCACCATTCCTTTTGAAAAGGTTTACCTGCACGGCCTTATTCGAGACAAGCAGGGTCGAAAGATGAGCAAGTCACTAGGCAATGGAATTGACCCGATCGAGATGATTGAGAAGTTCGGAGCAGATGCCCTACGTATGAGCATGGTGATTGGAAACACTCCAGGTAATGACATGCGCCTCTATGAAGAGAAGATCATGGGCTATCGCAACTTCACCAACAAGCTATGGAACGCCAGCCGCTTTGTGATTGGTATTTTTGAAGAGAAAGGTATTACTGATGCCCCAGAACTGGATCTGGGGAGCCTATCGGATGCGGATGAATGGATTTTAAGCAAGACCTACAAGACTCTTAGCAGTGTGGATGATGCTCTGATGAACTACCGGATTAGCGAAGCCGGCCAGCTCCTTTATGACTTTTTGTGGAATGACTTTTGCGATTGGTACCTGGAACTGAGCAAGGGCGACAAGCAGAATCCTGCTGTGCTTTACCACGTGCTAGCGACCACTCTAAAACTCCTTCACCCGATCATTCCTTTTGTGACTGAGCAGATCTGGAGCGAGCTACCGGGAACCTCCGGCATGCTCATTAAGCAACCTTATCCTGAGGCTATGGAGCGTGAGTTCGATGCTGAGTCCATTGATATCATCACTGCTCTAATTAGTTCTATTCGACGCATGCGCGCTGAAAATAAGATTGAACCGGCCCAAAAGATTCCGGTTGTTTTGCATGGGCGGAAGGATCTTGAGGCTAACAAAGAAGAGATTACAAGGCTGGCTCGCGTGAGTGAGCTTACTTGGGAGGAATCAGGTGATAATATCGGCGGCGCTGCCACTGATGTTGTTGATGGCATCAAGATTTTCATTCCCCTAGAAGGCCTGGTCGACACTGAAAAAGAAAAGGAAAGACTTCAAAAAGAAATCGATAATCTCAGTAAGTATATCGCTTCATTAAAGGGAAAGCTATCGAACAAAAAATTTGTTCAAAATGCCCCTGAAGCAGTGGTTGAGGGTGAGAAAAAGAAGCTATCTGACAGTAAGACGCGCCTGAAGCAAATGGAAGAACAACTGAAGAACCTTTAAAGTGGTTCTCTGCCCCTTGAAAAGAGGGGCTTTTTTTGGTATAATATTAGGATTTAAATTCAAACAAAAATGCAAATTAGTGGAATCATCTACAGTGAGGAGCGCAAAAAGAGCCAAAAGCGCTATCAGGAAGCTGTGAACCGGGCTCATTTTCTGGATGAAAAAGAAAAGAAGCACTGGCATCTACTTGGCTACATTCTGACAACTGAACAACTCGGCCAAGCTGAACACCTGATCATTGATGAAGACCTGAGACGTCTAGCTACTCAGGAAAAACTTGAAAAAATAAAACCTAGCACCGAAAAAAGACATGGGTAATCCAAATCCTTTTGCCAACAAAGGCCCTGAAAATCCTTTTACTAAACCTGATGATATGGTGGCCGTAAAGGAGAAGCAGCGACAGAAAGAAAGTGTTGAAAAAGCTAAGAAACGAAAAGAACCGACGTTCCGTGATTTTGAGAAGAAGGCTGAAAAAGTGAAGTCTGATCCGAATGAGCGTGCCGCTCAGGTGATTCGCCAGCTTGATGGAGCTAAGGAAACGGTGAAGCAGCTGGAAGGCTTGACTGCTCTAAACGCGGCCCTTGTTAGTGTGCTTACTAAGTTGGCCAAAAAGGATGTAGACATTGAAAAAATCAAAACCCCTAAGCAGCTACAAAAGGCTGTGACTAAAAGTGGCATTAAACTGACCCTTCCGGAAGCTGCTGCTGTAGAGAATCTGAATGAGATTGCAGGAAAATCTGGTCCGACTGCGAAAGAGATTAAAGACAGCTGGCCGGATCGGGTGAAGACAGCTAAGGATGCTAGTGAAGGACTGGGCACTAAATACGCCAAGTACTTCAAAAAAGATCCTGTAGGCACCGCTGCCCTGACGCTTGTTGGTGCTGCAGGTATCTACCTGACCTACCAGGGAATTAAGACCATTGTCAAAAAAGCCTTTGATAAAGATGAAGGCGGTAAAAAGGATTCCTGGTTCAAAAGAGAAATCGCTATTCCGATTGCCATCATAGCAGCTGGCACGTTTCTCGGTAAAGATACCGTGAAGGAAATCCTTAAAGACTCCGGCCTGGATTACTTTGGCGTAAAAGACAAGGTGACCAAGGGCAAGGACTTTACAAAGAAAGAAAAGGAACGACTAGAAAAAGCCTCGAATAAGATTAAGGAAAAGCTCGATGAACGCCGTGCCAAAAAGCCAGAACACGAACCATCTGCTGGCGGATCTGTTGAGCCTGAGCCAAGACCTGGCGCACTTCAGCCGGACAAACCTGAAAAAGCCGAAGTTAAACCGGCTGAAATTGAAACGTTTGGTGACAAGTTGCTGACAGATGCTGGTGCCGAAAAATTGGCTGATAAGAGCTATGTGTTCATGACTGGCAGCACAAAGACCTACTATCGTTTTCACGAAGGAAAATGGGAATGGGCCAGTGTACGCCAGAAAAAGGCAGATGAGTGGGTAGCGACTGGTGGGAACTACTATGGTGATAAAGAAAAATACAAGAAGGCTAATGACCTTGCTGAAAAGCTTGGAAAGGGTCCTGAAGGTATTGCAGCTGAAAAGAAGGAATCAAATGAAGCCTTGGCAGAGAATGCTGAAAAGTGGGCAAAGGCTGAAAGCCCACTAATGTTAATGATTGAAATTTTCTACTACAACGATTTCGAATTTAATGATTCAGACAGATCCCAAATCGGCAGTGTTGTAGAAGAAATGAGGCAAAAGAAGACCAAGGTCGGTGAAGTACTTACTCTTTGGGCTGAGTACAAAGACAAGAAAAAGATTCCGAATCAGAACGGCCTAGGAACGTTCAAGCCCGGAATTGAAGAGGTAAACATACATCGTGCTGTCAAAATGATTGCTGAGACTGCTCAAGAATACCAAAAACGTTCCAAACTGGACTATTCACAGCTGACTGTCGAAGACTTCCTGGAAAAGCACCTCGCCAATGATCCAACACAAAAGATGCACAATGCCGTACAGCAAAGCATCATTGAAAGTGTTAAAGATGCAGGAATCACTGATATTCTTTCTTTTAACAATATCAAGATTGACAAGGTACGCGAGCAACTTGCTGAGCTAGCCAAGGATGGCTGGAAAGATGTCGCCAAAGATCTAGGTGTTGATATTGAAAAGCTCGATGAAAATGAGAAAAAACATCTTGGTTTAATCGTGACTTACTTGATGCAGGGGCATGCTAGACTAGACATGAAATGGGAGGAGATTATTGGGCAAACGCATTTTCCTAAGAAGGGAGTAAATGATAAAACGCTAGGAACCGCTAAAGAGTTCTTTGAAAAAATACGTGAAAACACCCTAAAAAAGGGGGGCATTATTGATGCAGCCGTCGAGCGTTTCAACTTCGGCCCAGATATAGCCAAGGGTTCGGGTAACGCTGACATCATCAAGAACAATCTTAATGAAAAAATCACCTTCAAGAACGCGCTGTATTTGAACCTGGTCACTAAAGACATTGACCTTGGCAAACCTGCAGTTAGTGGTGCTCAAGAGGCAGCCTTCTTATTTACGGTTCTAAACTGTCTCAACGAAGACCAAAGAACCCGCTACACCAGTATTCTCATTAATGTAGTTACTGAATATCCTGATAAATTCCCTAGTATAAAGCTGATTGCCCCTTATCTGGAGCTTGCAGCTAATTTTGGAATTGATTACGTAAAAAGGAAAATGCATCACCTGAGCAACCTTGCCAGTGAAATGATGATCAACCGAAGCTTTGAAGATCAGCAGGCATGGCTTAAGAGAATGAAAGATGCACCGATGATGCAATGGGCTATTGGCACTGGTAAAGAAGCAGGGTTTGGTGCACTAGCCATTGGATGGGAGATTATTGATCCCATGATTAGATCAGGCAAAATAACCTACGAAGAACTCGGTCATTGTGAAGGTCCGTGGGACTTTATCATGTTGATTAAGAAAGCTGGAGGAACACTTGTCTATAGTGAAGATGAAAATGGCCATCCACATGGATGGGTACACCTCGCGGGTAGTGTTTTTGTTTTCAGGCCAATCGGCACTGTCAAAGAGACCCTAAGCTCTTTAGTAAACGGTGAAGGCCCCGTTGACAAGATAGGTGGTGCCCTAAAAGTCTGGACCGCGGGAAGCGCTCCGTTTATAACCATTGGTGCTGTTCGTGGCTACTACCTCCAAAAATGGACAGAACTTGGTCATCTGCCGTTTAACCGGTGGGTCAAAGGGGCTGCATGGGGCGGCGTGAAAGCCTGGGCTGGCTATCCGTACTGGGCTTTGAAAAAGTCGTATCAGGCGGCCAGATATACCACTAGCGCCATAATGAATATGCCAAAGGCTATTCCTGAGTATGCCAGCAGGCCTACTCAGGCGGCCAGAAGGGTGGGGCGAGGTGCGGCGGATTTTGTAAAATACCGAAGTGTATTCCCCGGAAAAAATGTTCCAAACATGCTGGAAAGCGGTAAACGCTTTATGCACTATCTGGAGAGCAGCAATTTCACTCAAATGGACCTCAAGGAGAAGTTGGCAAGCTTAGGAGATTCCAAGGGGCGCCGACTGCTACTCAGACGTCTTCAGAATGGCTTTGATAATTCAATGGCCATACGATACGCGACGCGCTACGCTCATGATTACAATAAATTCTTTAACTTCGACGCAGCATCTTCTGGCAGGCTCTATTTAGCAGACATTTTGGAAGAAAGTGTTGGTGATTATAGCAAGGTGGAAAAAAAACTTGGTGGAGAAATTGGTCGCGTAAAAGAAAGCTTTGAGCGCCTAGAGAAGGTCTTTAGAAGCCTAGAGAGTCACAAGGGTGCTTTTAGCGAAATGGGTGATCTTGCGGGCAGCTCACTTGCCCGTGGGGAAATGCAAAAAAAGATAGCCACACTGATGCAGGAGAGCATGGGCTTTACCCAACCCGAGGCTGAGGCGCTCGCAAAGGGAATCCGAAGCCGAAGTGATGTGGTTAAGCTTCAGAAGCGCATGAAGGAAGGCTTTGATATGTTCGAAAGTTTCTCTGATGCATCAACACCAGCCAAACGAAGCGCCGTTGCTGCTAAATTAGCAGAGAAGGTCGGGGGCATTAAAGAGGCTGTCGGCAAAAAAGTCGGCGATATCAAAAAAGGTATTAAAGAAAGCCGCCGTGCGCCGACCCATCTGGAATCGACCCGTAGTTTTGGGAAGACCAGTGAGGCGCTTAAAACCACTGAAAAACAGCTTAAAGAGACTCGGAAAATGGCTAAGGCAGCCGAGGAAGAAATCGGATTACTCAACCGAATGCGCTCCGGTGGAGGCCAAAAGGTTGCTGAAAAGCTCGGACTCACACCAGCGGGTAAATATAGTAGCGAATATAGCCCAAGTGCACTGGCAAAACGCTACGAGCAAGCTCGTAAGATTGCTCAAGATGCCAGAGCAGCGGAAAAGAAACTGGAAACTAGTGTGGATGCACTGCGCCAGGTAAAACAGGCGGAAGATGCCATCGCTGCTGCCGGTGATACGACTGCTGCCTCAGGTAAAGGCTCTAAACTACTTAAAGACTTACTCAGAGCGGAAGAAGCTGCTGAAGAAGCACTTGAAGTTTCCGGTAAAGCGGCTGGCAACATCGGAAAATTCGGAAAAGTTGGCACTGCCCTTAAATGGGGTGGTCGCGGACTTGGAATTGCTGGTGCTCTATTT
>CBDUQG010000029.1:0-11575 GCA_965369305.1 uncultured bacterium
GATAACGTCAGATTTCTTTACTTCCTTTTTCTTCTTTTCGATGGTCTTATCAAACGGTTCAAAGAATTCCTTGATGATGGGCTGCCATTCATGTTTGCCTTCAGCAATGTCATCCAGTTTATCTTCCATGTGCGCTGTGAACTGATAATCCATGACTTCTGCGAAGTGCTTCACCAGGAAGTCATTCACGATCATCCCGATTTCCATTGGATAGAGCTTCTTGTCCTGCTTCTTTTCAATGTAGCCACGACTGATGACGGTTGAAATAGTTGGGGCGTAAGTAGACGGACGTCCAATCCCTTCTGATTCCAATTTCTTAACCAGGCTGGCTTCCGTGAAGCGTGGAGGTGGTTGGGTGAATTTCTGTTCGGCATTTACCTTTTCAAGGTCGCAGGCTTCCCCGGCTTCCATGTCCGGCAGAATGACGTCCTTGCTGGAAATAGCTTCTTCCATGTCATCGGTACCTTCGATGTAAGCTTTCATGAAGCCAGGCTTCTTGATGACTTCACCCTTAGCCGTTAGTTCATAGTCTCCAGCTTTAACCGTGACGGTGGTGATATCCACTTCGGCATCAGCCATCTGACAGGCAATGGTGCGCTCCCAGATGAGCTTGTAGAGTTTGTATTGTTTTGGATCTAGGTGAGACTTGAGGTCTTTTGGTGTCTTGCTCAGGTCAGTTGGGCGGATTGCTTCATGAGCTTCCTGAGCACCTCGGGCCTTTTTGGTGAACACACGTGGCTTATCAAGAACGCATTCGTCTCCGTAAAGCTTCTTCACAATCTTCGGAACTACTTTTAGGAACTCCTTTGATAGATTGTAAGAATCAGTACGCATATAGGTGATCAGACCGGCATGGTCTTTTCCGTGCTCCATACCCTCGTAAAGCTGCTGAGCAACGACCATGGTTTGCTTCACTGAAAAGCCAAGCTTGCGGCTAGCCTCCTGTTGAAGGGTGGAAGTGATGAACGGTGCAGCAGGTCTTCTTTTGTGAGCCTTCTTAACAACATCTTTCACTTCGTACTTAGCCTTGTTTAGGTCTTTGAGTACGACGTCGGCCTTCTTCTTGTTGTTAACCTCTGCTTTCTTTCCTTTGATTTTGGAAAGTTCAGCATTGAATTTTCCTTTCTTCACTTCTAGGTCGCAGTCAATCTTCCAATACTCTTCGGGCTTAAAAGCTTCAATCTCACGTTCGCGGTCTACAATCAGGCGAACAGCCACAGATTGCACACGTCCGGCAGAAAGTCCCGCGCGAACCTTGGTCCAAAGTAGCGGGCTGAGCCTGTAGCCTACCAATCTATCTAGAATACGGCGTGCTTGCTGAGCATGAACCAAGTTGATATCGATGGCCCTTGGATTTTCCAGTGCTTTCAAAACGGCTGGCTTGGTGATTTCGTGAAAAGCAATGCGGCGGAACTGACCCTTCTTGAGCCCAAGGGCGTAAACTAAATGCCAGGCAATACTTTCCCCTTCGCGATCTTCATCGGGTGCCAGCCAAACAATGGTATCCGGTGCTTTTTTGACGGCATCCTTCAGTTCCTTTACCACCTTCTTCTTATCCGGTGAAATTTCGTATTCCGGAGTGTAGTCATGCTCGATATCAATGGCCAGAGTCTTCTTGGGAAGATCACGGATGTGTCCCATGGAGGCCTTAACGGCATATTTTGCTCCGAGAAATTTTTTGAGAGTCTTCGCTTTTGCGGGGGACTCAACAATGATTAGGTGGTTCATAAAGGAAGGTAAAATTTGAATGCTACGTCTAGCTATACATGAGCATGCTTGAGGGTGTCAAACCTTATTGCAGAATTGTGAACGCGCTACATATCAGTCGGCGCATATAATAAGAATACTTATATATAGCAGGCCTTTTTTATTTTGTTTAAGCCAAATATGGCTCTTATCAATGTATTTTTAACATCAAAAAAAATTTTTAGTCAAATTTGGACGGAATGGCTTATTTAAGCGATTTTTTCTGTATAAAAAATGTCTTCATGTGACTTTTTTCGCTTAGCTAAGGGGAAAACCCTTGATTCAGGGTTTTATGGCACTTATACTTGCATCAGAATTTACTTCTTAATTTATTTCATTATGACTAAACAAGATTTAGTTGCTGCTGTTGCATCAGCTGCTGGTGTTAGCAAGAGAGTAGCTGGAGACGCTCTAGAAGCTGTTCTTGATTCCATCACTAAGGAGCTCAAGAAAGGAAAGAACGTTACCATTACTGGTTTCGGTACCTTCCGTGTTAGCAAAAGAGCTGCTCGCACTGGTGTAAACCCACGCAACCCATCCCAGAAGATCAAGATCCCAGCTATGAACGTTCCTGCTTTCAAGGCTGGTAAGAGTCTTAAGGATGCTGTTCGATAAATCGGACGATCCAATTCTATTAAAGAATTCAAAAACCCCGCTTTGGCGGGGTTTTTTGTATCTCAAGCTACGAAGCATTCTTGCCTGCTCGGCAGGCTTGATCTATCATGGAGTTAACAATACTTTTTAACAAAAAAATTATGGCAGCTCTTGCAGTTACAAGTGATACTTTTCAAAAGGAAGTTCTCGATGTGAAGGGAAAGCCTGTCCTGGTCGATTTCTGGGCCGCTTGGTGTGGACCGTGCCAGATGCAGGGACCTATCATTGATGAACTCGCTGGTGAAGTTGGAGATAAGGCAGTTATTGCCAAGATAGATGTCGATAGTAACCAGGAACTTGCTGGTAAGTATGGCATCATGAGCATTCCTGCTCTAAAGGTCTTCAAGGACGGTGAAGTCGTTGAAGATATGGTTGGTGTCCACCAAAAGGATGACCTGATGAAGGTGATTGAGAAAAATTCTTAATACCCTCGATCCATTGCCTGGTTAGCCAGTGCGTCTGCTAATGCGTTCTCTTCACGGGGGACATGGCTGATGGAAAAATCTTTGAACTGATCTGCGATACGTCGGACTTCCTGAAACAGGGGTCGGACGTTTTCGCTTTTTACTTTATATTCTCCGTTCATTTGTCTAACCACCAATTGAGAGTCCATGAAGCAGTGGATGGAGGTCTCTTTGCCGAACTTTCCGTACACTTCGCGTAGGGCGCTTCTCAGGGCCAGATATTCAGCCTGATTATTGGTTTTTTCACCGTAAAACTCAGAGCCTTTAATGGTAGCCTTACCACCTTCAATTACGGCAAAGCCGCCGCCCGACGGTCCGGGATTTCCACGAGAGCCGCCGTCGATGTAGACTGCAATTTGACTCATTGTTTTAATCTCCTTTCTTTAGACCAAGTAAAAACTTGCTCTTGGATATTCTTGTTCCATTCAAAGTCTTGAGGAAAGAGCGAGTTACACTGATGGCAGTAAACATGGAAACAATGATACCGAGGCCGAGCATCAAGGCGAAGCCACGGATGATAGAGTTTCCGAAGAACCAGAGGATGATACAGGTAATGAGCGAGCTGACGTTTGAATCTCGGATAGAAGACCAGGCACGTTCGAAACCAGTGGTGACGGCAGCAATATAGCTACTTCCATCACGGAGCTCTTCTTTGGTGCGTTCGAAAATCAGAATGTTGGCATCCACAGCCATACCTATACTAAGGATGATACCGGCGATACCAGCCAAGGTCATGACGATCGGGGTGGTCTTAAGAACAAAGACAATAATGACGGAATAAATGAGCAGTGCCAGTACAGCAAAGATGCCCAACATGCGGTAGTAGAGGATCATGAAGATGCCTAGGGCAATGAGGCCGACCATACCGGCATAAAGTGATAGATTCAGAGCGTCGTCACCTAGTGAAGCACTGATGGTGTACTGACCACTTAGAATAATGGGGGCATCAATGGCACCAGTATTTAGGTCGTTCGCTAGTTGGAGTGCATCTTGCAAAGTGCCAGCTCCGGTGATAACAGCTTGTCCACCAACGATCTTCTGGTTCACACGTGGGGCGGAAACAATTTCACCACCAACAAAGATGGCCAGCTGTTTACCGGTGAGTCTTTCAGTGAGGTCTTCGAACTTGCGTCCCCCTTCATCATCGAACTGAATAGCGACCTGAGGCGCGCCGAACTGATCGTAAGTCACACTGGCAAACTTAAAGTTTGCTCCATCCAGTCCGGTGGACTGCCACGGATCAGGGCTGGTGTCGTAAAGGACTTCGCTGTAGGAGTAGTACTCTTCCTTGATAACGCTTTCCACAGCTTCTACCTTGTCGAAGGCCTTGATGATGTGGAAACCGAAACTGGTTTCAACGATTTCTGAGACATCATTTACATTAAGTGCAAAGGCAGCTTCTTCGAATGGGGGAGTCATGGCTCCACGTCCGAAGTAACCAAGGTCACCTCCGCTAGTGCTGGATGGTCCGTCGGAATACTGTTTAGCAAACTCGGCAAAGTTGTCAGGATCGGCCTGAACTTCTGCCAGAATCCTTTCGGCTTCTTCTCGGGCTTCATCTTTGGTTCTGGTGACATCTTCCGCTGCCCGTTCAGATCCTTCGTAGGCAATTAGGATGTGAGATGCCTGTACCTCTTCATCAGTACTTTCAGTTTTATCCCGAGTTTCTTTGGCATCGAGCTTCAAAACCAGAAAACCCTTTCGCTCAACAATGTTTCCTCCAGCGCCGATGATGAAATCACCGCTATTTTCAACCAGCTCTCCATAAACCTGTCCGACCTGCATGGTTGGCAGTACCTTTTTGTGGTTTACCGGCAGGCTTGATTCCCACTGTTCCTTTTCGGAGCTATAGGCGATTTTTCCATCACTGGTCTGTACGTTCTGAGCTAGCGTAGCAAAGTTCTCCGGGTCAGCGAGTGCTGCCTGAAGGGTTTCATTGGCTTCTGCTTCAATCTTAGAAAGCGCGTCAGGATCTTCTTCAGTCTTAGGTTCTTTGAATTCTAGCTGGATGGTTTTACCAACCACAGCCTTCGCCTCATCAACATCCTTGATACCGGCAAGCTCAACAATCACGTGCTTTTCACCGCCGACATCAGAGGTATAGATATTTGGTTCGGCCACACCAAGTCCGTTCACACGGCGCTCTAGAGTAGACCTTACCCCTTCGACAATGTCTCTAATAACGACGTCATTTGTAGGATCATCATCTTCATTCCGTTCCAGAGTGTTTCTTAAATCAATACGGTAATCTAGTTGGGTACCTCCTTGCAGATCGAGCCCTAGGGTCACTTTCTGCTTTTTAGCCCAGGTACTGACCGGGTCATTTGGGAGTTTAGATTTAACTGATTCAGGCAAAGAAACCACGGTCATGAAGAGGGTGGCAATGATAATGGAAATGAGTCCTTTCGAATAGCGTCGCATCGTTTGTAGATAATAGATAATAAGCCCCGACATTTTAGCGGAAATGAGCCCTTATTGCAATTTTCTTTATGATGCTTTTTTAGGGTCTAAATACTTGACATAAAGTATAAAATATGGTAATATTTATCTGCTGTGAACATCGTTGATTTTGCTCTTATTTAAGAGGCAAATTGCTTGTTCATTTGCTCTTTGAAAGCTTGCGAATTAAAAACTACTTTGTGTCGCCATATCAGGACTCAATTCTTGAGTTTTGGTACGGCGACACATGGGTGTTGCTACAATTTTCACATCTAGCTAGGAGTCTAGCATGAGCTACCTTCGCCGTTTCTGGCGCATTTTTCTGATTGTGGCCTTGATTCTCAAGGTTACGGTCATCTTCTTGGACATCTACTACCCGATGCCCGAGGATTCCAACCGTCAATCATCTGGCCAGGAGGGCTAGTCATGAAAAGAAGTAATTTTGTTCTCACACTTGGCCTTCTCCTTTTGGTGGCCATTGCAATTTCACCGGGTTTTAAGACTTTGTCAGAAGCTCCGGTGTCCCACGTTCAGATCTCTGAGCAAGATCCAGATGGACCGAATGCGTCTCGCGGTGGTTCGTTTTGTCTCAGCGTGAAAGATGTTCAGGGTTTGGCCATGGAAGACTGCAAGGTGGATTTCCTCCAGCTGTCTGACGATCCTCAACCCTCATCGCCTCCGCCTGGTGTCTGCAGCCAGCCTGGTGACTACTACTTCGACTCAATCGAGGTTGGTGCCTACAGTGTTGCTGTCACTTGTGGCTCACACGTTGGTCAAATGCCGACAATGGTTGTGGCGCATGATCTTGTTAGCCCTTCAATTGTTCTCTCTGAGCCGATTTCGAAGGGCAAATTCTGCGTTGCGAAGATGGGTCTTCCCATTGACCTGGATTCCCCGGTCGTATCAATGCAGTCTTGGCTCGGTTTTGGACGGAATGGTTTTTGTGAGACCGCCGGCCATAAACTTGCCGCCTACAAGGTCATGAAAGTGATCGCTGTTTCTGGGCCCAACTGCAAGGGGCTGGATGATCCAGACTGCCCTGTGCGGGCTGTGGGAAAGGCGACCGACCCTCTTTTAGAGGGTGAGTTCCAACACCTGCTTTGGACAGCTGATATTTCGAAGATTCCTTCGAAAAATGCCGTCTACAAGGTAACTGTCCAGGTGGCTGGTGTTCAGAAGGTTGACGTTCACCTGTCCATTCTTAATGGCTTCTACGTAGAGGCATGATTCGCAAGCAAAAACACCCCCATCGTTTCGGCGGCGGGGGTGTTCAAGCCGCCCAAACATTGACTAAATCTAAAAAATATGTAAAATATATAACCAATCATCCTTGATTACCTTTTGGTCTTTGGCCATGAAGCAAATCAGCTGATTTGGTCTTTCAAAGCTCAACTGCAAACCCAGAAACACAGGAGACATTCCGATGTACAAGTTCACAATCATCGTCGTGAGTCTACTCGCGACCTTTCTTTTTGCCAGCCAGGCTAAGGCTGGGGAGGGCGACGTGAAAGGCCCGGCACTTGCTGCCGAGTATGTTCACCTCGACCTTCCTGGAGACGACAAGATCATGGGCGTCCGCATGATGGCAGGCTACCAGTTCGAGTTCGGCCTACGGCTTGCAGGTCATCTGACCTACTGGCACCTCGATCGACCTTCGGTCGACGGCGTCCCGCAGACCGAGGCTTGTCCGCTCCCGGATGACAGGCCCTACAAGCTTGCTCCGAGCCCCTACGACCTGGAGCCCAGCTTCAACTACTGGGGTCTTGGTCCTTCGCTTGCGTGGGACATTCCCTTTGTCAAAGGCTGGTTTGGGATGGACGTCATGGCGACGTTCAGCTTCCCGGTCACCAATGACTCGTCAGGTTGGGCCTTCGAAGGCGGCCCTCTCCTGTACTTCTCCTTCGCCGGCATGTCTGACGGCAAGGTTCCCCTCTACCTCATGGGCGGGATCAAGTTTGGTCACTACGACCAGGATTGCGACTGCTATGAGATTCGGGAAAACCGTATGATGCCGGGTGCGGCCATCAAGTACGTGTTCTGATTTCTGTTAGCAGTTGGGCTTCAAACACCCTTGCCTATTTGGTCGGGGTGTTTAAGCTACCTGGCTTATTGACTGATTTTCTAAATTTAGTAAAATCACCTTGCTAGATTCCTAGCAGAAAGGAAGCAACGTATTGTTCAAGTTCATTAGAAGGATTAGGTGTCTGGATCCGGATGAGCTCAAAATGCTCATCAGCAGCAATCTCAGCTTCATTCTGGCCATACCTATCTTGATACTTGCAATCATCTTCTTCTCCTGCAACCCTTAGGGGCTTGCGCCGACCTCCTACCGAGCAAGGTAGGGGGTTTTGTCATTCTAGTATACTTGACATAAAGTATAAAATATGGTAATATTTTCTTTGCTTTGAACAGCCTGGTCCGATCTCGTTTTGCGGGAAAAAGCCCCCCGTTCATTGCTCCTTGAAAGCTTTGTGACTTAGAATATAAGGCGACATTCGTAGCTTCCTGCTCACCAAATTTGGTGATTAGTGATCTGCGACATGTCGTCGCTAGCGGATTTACAAAAGAGAGGCAAATTATTATCATGCGTCATTTCATTACCATTCTGACCGCCCTCGTTCTTGCTGCCACCTTCAGTTTCTCGGCTTCTGCCAAGGAACACGATTTGAGCGGCCCCTTGCTGCTCGGTGAAGCATCATACAAAGACATTCAAACTCAATATGGTCCAACCGACGATCTTACGCTTGGTCGGGCTGTTGCCGGATATACCTTCTCGCCTGGCCTCCAGGTGGGTATGGGTGTTAGCGGTTACTATCTGAACAAGTTTTCGGCTTGTGTGGATAGTGCTGATCAAACCGGTTGTCTCATGAGAGGTGAAGATACCAGCTCGTTCTGGTCACTCACTCCCATGTTTGGTTACAATCTCGAGATGAGCCCCGGCCTTGTCGGCCTGGAGTTTACAATCATGCCCAGCTTCGCCTTTAGCGGCGCTTCCGGTAAGACCCTCGAGATTGGTGCTAACCTCTACTTCTCACTTGAATCCCTCACCGATGGTAGTGTGCCCGTCGCCCTCATGGCTGGTGCAAAGTACGCTGCCGGCAGCTTCGATTCTGATGGCTACAGCGTTGATTTCAACGGCGTGCTGCCGTCGGCCGGAGTCATGGTCCAATTCTAGTCACAAGCAAAAAACGCCCCCATCGCCACGCGCGGTGGGGGTTTTCATTTAACTATTTTTCGATCACACTCCCTTGTCGGATCATCTTGTGACTTAGGTCGAGGTTTTTGAGGTTACAGTTTTCATCAATCACGCAGTTACGAATCACGCAGTTGTCGATTTCGCAGTTTCCGAGAATGACTGAATGCTCGATGACAGAATTTCTTACCGTTACCTTTTCGCCGAGGTATACACCTCCACTGAATTCATTGTTTCCTTCCTTTTTCACGCCATCCTGCTCAATCACTTGATCTTCCAGCAAGTCTTTGTTGGCCTGGAGGTAGGCTTCATAAGAACCGATGTCTACCCAAGGTTCATCAAAACGGAAGACGTCTATTTCTTCACCTTTCTCAGTTAAATACTCAAAGACACCGCCCAAATCGTCATTCTTTTCTTTGGCATAATGCACAATGTCTTTTAGATTTTTGGCTGGGAATAGAAAACAGCCAGTAGAAACTAAGGTGCTTTTGGGCTGATCTGGTTTTTCCTGAAATTCTACTGCCTTGCCATTGCGTTGAACCACCACACCGAACTTTTTGGCCTTATCCAGATCCTGAATGTCATAGGCTGCAAGAAGGGGATTGCCACCAAAGCGTTCCAACATGGCCTCCATTTCGAAACCGAAGTAATTATCACCTGCCAGAAGCATCAAATCTTCATCAATATTCTCTGTTTCGATCACTAGTGCAGTGGCTCCAAGTGCCCCTTTTTTGAAGTCGTCTCCAGCTGAATCTTCTACGAACACTTTCAGATTCTTTTCTGGAAACTGCTTAGTCCATTCTGTAAATTCTTCTTCAAAAACCGCATTGGTTGAAATGATGATTTCAGTGTCGGCTGGCAATTTCTCAACAATATGTGAAATGAGCGGCCTGTCTTTCAGGTGTAAAAGAGGTTTTGCTTTGCTTTCAGTGAGAGGCCAGAGTCTCGTTGCGAAGCCGCCGGCCAGAATAATACATTTCATAATTACCAGATGTCATGCCACCAGCGCTTGTGTCTGTGTACCTTGAGAAAAGGCATGCCTTCCACTTCTTCGATGATCTGGTGGCCTTGAAAAATACCGAGAAGCTCGGGTGGCATCAAGTATTTTAGATTATTTGCCAGGGCGTAGTTGATGATATTCAAACTTTGTTCCAGATGATCTACTTGAATGATGATGTCGATGTCGTGATCGGCAATAGTCTTTTCAAAGAGATTCATTTTGCCTACCACTGGCACGCCATTCATCATTTTTTTACTTCCGCCATGAGCGTTGATGGCAGCGACTGGTTTGATGTGAGATTTTTCATCGATGAGCAGGCGCACGATAGCTTCAGCAGGTCGGTTGGTTCCGATGACTAGCGCCCGATAAACACCCACTTCTTTACTGGAGGCTTTCTTAAGAATCCACCGGAATACGTTGTGCCATATAAAGGTAAAGGCGAGAGTGAGTAGGAATAGATAAATCAGAATCAGGCGGCTGAAGAACTCGCGGAAAGTGAAGTAATAAAGAATCATGAACAGGAAGACGTTCTCTAGGGCGACCAAGGTCAGTCTTTGAAGATGTCTCATACTCCATAGCTTTTGACTGAGCTTATAGGCCCGAATGAAAAACATGAATAGCAAGGTGAAGGGCATGGTGATAAGTCCTACCAAAAAGTAATCCCAGAAAGGGAACTCGGTCGACATGTAAAAGCCAATGCGTAAAAAGTAAGCCAGGGCGAAGGCAGCCAGTATCAGGAGGCCATCGACGATAATTTGCATTACCTTTAGGTAGATCAACTGTTTCTTCATGTCTCGATTCTACGTTATCTACCCATTCCTCTCAAGCGTCCAATGCGATCGTTGATATCTGGGTGGGTCGCAAATAAACTGTTCATCCACTTCATGCCCTTTTCGTTGCGAAGTGGGTTTTCAATGTACATATGAGCGGTTGCCTTGTTGGCGGCTTCCAAGGGTTCTTTGTCGGCTTTGATTTTTTCTAGAGCACGAGCCAGTCCTTCCGGATATCTGGTCAGCAAGGCACCACTGGCATCAGCTAGGTATTCACGTTGCCGGCTAATAGCCAGGTGCATGAGCTTGGCAATGATGGGAGAAAGAATGGCTAGAGCGATACCAACAATGATGAGGATCCCGGCTCCTTTTCCACCTGAGCGATTTCGACTTCTTCCGCTATAAAACATGTTTCTCAAGAACAAATCGGACACTAAGGCGATGAGTCCGATCAAAGCAACAGTTACACTTTGAAGACGAATATCATAGTTTTTTACATGGGAAAGTTCGTGAGCCATCACCCCTTCCAGTTCTACTTTTTCCAGTTGGTCCAGTAGGCCACTGGTGATAGCAACCTTGGCATCTTTCGGTCCTCGACCGGTGGCAAAAGCGTTTAAGGCGGTGTCATCAATCAGATAAATCTTCGGAGTAGGCACACCGGCGGCGATGGCCAGATTTTCAACCGTTCTATATAGGGTAGGATTGTCTGATTTTTTGATTTCTTTTGCCCCAGTAATGCTCATGGCGATTTTGCCAGCGGCAAAGTAGCTAATCATGGCGTAGATGATGGCAGCTATACCGAAAATACCCATTAATCCAATAGCTCCCTCGTCACTTCCGGACCAAATCAGCCCGAATACGTACCCGATCATCGTAAAGAAGAAGATGAAGATATACATCAGAATGCGCGTATTGGTCTTGTTTTGGTCAATTTGAGTATACATAGCGATTTCGATTATAGCAGGAAAAATTTTTAGCTGCGAATGCTTGACAAAATTTTATTGATCTGTCAGAATGTTACTCCAAAAAGGCCCTGAGCGCTGTTTGTGCGCCGGTTGTAAACTCATACGTTCTAGTGAAGCTTGCGTGAGGAAGGAGATCCTGTGGTTTTAGATCATGGTCAGGAGAGTGTCATTTTATTTTGGAGCGGACCTTCCATCCTATATTTCATAATTTTATTAGGATGGATTTTAATAAGTATAGAGAATTATTTGCTGAAGAATGCTTGGATAGGTCGACAGAGATTCCAAATGAACATGGTGGTAATCCGATAGTTTTGGATGATCATCAAGTTCAAGCTATGGAGAAA
>CBDUQG010000030.1:0-11385 GCA_965369305.1 uncultured bacterium
TCGCTTCTGCCACGGTATATTCCACCACCCGCTTCCAGTAGGCCTCCTGCATGGGGACTATTTTAAGCGGTACGCCTATCTCATCGCATACCTGACGAACATAAGCTAAGTCCTCTTCCCAAGGGCAATCACCCAGGTAGGAAAGCTCATCTTCCAGCCAGATTTTTAAGTAAAAAGCTGTAAGATCATGACCTTCTTCATGAAGCAGTCTAAGGGCCACTGAACTATCCACTCCCCCTGATGTCAACATAGCAATTTTCATAGCCAGCTTATTTTATGCTAGAATCAGCTGGCTAACAAACACATTAAAAATGGTGGATTTTACAGACTTACTCATACTGATGGTCGTCATCTGGACGGCAGGTAAAGTTTTTCGGCAATTCAATTTGCCAGTTATTTTCGGAGAGCTCATCGGTGGAATCATTGTAGGACCAGCTCTACTAAACCTGGTTGCCATTGATAGTGAGGTAATAAAAGTGGTGGCAGAATTCGGTATTTTCTTCCTCATGCTCCATTCAGGACTGGAAAGTGACCCGGATGAACTGCTTCAGTCTTCAAAGAGGTCTATTCCCATTGCCTTAACGGGCACGTTTATTCCTTTTATAGGAGGCTACCTTACTTCAATCTGGTTTGGCTACCCGCCAGTCACCGCCTTCTTTGTAGGTATGGGTATTTCACTCTCAGCCATCGCCATTGCTGCCAGACTCTTCAAGGATCACAAGATGCTCAATACCAAAGTGGCTCATATGTCGATGGGGGCTGCCATCATGGGAGACATCATCGGCCTGATCCTGTTTTCACTCGCCATCAGCTTTGCAGAAACCGGAGTAGTCGAACTAGTTCCAACACTCACATTACTAGCCAAGGTAATGGCCTTCTTTGTTATTGTCATATGGGGCGGCAACAAGATATCACCGCACATGAACCGAGTTATTCAGTTTAAGAACAAAGGCTTCACTCTAACCCTGATCATTGCCCTGCTCATGGGTATGATCGCCGAGGCTATCGGACTACACATGATCATCGGAGCCTTCCTCGCTGGTCTGTTTATCCGCGAAGAGGTGATCGATGAAAAAGTCTTCGAGAAAATCGAAGACCGTATTTATGGCCTCAGCTACAGTTTCTTTGGACCTGTTTTCTTCGCCAGCCTGGCCTTCCATCTGGATTTCAGCGCCCTTTATACAGCCCCACTTTTCATGTCTGCCATCCTGGCGGTCGCCATTCTGGGGAAACTTGTCGGAAGCTGGATGTCTACCGGACTCATTATGAAAATGAAGCCACTGCACTCGCTAACAGTAGGCTTGGCCCTGAATAACCGAGGTGCTGTTGAACTCATCATCGCTTCGATTGGACTTCAGTTGGGCATCATTGATAAAGAGATCTTCTCGATTCTCATCATCATGTCCTTCGTCACAACCGTTATCTCAATTGTTGCCTTTCAACCTGTGGCAAAGCGCCTCAAGCAGGCTTAACTCTTGCGAAAGCGGTAAATATCCCGGCCAACCAGCTGATCGTCTCTGGCATATTTGAGATTTAGCTCTTTTTGGTAACCAAGCTCCTCCGCCCTACTGATCACTTTAGCCAAACGGAGATCGCCTTGCTTTGTACGAAAGAAAGGTAGACCAATGACAAGGGGGCCCCTAAAGCCTGATTGCTGTAGAGTTTTAAAGAAGCTTGTATAAAGTTCAGTAAGCTCGGATAAAACCGGCTCAAGCTCCCCACGAGACCTTAACCTCACCTGAGGAGGTCCCAGGTAACCTTCACAAACAATAGCGTCGAATCTTTTGCCGGAAATTGGCTTGGTCGCATCATGCTCAAAAAGATCTGCCTTAGCCTTTGGACCAAACTCATCTCGAAGCCAGCTCACATTCTTTTGGGCACCTTTTAAGGTCTCAGCATTTATATCCGACCCAAGGATGTCGCGGCCCATTAGAAGCCCCTCCATCACAAGAACCCCACCACCACAAAATGGATCCCAAATCGTTTTAGAATCACCAGCCAAATTAATCATTATTTGGGCTAACTTAGGCGGAAGCATGCCCACCTTCATACTACGAAATGGCTTTTTGTAATCGCGCTTCGAATAAGCATCAATATCCTGAACTGCTATCACTTCTGCTAAATAAAAATCATTTCCATGTTTAGCGATAATAATTTCAGGTCCATTTAAACCTTTCGATTGAGCTGTTGAAATGTTCTTGAACTGCTGATTAGCAAATCGACTGCCAATCCCCCGTTTTTTGAACTCCTTTTTAAGGTCCAGAAGAAGCGACCTGAGGTTTTTTTCCGACCAACCATAAACATTGATGCCATAATTGAGCTTTCCGCTTTCATGACCATCCGCCATTCTATCTGCAATAGAGCTGACGAGCGACCTTTTTTCAACTTTTGCAAAAACCTCCCCAGCCTTTATTTGACCACCAAGTTGATTGAATTCAGCCTGATCAAGGGGGCGTCCAAGATCTGCCATGACAAATGTCTCATTCTTTATGACACCCTTCATAGAGTAGTACCTGGCCTCAAGTTCAGCTGTTGAAAGCCCAGGATCCTTGCCAAGAATGAAAATATATGTTGACATAACAATAATGAAATCGTATACTAGGCTCTAAGTTTAGCCTCAAAAGCCCCTTCCGACAAATTATTGTTTGAAGGGATTTTATATGAAGAATTTAAAAAGCCAGCTCCCCCACCTTATTTCAGCCACTCTAATACTACTTATCGGGCTGATAAGTGGTTACAGTATGGGCTATTTTCATTCAGCTAAGGCGGATTTTCCTGAACTAAAGCAAGTTGAAGACATGAATCCAGGCATCAGCACCATTAAGTTCCTGAAACTGGAAAACGGCCTACTTAAGGGTGAAATCACCGGTCAAAAAGCCCGAATTGCCTACGATCTGGAACACATTCAGGATGTTCAAGTCGGACAGAGTTTCGAAATACCTGTTTATCAGGTAACCCTAGACCAGTACTACTCTGCTAGAAATCTCCCCGAAGGTGCTCAGTACATTGCCAGCAAGAGCGGAAAGTACTATTACAGCATACTTGAGCCAAAAGCGTTCAAAATAACACCCAAAAACAGGCTTTTCTTCAAAGATAAAAATGAGGCCGAAAAAAGGGGTTACCTGCCCTCAAATTAGCGGAAAACCTTGTAATAGTGCCCATAGTTTGGTATAATGAGTAGAGTAAAAATAAAAAAGAAACATGATCGCACTACACACGAATTCTCTGCGCAAATATGGATTAAACCGCATATTTGAATTTGCGAAAGCAGCTGGGTTCGACGGAATCGAAATTGGAGTGGATAAAAGCGACTACGATACTCAGAATGCGGAGTACATCAAAAAGCTTTCTGACGAATACGGAATACCAGTCGTAGCGCTGCATTCTCCAGAAAACGGCACTGCCAAAAGCGTTGAACACGTGGCGGAGATGGCCGTTTATTTAAAGTGCCCGGTCGTCGTGATCACACCACCAAAACTACTCGATTTTAAGTTTACCAACTGGCTTAAGAAGAAGACGCCGGTTCTGAGAAAGAAAAAACACATTCATATCGCGCTTCTGAACGCCCCGGGTAAAACCGTTCTTGGTTTCCTGCCTGATCGCGCCATGAATAGCCTGAGTGACATGAAGAAATTTGGCATGGCTGCCCTTGATACTTCATCAGCTGCTTCTAAAAAGTGGGGCAACCTGATGAGTGTTTATGGACACCTGAAAAAGCTAGTAGTACATGTTCACCTTTCAAACATCAACAAGCATAAAGAATATGCTCTGCCGAACGAAGGAGTGTTGCCACTGGAGAGCTTTCTCAAGAAGCTAAAGGCTAACAAGTATAAAGGAGCGATTAGCGTGCGTGTACGCCCAAGCGAGCTTCATGCTGGTGACGACGAAAAGGTTGTGGCAGCTCTTAAAAAAGTGAAGAGTTTCATCGAGGAATTCTTCAAGTAAGCCCTGTGATATAATTGGGTTAGTTTATTTAAGTTGCCCCAATATCATGCCATTTGCAGGAGCTCCCGAGCTAAAAGATGATCGCCTTGAGAAGACCGACCCTCCCGTTAGCAGAAGTCGGATCAAGGAAGTTTTAGATGAACCTTTTGAATCAGCACCCGACACCCGGCCAAGCCCGGGCGAAGAGGAAAGCTTTGATCACATGCTGCTAGCCGGACGAACAGCGGTTTATCAAGGTGAGATGATTCCTTCTAGTAGTGGAGTTATTTCAGTACATGCTCTGAATGGTGGACTAAGCATCAACCTGGACTTCGAAGCCAAAGACGGCACTAGAATGAAAGGCTACTTGAGAACCGACGAAAATGGCCAAAATGCAGTCATTACAGACTCAGAAGCTGGTTTGAACAACTACTTTCGCTACCGCTACCCAAACCAAGTACAAGAACTAGTGAACGAGCTCTTGGGACCACTAAAACAACAAGATCGATAATTAATTGACTTTTAAAGTGAAAGTCCTTAAGCTGTTTGGGCTAATTAAGGTATAAAGAAATGCTTAGTAAAGGAAATCAGAGAAAGCGCCACAAAAGACATGGTTTTCAGGCGCGCATGAAAACTAAAGGAGGTTCAAAGGTTATTAACCGACGCAGAAGTAAGGGCCGAAAGAGCCTGAGTGCTTAATAATGTTAAGTCAGAGTCACAGGATTTCAAATCAGAGACTAATCAGCAAACTAAACAAAGAAGGTAAAGCATACAGAACGTCCCACTTCGTTTTTAAATTCCTACCTTCTCATTTTGATACTCCAAAATTCGCACCAGTTGTTAGCAAAAAGGTGCTAGCAAAGGCAGTCGACAGGAATAAGGTACGGAGGCAAATCACCGAAAGCCTACGTCACAATCTAGATTCCTTGAAAAAACCCGTTGTTTGCCTCATTATTCTAAAAAAGAACATCTCGGATTATTCCGAAGTCGATGCCCAGGTCAAAGAATTCTTTAAACACCTACAAGCCGATGTCTAAATATTCTCGAATCATATTCTTCGCACTCGCCTTTGTGCTTGTATGGTCTTTTGTAAATCCCAGACAGGAAGTTCCGACAGGTGATGACATTGTACTGGAGGGTGATTCTGAGGTTGTTATTGGAAAACCTGTAAACCTGGAAATCATCAACCACGGAGAGGTAGCTGTGGTTCTTCCGGATAGCTGTCCAAAGAACCCCCTACTCGTTGAACGCTACATGAATGGTGAGTGGGCCATGATTGAAGCTGACTCAGCTAAGTGTGAGGGAGGAGAGGCAACTGTCAATCCTGGTGACAAGTATCAAGTCAGCTACGCTCATTGGGGCACCGAGCTGTTTGATGAACTGGGGCGCTACCGCATTACCCTAGAGCAGACCATTGATGAAAAGCCTCGGGCCTACACCAAAGAAATCGAGATCACAAAGCCTGGCATCTTCCGTAACTTCTTTCGGGAGGTTTTCTATAAACCAATCTTCAACACGCTGGTTTATCTGATTTCCGTCATGCCAGGTTACAGCCTTGGTTGGGCGATCATTGTACTAACGCTAATCATTAAGCTCATTCTGCTTATCCCAAACCAGAAGGCTCTAAAAGCTCAGAAGCAGATGCAGAAAGTGCAGCCTCAGCTGGATGCTGTCAAAAAGAAGTATGAAAAAGATCCGCAGAAACTGGCGGAAGAGACCATGAAAATCTGGCAGAAGCACAAGGTAAGCCCTATGAGCAGCTGCCTACCTATGCTCATTCAGTTCCCGATTCTTATCGCCCTGTTCTATGTCGTCAAGGACGGCCTTGATTTCATCAGCCCGCACCTACTATACGGTAGCCTGAAAGGCTTTGATGCCTCTGTGATTGAACCAGTCTTCCTAGGGATCATCGACCTCACCCAGATCAACATTATCGTGCTACCGATCCTCATCGGTCTCCTGCAGTTCGGTCAGATGCGCCTCACACTCGGAAAGAGCCTTAAAAACGCGCCATCCGATAGTCCTATGCCTATGATGAACAAGAGTATGATGTACTTCATGCCCCTTCTGATCGCCTTCTTTACAGCTAGCTTACCGGCTGCCGTAGGATTTTACTGGGGAACCTCAACCTTGTTCGGAATTGCCCAGCAAATAGCGGTGAATCGTTCAAAGGATTAATTGTTTGCGGGGGAAAAAATTTCAATGTAGACTAATTTTTGTATGGAACTCGTTATTAAAGAAACGCTGGAAAAAATCCTGGAAGTCATGAAAGTGCCTTTTTCAGGCGTAAAAGTCGAAAAAGAAGATGACAAGAGCTTTTACGTATCCATTGAAACCTCCAGCTCAAACCTACTCATCGGCTGGCATGGTGAGACCATTGCCGCCCTTCAACACATGCTTCGCTGCGTACTTTGGAAGCAAAAAATCGGCAGCGACATACAGATCGTCGTTGACGTAGACGGTTATAAAAAGAGGCAGGAAGAAAGTGTTGTTCGTCTAGCTGAAAGAAAGGCACTTCACGCCGTTGAAAACCAGAGCGAGGTGAAGCTCCCACCAATGAACGCCTACTTCCGCCGCAAGGTTCATCTATTTTTGGCAGACAAGTTCAAAGATCAGGTGACCACCGAAAGCACCGGCGAAGGCTCAGACCGCGCCATCAAGATCATCCCCGTTTAAAGAACAAGCTAACAAGCACAACTAGAATTAAGTTGAGCGAGAGATTTTCGCGAGCCCGCGAAACAGACCCTGAGGGGACATGTGCCCTGAAGGAAGCTGTGAAGCTGGGCGAAGAAAAGTCTTGAGCGAAAACAGATATTTTGGATATACCCCTAGATTGAGTACACCCGCATTAGTGAAGCTAGAGATAACAACACTAGCGCATTGAACCTTTTTTAAAGGTTTCAGAAGGTTGAAATTACCACTTCAGCCGCTTAAGAGCGTCTTCCGCCGCTTGTTGTTCGGCCAGCTGCTTGCTGCCGCCTTTTCCCTTACCCACCATGCGCTCACCAATGAAAGCAGCCATGGTAAAAATCTTATCGTGATCAGGTCCTTCTTCATGCTTGAGTTCGTAAGAAGGCGTCGTTCCAACCTTTTCTTGGGCCAACTCTTGTAAGCGGGATTTTGCGTCAATGTGCTCCCCTTTCACCAGAATATCTTCCAGGTGAACAAGTAAGAACTTGTTGATGAAGGCCTTGGCCATCTCGTAGCCAAGCTCCAGGTAAACCACACCAATGACTGCCTCAAAGGTATTGGCCAGAAGGTAATCCTTTTCCCGACCGCCAGACTTTTCCTCACCATGGCTCAGAAAGAGATACTCTCCCAGTTTCAGCTCACGAGCGATCTTAGCCAGCATTTCACCTTTTACAAGGGCTGAACGCCAGTTAGTAAGCTCTCCTTCGGGATTGGGATAGTTCAAATAAAGATACTCTGTCACAACTAACTCAAGGACTGCATCACCCAAAAACTCAAGACGTTCATTGCTCTCAAGCTTACTTTCACGATGTTCGTTTAAATAAGACCGGTGCACAAAGGCATTCCTGAGTACGTGGTGGTCCTTGAACTTCAGGCCTATTTGTTCTTCGAGTTTCTTATACATTTTTCGGGTTTATCTTTTTTTGCCGACAGCATCTTCGTCGTGAGCTACAGCGTTAAGCACACCATTGATGAACTTACCACTGCTCTCATCTCCATAAGTCTTAGCCAGCTCAATCGCCTCGTTGATAGCAACATTCACCGGAACATCCTTTTCAGGGTCAATGAGTTCACATATTCCAAGTACCAGAATAGCACGCTCAACCGGATCCATCTTATCCACAGGCCACTCAGGGGCATGTTTTCTGATCAGCTCACGAATCGTAGCGTACTGCTCTTCTATTTTATCAGCAATATTTTCAGCAAAATCCCGTTCCGTGATCTTTTCACCGTATTCGTCCAGGTTATACGCCAAAATCTCCTTGAGGTCACCCGCACGGGCTTCGTGTTCAAAGAAGCTCTGCATGACAATCACTCTGGATAAATGTCGCCAACTGGCCATATTGAGTTGTTAATAGGGGGGCATTAAGCAAAAACTAAGCCTTCACCTTGGTGATCTTGTCCATTTCTTTGGACTTATCAATCACCATGCGACCTTTGTAGAACCCACATGCAGAGCAAGCAGTATGAGCAAGGCGGGATTCCCCACACTTGTCACACTTAGAAATAGCAGTAGTCTGCAGGAGTCTTTTTCTGGCTTTGTTCTGATACGTCTTATACCGACGTGAGGATTGAGAATTAGCCTGTTGTTTCTTGGGAGTTGATCTTTTAGCCATCGCTTCGTTTAATACTTGAATTTAGCCTGGGAATTCTAAACCATTTCAGTTCTTATTGCAAATCTTTTTTGAGCTTGTAAAATAAGATCAAAAGAAACAAAACGTGCAGAAAACAAACCAAAACAGCGTTCGGAAATTTTTTAAAGCTGTCATGCCCTGGCTAGCCTTTTTTGGAATACTCCTATTAACAGTCAAAATAGCCCATGCTCAAAGCTATCTGGGCGGTGAATGGGATCAGTTTTTGGGAGACGTCAAAACCTTCGCACCAACCAGCCAATCAGGCGAAGAACTGGCCATCAGCTTTGTGCTTAACGCCATCCGTATCGTCAGAAACATCGTAGGAGCTGTCGCTCTAATCATGGGGGTCTTATATGGTCTCAGGCTCGTTATTTCAAGGGGGCAGGAAGAAACCATCAAACAACAAAGACAAAACTTCTTATACGCACTACTAGGCTTCATCATACTGATTGTTTCCGAAAACGTAGCCAGCATCTTCAATCCGGAGTTTTCCACCAACGATCAGCTCGTAGACTTTGATGCCGCCAGGGATCAGCTCAGAGATATTGTGGATTACATTAAATGGCTCCTTGGCTCAGTCATCGTATTCATGTTCGCCATCAGCAGCGTGCGAATGATCACTGCCCAGGGAGAGGAAGAGGAAATCAGCAAGCAGAAGAAAAACATGACCTTCAGCTTTATCGGTATGCTGGTCATTCTATTGGCCAACAACATTGTGAATGCTGTTTATATTATCAATGAACCAAGTGAAGTCAGTGCAGCCAGTCCTGATGTAGCTGTTGGTGAAATCACCAGTCTGGTAAGGCTGCTTCTCGTTTTCCTTGGCCCTATTGCTATTGCCTTCACTATATACGCTGGCTTCCTCTATCTGACTGCCCTAGACAATGAAGAAAGGGCTAACAAGGGCCGACGCATGATCGTTTACGGGGTCGTTGCAATTGCCCTAGTTTACGGAGCCTTTGCCATTGTTAATACCCTAACAAGCGCTGATCTGTCCTACCTAAGCACATACATGGCCTAATGAAAATCTTACGCAAAATAACAGGATCTCTTCTTGCCATTGTTGTACTAACGCTCTCAATGGCGCCCGTAACCATGGCTCAGACCGCCTTGGATGACATCAAGGCGAAGCTTGAATCAGAGGGCATTGCAGTCATTGACTATTCAACACCTGAAGGCCAATGGGGCTCAATACCAAGCGAGTGGATTCGCTTCCTTTCGGGTGACTATGCCAACCTGAGTACCCTGGCTCAGGATCTGGAAGATCATTACATAGGGTCAGGTAGTATCACTGACTTCCGAAGGCAGCTCGCCATTGCCGAAGCTGAAAAAAGCCGTCTCACCGTTCGGTCCGAAATTGATGCCAAAGATGATGAAATTGAAGGGCTCGAAGAAGACCTTGAAGACGCAGAAAATGAAGCTAAAGACAGCATTGAGAGTATTATCTCGGGAGCAGACGGGCTAAATAAGGAAGAGGGAATTAATCTAATTTTTAATGAGGTCAATTTTTACTACAACTACCAAAAGTGGGGCCGTCTTCCGCTAAGGATTATTGGCATTCTGGAGGAAGAAGGCTATCAGAGCCTCCAGGACATCATTGATCTACAGGATGATCCTGATTTGCTATTCAGCTCCTTACCATCCATTTTGGAAGGAATTGAAGGTCTCTCGGCCGATGACATTGATTTCATTTCGGACAGCATCGCCATACTGACAGCAACAGGCGAAAGGCAAATCAACGAAGTGGCCAGATCGGTTGTAAATACCATCAAAAACATTGTAGCCGGATTGGCCGTTATCTGGATCATTATCGCGGGAGCCAGGATGATCTTTGCTCAAGGTGACGAAAGCGTGATCACAGAACAGCGAAGAGCCATCACCTACGGAGTTATCGGACTCATTGCCATTCTGCTTGTAGATCGTGGAATTGACGTCCTTTACGGACCCGCTGGAGCACCAAGAACTGAGCTGACACCGGATCAGGGTTTCAGTAACGAGATCTACGGGCTCATCACCTTCATCGAAACGATCATCGGCACGATAGCCATTCTCTTCATTGTCATCAGTGGCATCCGCATGCTCTTTGCTTCTGGTGAGGAAGATCAGATCACCAAACAGCGTCAATCCATCATGTGGGTGGGTGTAGGTCTAATCCTGATCGCCATCGATCAGATCATTGTGAATAACCTTTTCATCATCCCCACCCAGCAAAGTGACCAGATAAGGAGCTCTAATATCACCAGCTTGGTAAACACCTTTGGTACAGTCATGCAGTTTATACTGGGCTTTGTGGGACTTATTGCTTTTGGGGCTCTTGTCTTTGGTGCTGCCAACATGATCATGAACTACGGAAACGATGAAATGGTGCAGAAATCCAAACGAATTATCAGGAACGCCATCATCGGAATCTTGGTGGTGCTCAGCGCTTACACCATTGTCGCCACACTGGTCGTCTTCCGCTAGGTTTGATATAGTGAGTAGGTCTAATCACTATGAATGCCAGGTAACAGCTTTGGAAGTATTTTTCGGATCACGACCTGGGGCGAATCACATGGCCCTGCTTTAGGAGTGGTCATTGATGGCTGCCCGGCAGGACTAGTGATTTCGGAAAAGGAAATTCAGAAAGAACTCGATCGCCGAAGACCCGGGCAAAGTAGTCTGACAACCCCCCGGAACGAAGCGGACAAACTAGAAATTCTGTCGGGCGTTTTTGAAGGCAAAACAACAGGTACACCTATTAGCCTGATGATTCGAAACAAGGACCAGGCAAGTCGGGACTACGGAAAGTTGGTAGACACTTACAGACCCTCTCATGCGGATTTTACCTATGATGCCAAATATGGCCTTCGGGACCACAGGGGTGGTGGCAGGGCCAGTGCCCGGGAAACGGCCGGACGTGTGGCTGCCGGTGCCATCGCCAAGAAAATTTTGAAGAAGAAGGCAAAAGTCGAAGTGCTGGCTTACGTCAAACAGATCAGAGAAATCAGAAGCAATGTAAAGCTTGAAAAACTGACCCAAAAGCAAGTCGAAGCTGACCCGACCAGGTGCCCTGATCCCAAAGCCGCCAAAAAAATGACAGCCCTGATCGAAAAGATGAAGAAATCAGGTGATAGTGTGGGGGGAATTGTTGAATGTG
>CBDUQG010000031.1:0-11376 GCA_965369305.1 uncultured bacterium
TACGTCTCGGTAAAAAGCCAGCATTTCATCAAAGCGGCTAGTGATGATGCCGATCATGTCAATTTTTGCTTCCATTTTTTTCTTGAATGCTTGCTAAGAGCATAGCATATTTTGAGCGATTCAATCCTTGCTTATTAAGCCATTTTTTGGTATAATAATAGGATATTTCTAGCGAAATATATTCAATATTCAGAATTAGAAAACTCAAAAATAGTTTTGAATGTTGAATCTTGAATCTTCAATTTAAAAAATGGCTGACGAACAAAACACACAAGATACACCGATTCCTTTGAATCAGAATCCGACTCCGGTCGCTCCTGCTCCAGTGGCTGAGCAAGCTCCTGCCCCTGAGGCACCTGCGCCGGAAGCTCCAGCCCAGCCGGCTGGTGGTCCAAGCATCACACTAGACCACTTGGTGAGTATTGCGATTGAGCAGGATGCCTCTGATATTCACTTTGGTGAAGGTAGTCGTATTTCGTTGCGTGTAGGTGGTAAGTTTGTTTTCGTTGAAAACGTGGATATGCTGACCAAAGAAGACATGGATGCCATGGTTAAAGAAATGCTTCCCGGAGAGGCTGAGCGCAAGCGCCTTCAAACCCTTCGTGAGCTGGATTTCTCTTACATCCACTCATCTGGTGTTAGCTTCCGTGTGAATGTTTACTATAGCCGCGAACGTTTGACGGCTTCAATGCGCATGATTTCTAAGCACCTTCCTAAAATGGGAGAACTTGGCATTCCTGAAGTCATGAAGCAGTTCTTCCAACTTCGTCAGGGGCTCATTCTGGTAACCGGTACGACCGGTAGTGGTAAGTCTACGTCTATTCAGGCCATGCTTGATTACGTGAATGATAGCTTCGTGTATCACGTGATTACTATCGAGAACCCGATTGAGCATATCTTCAAGGAAAACAAATCGATCTTCTCTCAGCGTGAGCTTGGGAAGGATACGCTTACTTTTACCAACGCTCTTCATTCAGCTACTCGCGAGGATCCAAACCTCATCATGATTTCTGAAATCAATGACCGTGAAACACTTGATGCAGTTTTGAATCTCGTGGAAATGGGTCATTTGGTGATTGCTGCCATGCCCACCAAGAATGTACTTCAGACCATTGAGCACATCATTGCTATGTATCCCCATGAAGAACAGGAGATCATGCAGGATCGTTTCGCTGAAAGCCTGGCCGTGATCATGTCTCAGGATCTTCTAGACCGCGTTGACCAGCCTGGACGTGCTGCTGTTTATGAAGTTCTTGTTGGAAATAAAGGTGTGAAGAACATCATTAAGCACGGCAGTCTTACACAGCTAAGAACCGCCATGGAATCCGGTGCACAGCAGGGGATGATGACTATGGATGCCTATGCTTACCAGCTTTCTGAAAACGGCATCATTTCGAAGGAGGATTACAGTCAATATCTGCCTTCACAAGACTAGATTACCTGTGTGCGAAAGTGATCGTCTCGACTATTTCATCAAATTGGTCGAACCAGTTTTGAATTTTCGTTGAACCATTGCCTTCAGTAAGCAAGCTATAGAACTCAGCGTGTCTTTCGAGATCCCACATGCTCGTGGAGCCGCAGTTTTCCTCATTAACCGTGAAGAACTCTGGCATGCTTTCTTTCAAGCTTTCAATGGGGCCATGCAATGTGATTTTGATCTCATTATTGTTGAAGAAAAAGACCAGGCTTCTTTCTAAGGTGATGTCACATACTTCGAAGCGTGCCAGGACCATGTAGTCTTGGGTAAAAAGGAATCCAACGGGTCTTACCTTTTTAGATTCTTCAAGTATGAAGTCGTGATTGAGGCCAAATTCTCCGCTATGTAGGGCTTCAACAGTTTTTTGCTCCTCTTCAGCTGTCAGTTCCATGGGGGCTTCAGACTCACCCATGCTTCTCAACACTACTTCGATGTAAGTTTGTTCAGGATTCATTCTTCCCTGACTCCCATCGAGCAAAGTGACACTTGGCGGATACTCAAGTGAAAAGCCGACCCCAGGATTGTTGTATGTAAGCCAGGAGTTTTCATCTTTGGGAACTGGACCTGCCGAGCAGCTATTCAAAACAACTGCGGCTAAAGCGATGAGTAAAGCTGATGCTAGAGCGTTCAGTCGTTTCATTTCGAAGTGAGCCAATGAATGAGAAAGTTGGCGATGGAAATAAGCAGACCTGCGTAGAAGTAGGCAGCGATGTGTTCGACGTGCATGCTGATTCCTTCGAAGGCCAGTACATCGAGGACGTATTTAACAAGCCATACAATCAGCATGTTCAGTACGAAGGTGAAGAGCCCGGCCGTGATCAGCATGATGGGCAGTGACAATAGCTTGAGCAGCGGCTTGACCAAGCTATTGAGCAGGCCAAATATGAAGGCTGCAAAAAGATAGCCCGTTGCACCGCCCATGATGGCAAAGTCGCCATTTAAGATCATGGAAATGAAATAGAGCGCAGCAGCAGTGGCCAGAATGTGTAAGACAAATCGCTTGATCATACCTTATTGGACTAGAGTGCTAACGAATTGGCCGATGTAATAGGGCCAGATTAGTAAAGCTAGTAGCCCTTTTCCAAAGCCTAGGTGTAAAAAACCGATGGTAAATAGCCAGGCAGCAAACCAGGAGAAGGCAGTGAAGCTGTGATGCTCAACTTTTACTTTTGTCATGTTTTAACGCTTAACTTTGATGATTATATCATCAATCTCCGTAAACTCATCACCATCTTCCATTTCTTCCAGGATTTCAGTAGCGAGGGTCTCGGATTTGATGTAATCCCCGAAGGTTTCAATCAGAGCCTTGTCTGCCCCGATCAGAGCTACGGTGATGCGATCATCAACTTTATAGTCGGCGGCCTTTCGGAGTTCCTGAATCTGGCGCACTAGATCACGGGCCTGCCCTTCCATTTCGAGCTCGGGTGTGATCTGTGTATCCAGGGCGACTAGAATGCCGGCCTGCGTTTCCACATCCATTCCTTCTTTACCGATGTAGGCAATCTCCATTTCTTCAGGGGTCAGCTCGTAATCAAGCACCTTGATATTCCCGTTATCTAGTCTTTCAAAATCTCCGGACTTGGCGGTTTGAATGATGGTCTGAACTTCTTTGCCGTACTTTGGCCCAAGAAGCTTAGCGTTGGGCTTGGCAATGACGGTGGCCAGGTCTCCTGGTTTATCGATAAGCTCCACTTCTTTTACGTTTAGCTCTTCTTTGATGATATCCAGTTCGTCATCCAGCAAAGATTTATCATATTGCTGTGCCAAAGCAACTTGTACCTTTTGGAGTGGTTGGCGCACTTTGATCTTCAGCTTCGCTCGGCTAGCCAGTCCCAAACTCACGATCGTTTTAGCGATGAACATCTCTTCCATGAGTTTTTCATCTTTCAGGCTGTCATCTGGCTTTGGATAATCACTCAGATGCACAGATTCTTCATCCGTGAGGTTTTTATAGATTTCCTCACTTACGAATGGCGTGAATGGCGCTATGATCTGACAGAGCTTGGTCAGCACGGTGTACAAGGTAGAATACGCCATGAGCTTATTCTGGTCGTCCTCTGATTTCCAGAAACGACGGCGACTCCTTCGGATGTACCAGTTGGTCAAACTATCTACAAATTCATACATGCCGTTACTGGCTTTCTGCAGGTCATAAGCGTTCATATGCTCGGTTTGTTGAACAATTAATTTGTTCAACTCAGCCAAGATCCAGCGGTCTAGTTTATTGTCTGATTCGACTCGATTTTCTGGATCCCATTCATCAATGTTGGCGTAGGTGGTGAAGAAGCTGTAAGCGTTCCAAACAGGTAAGATGAAATTACGCACGACATCTGACACACCCTTTTCGCTAAAGCGCATGTCATCGGCCTTCACGACAGGGGAGCTCATCAGGTAGAAGCGCAGGGCATCAGCACCGTAGTTATTCAAAATCTCGTTCGGATCCGGATAGTTCTTGAGGCGCTTAGACATCTTCTGGCCATCTTCAGCCAGTACGATTCCATTCACAATACAGTTCTTGAAGGCTGGCTTATCAAATAGGCTGTTGGCTAGCACATGAAGCGTGTAAAACCATCCACGGGTCTGATCGAGGCCTTCAGCAATGAACTCGGCTGGGAAGTTGTTCTCGAACTTCTCTTTATTTTCAAAGGGGTAATGCAGCTGGGCGTATGGCATGGAGCCACTCTCAAACCAGCAGTCCAGTACTTCTGGGATGCGGCGAAGCATGCATTTGTAATCTACTTTATACGGTTTAGCGTTCTCATGTTCACGGTCAATGATTTCTTCAAAGGTTCTTCCTTCGGCGGCGCAGAGGGTCGCCATATAAACGTGACCGTGAGCAACCACCAATATCTTTTTGCCACGGTACTTGGCATAAACCCCTTGAACGCGTTTAAGGACACTATCAAACGGCTCGCCTTCAGGTGGTGTCATGAGCCTAAGGCCATCAATGTCGGTATTGTACTTTTTCATCAAATCCTCGGCGTAAGCACCTTCCCATTCACCGTAATGCTGCTCGCGCAGGTCTTTCTCGAAAGTGATTTCCATACCGAGTTTTTCGGCGATGATTTCGGCTGTCTGCTTGGCACGCTCTAACGGAGAAGCGATGATGACATCGAATTTCTCATCCTTGAGCTGCTCGGCAGCCTCTTTAGCTTGTTGGATGCCTGTTTCATTCAGTACGTTATCGGTTGAGCCTTGCCAGCGGTGGTTCTTGTTGTAGTCGGTTTGGCCATGCCTCACAAAGGTCATGTCGGTCGTGACGGCTTTGGGGCAAGGGATGGTGATGTGATCGATCTTGTGCTTGTGAAGATCATCGACTTTTTCGCCAGTGAGCTTTTCAAGCTCTTCACGACTCCCAATACACTTAATCTCCCCACATTCACAGCGCCATATGGGCAGCGGAGCTCCCCAATAACGATTACGGCTAATGGCCCAGTCACGAGCACCGGCCAGCCATTTTCCAAAACGTCCTTCCTGAATATGATCAGGAACCCAGCTGATGTCCTGGTTGGTCTTGAGGAGTTTATCTCGCATCTGTTCCACTTTCACAAACCAGGTGCTGATTGGGCGATAGATCAGAGGCGTGTCACAGCGCCAACAGTGTGGGTAGCTGTGGTTGATGGTTTCATGTCTTACAATCTTGTTCTCTTCCTTGAGCTTCTTGATGATGAGCGGATTGGCTTCAAAAACATCCTTGCCCTTAAATTCCTTCACGTCATCGTTGAACCTGGCCTCAGCGTCAAGTGGGTATTCGGGCTCAACTCCATATTCTTTAAGAATGGCCATGTCATCTTCACCAAAAGGGGCCATGTGTACCAGGCCGGTACCGTCTTCTAAGCTCACAAAATCACCATTGGTGACACTGAACACGTTTTCATCCTTCTTATCCTTGTAGTAAGGCATCAGAGGCTTGTACTTGAGGCCCTTCATGTCTTTTCCGAGCATCTGCTCAACCACCTCATAGTCTTCTGGGTTTTTGTAGTAGTGCGGAATGCGGTCGAGCGCCATGATGTAGATTTCGCCCTCCTTGTCTTTCACCTTGGCGTAGGTGAGCTCTGGTCCTACAGCGATGGCTAGGTTGCTAGGTAGTGTCCAAGGGGTAGTCGTCCAGGCGAGTAGGAAGGTCCCTGGCTCATCCACCAGCTCGAACTTGGCGGTTAGGGCAGGGTCTTGCCTGTCGGCGTAACCCTGGTTGGTTTCGAAGTTTGAAAGTGGCGTGGCGCAGCGTGGGCAATAGGGAACCACCTTGTTACCTTCGTAAATCAGATCTTTGTCCCAGAGACTTTTAAACACCCACCAGATGGACTCCATGTATTCGGGGTTCATCGTCTTGTAGTCATTTTCCATGTCGACCCAGCGCCCCATGCGTCGAACGGTCTTCTTCCATTCTTCGGCGTAGCGGAGCACCACAGCCCGGCAGGCTTCATTGAACTGGGCAATGCCGTAGCGTTCAATATCGGTTTTATTATTTAAGTCGAGTTCCTTTTCCACGATGTTCTCAACCGGAAGGCCGTGACAGTCCCAGCCCCATTTTCGCTCGATCTTGTAGCCCTGCATAGTGAAGTAGCGCGGTACTACATCTTTGAGCGTGCCAGCCAGCAAGTGGCCGTAGTGGGGGAGTCCGGTGGCAAACGGAGGTCCATCATAAAAGACATATTCTTCCGTGCGATTGTCGATGGACTTCTGGAAAATACCGGCTTCTTCCCAATAGTTCAGGAGCCCTTCTTCGAGCTTAGGAAATGATTGTTTGGGGTCTACTTTTTTAAACATGAGCAATGGCGTCAATTTCTACTAATACATCTTTGGGAAGTCTGGCGACTTCCACGGTAGCCCTGGCGGGCGGGTTTTCGGGGAAATAGCTTGCATATACTTCGTTCACGGCTGAGAAGTCTTCCATGTCTTTGAGGTAAATGGTGCATTTAAGTACTTTACTGTAATCGGATCCGGCAGCGCTGAGGACTTCACCCAGATTTTGCATGACCTGCTTGGTCTGCACGGCGGCGGACTGCCCCATGATTTCTCCGGATTCGGGTTGTAGGGCGATTTGGCCACTTAGATAGAGCATGTCACCGTGTTTCACTGCCTGAGAATAGGGGCCGATGGCTTCAGGTGCCTTGGCCGTTTGAATGATTTCTTTCATGAAGGTTGATTAACTTTTATTCTTCCACCATAAGAGGTTGTAGCCTTTCTCGAAGGCATTGACTGAGGCTACGATTATATCTGGCGAGGTTGCACTGACGACTACTTTGTTGTTCTTTTCGTCGGTGAATACAATGCTCACCTTCACCACAGCGTCGGTGCCACCTTCATCGATTTCTACATTGAAGTCCTGGAGTGTTACCTTGACCCCTTTTTGCCCTTCAATGATGCTATGCATGGCTTTTATGATGGCATCAAAAGGTCCTACTCCCGCTGCTTTAGCGCTTAGTTTTTTTCCATCGTACTTGGCTTCCACTTCTGCTCTGTTAGGCTCACTCTTTGAAACAGCCACCTTAAAGTCAGTGATTTCAAGAATCTTCTTTTTGGCGCTGAAGGCGTTCACCACCTCTTCTACAATATTCTGGAAGTCATAGTGGGTAACCTTTTTTCCTTTGCTGATGAAGTCTCCGAGCTCATCTTCGATTTTTTGAACAATTTTTGTGTTCAACTTGAGATCGAAGTCCTTTTCGATGACTTTCTCGATTTCTTTAGCACTCGGTTTAGCCTTAAATAAGGTCTTCTTGGCTGAATCTACTTCTGCCCCACGGATGTTATAGATCTTATATTTGAGATAGTTGTCGATTTCTTCGAGTTTCGGTTCGATCGATGGTGGGCTTGGTAGAATCTTGGTCGCTGACACAGGATCTTTGAGTCCGTTGCCTGTTATCACGGCTACGATGATGTCATCTTCCTTGAAGAACTTCTGCTCATGCAGTTTTTTGATGGCAGCCATGGGCAGGGCACCACTTGGTTCTGCAAAGATGCCTTCATTCTTGGCCATAGACTGTTGGGCTTTGAGGGCTTCGGTGTCTGTCACTTCCACGCCAAATCCTCCAGAATCCTTCACGCCTTTTAGAATGATGTGACCATCGAGCGGGGTTCCTGCTGCCACGGCACTACAAACGCTGCGAGGTTTGTCGACTATTTCAAATTCAAGTTTGTGCTTACTGGCTTGGTCGACGACGGTGTTACAACCTTCTGGTTGAACCACAATCATTTTGGGTAGCTTGCTGATGAGCCCTAGTTCTTTGAAATCTACAAAGCCCTGCCAGATGGCAGCAGAGTTGGTTCCACAGCCCACTGGCACCACCACGTAGTCGGGCGACTTCCAAAAAAGCTGTTCTACAATTTCATAACCCTGGGACTTCTGGCCTTCGCGGCGAAAAACATAATCACCTGCTAGGTAAAAACCATGCTTCTTGGCCATCTTCTCAGCTAATTTGGCACAATCTGAATACGTTCCACGCACCTGAATGATGCGTGCATGATAAGAAAGTGTCTGGGCCAGCTTACCAATCGGCGTTCCTTCTGGAACGAGGACGTAGCAGGGGATGCCTGCAATGCTGGAATAGGCAGCCACACTGGCGGCCATGTTACCGGTACTGGCTAAACAAATCGCCTTGGCTCCTAGTTCAATCGCCTTGGTCACCTCAACGAGTGTCCCACGGTCTTTGAAGACACCAGTCGGATTTGCCCCCTCGTTTTTAAGATATAGCTTATTCAGCTTGTACTTCTTTCCCAAGTTTCTCGCTCGGATGAGGGGTGTGCCTCCTTCGCGAAGTGAAATGACCTTTTCGAAGTCATTAATGGGGTAGAAGTTCAGGTACTTCACGGCTGAAATGGGCGCATGTTCAATGTCATACAGATTGATGCGACTCTTGATCTTGTCAAAGTTGTATTTGGCCACGAGTGGTCCACCGCATTTGATGCAGGAGGTCACGCTTTCGCTTTCTTTGGTCAGTCGCTTGCAGTCGAAGCATTCCAGATGATAGAGCGCCTGAGTTTGACTTGCTTTTGGAGGCATAAAAAAACACTCAATAATGATATGAGTGCCTCGGCCCCAAAAGGGGAGTTACCACCTAGGCTTATACTTGATTTAGCTTGTGACGAAGGCTTTCTCCGGGCGGTTCTAGTAACCCTTTAGGGTGTTCTTCCGCCAGCTTGCCATGTGATGCATGGCTCAAACGCCGTTAACAAGATTCTAGCTCTGGCCTGCGGGCAAGTCAATCAAGTTTATTGGTATTTTCGGATCACCTGTCTTCGAACGGACATGATGTACTGAGTTGAGTCGGGTTCATCTGCATAGTTTTCTAAAAAAGACGTCGGCGTCCAATCATTTTCACTCATCACCTGAACAATGCGATCACGTGTTCCAACAATGTAAGTTTCAGGTTCGCCAGTTGGCTTTCTGCTGGTATCGATCGGAGTTACTCGGATAGCAGCTTGTCTTCCATGCACGTACACTTTGCTATCAGGATCAATGGGGTCGTAGTCTTCCTTGTGGTCGATGCGTACGATACTACCATCGGGGTTAATGGCTTCCACTTTAAAAAGCTCAGGCATAATTCTTCTTGTTAGGTTAGTGCCTTATTTTAGCTATTTGACTGGTTTTCGTCAATTAGAGGTTGAGTCCAGTGATGCTCATTTGCAGAATGGTGGCAAAGAGACCCCACAGTAAATAGGGAATTTGCATATAGGCCAGGCATTTGCGCTTTGGGTAAATCTCGATCATGGCCCAGATCAAAGTTCCGACAACCAGTAGAATGTCTAGTAGGGCCAGGCGATTGTTTTGGAGTCCGAATTGAATTGGGGTGAAGGCAAAATTGAATACCAGATTCAGACCAAAGGGTAAAAAAGTTTTGGCTGGCCACTTGCCTTTAATAACTTCATAGGCTACTACTCCAAATGAAATGGCGATCAGAATGTAGAGCGCTGTCCAGACAGGTCCAAAAACATCAGCAGGTGGCGCCCATTCGGGCTTGATCAACGTTTGATACCAGTTATAAGTTTCCATTTATTAAGCAATGGTTATAGGTTTCTTGCCTCGGTATTTCCTGTGATGCTCCATTTCAAATTTATCCGGATTAAAGCCAGGGATAAAGGTTTTTCCAAATTCAATGCCGTCTTTCATTCCATTCATGGCCTTAGAAACCATCATAGCGAGTTGCTTTTGACCCTTTTTACTAAGTCGACCATTGGCGTCACGGTATTTTTCTCGAACAAACCCTTTTCGGGTGCCCACAGCCTCATGGGCTCGTACACACATAATACGTTTGTACCAATCTAGTGGGTGTTGGCTGAGTCTGTGGGTTTCTTTGATGATGAATTCATTCACTTTCTTCCAGAGTTCGCGACACCGCTCACGCTTAGCGGCATTCTCCTGTCCAGGATACATTCTATCAATCTCGGCGCTCATGGGCGGCAGGGTCATGGCGACGACCATGATAGGCGGATCAGATTCTAGGCAAGCTCGGTACATGCGTTTGATGTTGCTTGTGATGGCTTCTTCGGCGCTTACCAAGTCTTCTTCATTTTCCATAGGACTTAGAACGTCTTCTGCACCAGCCTGAATCACAGCACAGCGATAAGCTGGCTTTTTTTGAAGCTGAGGAACAACGACTTGCTCCACCTTTTCAGCCATTTTGCGTGTATTGGCTCCAGGTTCGATAGGAAGCGCCTCAGGATTGTTCGGCTGCTTAGTATCAATACTGCTGGTGTAGTGGCCAGGCATCTTTTTGCCTCCACCAATGCTAGTCTCAAGTGGTTTACTAAAACTATCACCCACCATGATGTAGGGGGCTTTGGGCGGCCCGGCGTAGCGCGGTTCTTCAGTTTCTTTAAAGTTGTCGCGTCCACCATTTACCAGTGCTTGCAGGTAAACTGCAGCCATCTTTTCCTGCTCGGTTTTGGCGGTTTTACGGCGAAGTTTCCAATGCTTGCCCTCCGGTTTTTCATGGGCGTATACAGCTTCTTTGGTTCTGTCATGGATGTAAAGATTGGGAGACTCGGTATCCACGCTTTCCATGGCGGCAGCCAGTTCGATCACATTGAAAATTGGCTCATCGGTTCCGCGGATCAGTTCGTTTAGTTTTTCGCGCCTTTCTTTTTGCTCAGGTGTTTCACCGTCAATCGGTGGAATGGTGCTCACATGAATTTTCATCTTGAACTTATCAAAGTGAGCCCAGATTTGCTTCATGCGCTTATAAATCTGCTCGGCGCTGTCGCTGGTCTGAAGAATGTCATATTTTCCAATCTGGATCATGGCATTGGCGTAGATCTTCATGGTATAACCAACGGATTTTTTAACCTTATCCAAAAACCCCTGGGTGGTTTGACCTTTGCTGGCTACTTCTTTGGTTCCCGAAGAGAAACAACGACCGGCTCCCATTTCATTGAGACTGAATAGTGGTTTTAAGCCCTTGCTTGCTTCATCACCCAAGATCAGTGTGGCCCCGGTTATATGCGTGTAGCCTGGTTTTTCGTATTTTACTTCGTAGTGATCTTCAGCTCCTTCCATGGCTTTGTCGATCCTCTGCAAAAAGCGTTCCTTCTCACCCAGTCCGTCTGGACCTTTTTCATGATGATAGATAAATCTTTCATTACTCCCAAATTGTATGAGGTCACGAAGTTGAATCATTAGGCAGCTTTACCGAGAGTATCTTCAATCTTGCTTCTGTCTTCTTTCATTTCATGCACATACTCCTGAATCATTTCTTCACGATCTTCGTCGCTTAGTGGTTCAGCGTTAGGCCCCTGACTAGCTTCCCATTCCATTACCTTGCGTTCAGCGTTGGCCCTTGTGCTTTTTTCCGGGTTTTCTGCCTGGATATCTCCGGAGAATGGTCCTCCGTTGACATTTCCCTGGCGATAGACGAGTCGATTTTCCATGACTTTTTGGTTTTATTTAATCTGTTTATTAT
>CBDUQG010000032.1:0-11081 GCA_965369305.1 uncultured bacterium
AGTATTGTGTGAGCCATGCCAGGAGGGAGGCGGAGATACTTGTATTTATTACAAAAATATGTTATAATAATATGAATCTCAAAATATGGTTGAACGCCAAAAACCACCGGCGCCTGAATCACCCCAAGAAGGTTGGGTTGCTGAATTGCGCGGCAGAATTAGCAGATTGCTTGGTCGCAAGAAGTCTTCAGCTGACCTACAGGAAGAGCCAAAAGGCACTTCTCGTGAAGCCTATCCACCGACGCCTCATCTTCGGCAAGTATTAAACTCTCAGGTGGAAATCAATGGAGTGAAAATGGAATTCAAGTGGAATGAAATGTGGCGCACTTTTTCGATCGTTTTTCCTGACCTCCCCTCAGATCGGAATTTCATCAACATTATTGATAATGGCCCCCTTTCCATTCAGATTTTTAAGCAGGCAAAAAACCTTGCTGAAAATGGGAAAAGTCTTCAGTCAGTGAGAGGCGAAACTGAAGCGTTTATGCTTGATTTCCTGCGCAAGCACCTAACTGAGGATGATGGTCGCCGCCCTTTCGAGGATGCAAAAGCTGACTTTGTTGGATAGCCTATCGATGGTCGGAGCTACTCATGCTTTATTTCGGCTTTTTTGGTTTCGATTTTGGTAGGAGTGATCTGAATGTTGTTATTCTGAAGCCATTCATCGACCTTGATCACCTGGCCATCCTCGATCTTGAATGTTTCGATGCCCACTTCGGCCAGCATGGCCAGAGAGTCTCTCTTTCGGTAGTCTTCCAAAAAGAATACCTTCTTAACATTGCCCATGTTAATCAGTCTCTTGGCACAGGCAGAGCAGGGGAGATGAGTTACAAAAACATACTTCTCAACATGTCTGGGAGAATCACAGTTGATCGTGGCGTTTTCTTCGGAATGTAGGCAGCCGCAATTACCGACTTCGTCCCGGTCACAACCGTTGGCTAGCCCGGCAGCGTTCCCGTTGTAACCCACAGCCAGCACTTTTCTGAAGTCAGTACTGGTGATGACCGTACCTACATTGAGTCTGACGCATGAGCTGCGCTCTGAAATGGCCTTGGCAAAGTCCATGTAGACGGACTCGAAACTGGGTCTGTTAGCTTTTTTGTTCATCATTGATCTGATTATATAGTTTCATAAATTCCCGCTCAACCTCATTCATGGGCATAACATTCTCAAACACATAATCAGCCAGGTCAATACACTTTTGAACCTGTTGGCCTTCGGGGGGTTCGCCTTCACCCATTTCACGTCTTAATTTGGCCCTTATGGCGTCTTCTTCCAGGGTGTCATCTGAGCGCTTGCGGGCTAAAATGCGGCTCACGATTAAGTCTTCCGGGGCGGTGTTAGCCACCAGTACAAAATTCTCAGCTTCTCTGAGTGCTTCAACTTCAGCAGGATTTCTGATTCCATCAATGATCCAATTGCCGTCATTCACTTTTTTGAGGGCTCTTTGGGCTAAAACACCAGCGCCAAATTCTTCACGCAGGCTTTGTCCGGTGGCCATGAGATTATCTCGAACGAGCTCAAGTCCACGAGCGGCGCACTCCTCGCGAACAATGTCCGAAAGCGTTACATGCTTAAAGCCTTGGTTTTTGAGGGCATCGACGACCGTGCTTTTGCCGGAAGCCATGGGCCCAGTGAGTCCAATGATCATTAGGGGTGGAGATATTTAAATCGAGGTACTTTTTTACCTTCGTGCTCAACGGTTTCTTTGAACATTTCATAAGGCCTGACCCAAAGGTTGTGGTCGGTTGATAGAGCCCGATATACGACCATGAGCTCAAGGGTTTCAGAATGCTTGGCAATGCCGATCACTTTATACAGGTTACCCTTAAAGTGCTGATAGGTGCCGGCTTTGATGAGTGTCTTTTTCTTCATTAGAATTGGCAAACCAGGACACATTGGAGAGTGCAAATTTCAGCATTGGGATCATTTCGGCAAGCGGAGGCACATTCGTTATACGTGCCACCTAGATTTTCACATTGTTCACGGCTCATTCCTTCGCATTCCTGACTTTCTTCCAGCCAGTTTCCATCAAATGAAAGGCAGGCTCCTTCGGGATTCACTTCTTCATCGACGCACTCACCTTCTACAATGTTCTGAGCTTTGGCGTTCTCTGCTTCACAGCGGTTGCCGAAGGTGGTCTTGAGCGGTGGGCAAGGTGCCTTAATGCACTGCACTTCGACTTCACCACAAACTGGTACATATTCCCTTGTGCAAGGCTTAGGCCCTTCATCATCTGCGGGTGGGGGAGTGATGGGTTCCACTTCTTCCACAAAGTTCTCGCCCATGTGGCTGCATTGCCTTGGATAGCTTTCCATGACCGGGTTTCCGGCGGCCACACACTCTTCAAAATTAGTGACTTCCTTTTCGATCTGCACCGGTAGCTGGCAGGCGGCCAATGTAAAAAGGCTGATTAAAATAAGGCTGATTTTCTTCATGGTATTAAAGTTTACTGGCCAATCCAATATAGGTGGCCGGGGTAAGATTTAGAAGGCGTTCTTTATCTTCCTTTGGTATTTTAAGCTCCTGAATGAAGGTCTGAACTGCAGTCCGGTCAATTTCTTTTCCTCGGGTTAGCTCCTTGAGTTTTTCATAGGCATTGGGAACGCCATGCTTACGCATCACCGTTTGAATGGGTTCGGCCAGAAGGGCCCAATTTCGATCCAATTCCTCTTGTACAACTTTTTTGTTCAGTTCTAGCTTTGAAAGACCCTTTAAAGTGCTTTTGTAAGCCAGTAAGCTGTAGCCCATTCCTACACCAATATTGCGTTGAACAGTAGAATCAGTCAGGTCGCGCTGCATGCGTGAGTTCGGCAGTTTTTCGGACATGTGTCTGAGTACTGAGTTGGCGAGGCCAAGGTTGCCTTCCGAGTTTTCAAAATCGATAGGGTTCACCTTATGAGGCATGGTTGAAGAGCCGATTTCACCTTTCACCACCTTTTGCTTGAAGATGCCACGGCTGATGTAGCTCCAGACATCGCGATTTAGATCAATCAGAATGGCATTGATACGAGCCACTCCGTCGTAGATTTCAGACTGGTAGTCATGCGGTTCGATCTGGGGAGTGTGGGGGTTGTAAACCAGGCCTAATTTTTGAACAAATTTTTTGCTCAATGATGGCCAATTTACTTTAGGATAAGCAGAAACGTGCGCATTGAAATTTCCTGAGGCGCCGTTTAGCTTTCCAAGGACTTCTTGCTTTTTTAGTACGTCATATTGTCGTTGCAAACGAGTGGCGAATATCTGAAATTCCTTGCCCACTGTAGTTGGGGTGGCTGGTTGTCCGTGGGTCAGGCTGAGCATTGGAACCTTCTTCCAACGTTTAGTCAGTGACTTCAGGGTGTCAATCAGCTCTTTGATCTGAGGTAGCATGACAAGTTTTCCGGCGCCTTTAAGCATCATGCCGTAGGCCAGATTATTGATGTCCTCGGAGGTGCAGGCAAAGTGGACGAATTCCGTGTATTTTTTTAGGCTGGTCTTGCCGAACTTTTCTTTGATGTAGTACTCCACTGCTTTTACATCGTGATTGGTGGTTTTTTCGATGGCTTTCACCCGTTTTGCTTCTTTTTCATCAAAGTCAGCCATGATTTTCTCGATGATGGCCAGTTCTTTGTTGCTGAGCGGCGGTAGTTCTGGAATGCCACGTTCTGCCGAGAGGGTCATGAAGAAGCTAAGTTCCACAATCAACCTGTGTTTGATTAGGGCGTACTCAGAAAAGAAGGGCACGAGCTCTTCGATCTTTTTTTGATAGCGACCATCAAGTGGGCTTAAGGCAGTAATCATAGGTGTTTATTTAGAATGCATCTTTGATTTCAGTAATGTGTCTGGCAACTTTTTTGCGAAGTCCGTCATTATTCAGAGCTAGAATTCGGATTGCTGCGTGAGCAGCGTTTTTGGGATTAATGACCAGCATGCTAGGGGTGTTGCCTGGGTACATGGTACTAGAATGCACATTGGTTAAGTAGTCCGATTCATTTTTGAAGGGTGGGCAGGCAATGACTGGATGGATTGAAATGGCAGACACCATCCCAGAAAGGCCATTGCTGCCTCCGGCGATTGTGATGTAAACAATGTCGTCACCAGATTTGTTGAAGTCTTCTACAATGTCAACGACCAGCTCAGGGACTTTGTGCGCGGAAGCAATGTATATCTCACTCTTGATGCCGAAGTCCTCGAGAATGTCGGCGATTTTCATCGCGTGCGCCTTATCATCCGATGATCCCATGAGGATTGGCACTAGCATGAGTAGAGAGTTAAAAGTATATATTTACATATATAATAGGTATTGTCAAATTACCCAAAATGGGCATCTAGGTTTTGCTGAATCCGTTCGGCGATGGCTATATCTTCATTGTATTCAAACTGAGTACCAGTGAGTTTTTCGTAGATGTCGATGTATCTGTAGGACAACTCTTCTACCAGTTCTTTTGGGGCTGGTGGTAATTCAGGATCATTATAAGGGTCGCAGTTTTCTTTGAACCAGAGCCTTAGAAACTCCTTATCAAAGTTCTGAGGTTCCTGGCCGGCAGCGAAGCACTCTTCATAAGTATCAGCGACCCAGTAGCGACTAGAATCTGGGGTGTGTACTTCATCAGCTAATACAATGTTACCTTCCTCGTCCTTTCCGAATTCGTATTTGGTGTCCACCAGAATGAAGCCCTTCTCCTTGGCTATTTCTTGCCCTCGCTTGAAGACAGCTAGGGCGTATTCTTCTATCTTGTCCCATTCTTCTTCGGGTATCAGTCCTTGAGCGATGATCTCTTCGCGGGAGATCTTCTCGTCGTGGCCCGTTTCAGGTTTGGTGGTTGGCGTAATAATTGGGCGGTCGAATTTCTGGTTCTTTTTTAGCCCTTCCGGGAGCTGAACACCACAGAAATTTCGCTCACCGTTTTCGTAGTTGACCCAGGCTGAGGTACTGGTGGTTCCTGTAATGTAACCGCGAACAACAACCTCTACCGGGTAGATAGTCACCTTCTTGACGATGGCTACATTGGGATCGGGTGTGGCGATCAGGTGATTGGGGACGATGTCTTTGGTCTTATCAAACCAAAAAGCAGCGATCTGATTCAGCACACCACCTTTAAAAGGGATGGCTGCGAGAATGCGGTCAAAAGCCGACTGACGATCGGTCGTTACAATGATTCTATTTCCATCTTTCTCGTAGGTATCTCTAACCTTACCTGAGTGAACCTTGTTATAGCCCTCGAAGCTTGTTTCGGTGATCGTATTCTCGAGGTTCTGCTTAATAAGGTCTCGGTCAGGCATTTTTATGATGGGTTAAGTCACGTAACCCTATCTTATCAAGACTGCAATTTCGTATCTAGTTTAATTGCGCGAGGGAAGTCCCCGTGCCTCAGGGCTTCCAGTCTTTCTGCTTCTAGTTGAGCTATTTCTTCAGTTCTTTCAATAGCCTCTTCGGATCCGAAGAAAACACTCATCACTCGTTTTTCATCATAACCACCCTGCTCTTCAACGGTTTGAGCAATAAGTCCTTTCAATTGCTGTGGGCTAAACTCGATATTGCGCCCTAGCGTGGTGCGAAGGTGAATGGCTGTCTCCAGATCGTTTCCTTCCAGGCATTCAATGATCTCCTTTAGAACTTCATGTTGAACTCGAGGGTCTTCTGTGACTTGGCTGTCTTGGCCAAAAAGCATGTACTTGTCCATTGCTTCCCATACGCTTCCTTCCTCAACGTGCTGAATGACTGCTTCATCCAGTGCTTCACGGAACCCTGGAATGTCTTCTAGTTTTACCTCAGGACAGTATCTCTTGTGGAATAGGAGCAGGTTCTCGGCTGATTCATTCCTGATCATTTCAAGGATACCTTCACCGGCTGCTTGAACAACCGCCTCTTTGCTCTCAAGGGTTTCTAAAATTCCATCTCGGGCTCCTTCAGCTTGGCTTACCGCCTCATTGGCAGCTGCTTCGATTTCAGTTCCATTTTCGGGTTTTTTGGGTGTCGTACTCATGGTCAATTTTTAAATGATTGTGCACCAACTTAGCAAAGTGGCAGGGGGTGTCAATCCTAACTTTTTCTGTTACTCTTTTGGCATCAATATGAAACAAAGAATTAAGAAATTACAGGCTCTTATTCGGAAGGAAAAATTATCTGCCCTACTTGTTTCAAATCCTTATAATGTGCGCTATCTCAGCGGCTTCGTGGGAACCAATGGCAAGCTTTTGATTACGCCTACGAAGCATGTTTTGATCACCGATGCGCGCTACTTTGAAACTGCCCGAAAAGCCAAGGTGCCTTACTACGATCAAGCAAAGGGCTATAAGGGGGTCATGGGCCGATTAAAGATCGTTGGTTTTGAAGAGGATGATTTCACAGTGGGTCGACTTCGAATTTACAAGAAAAGGCTTCCTGGAATTAAGTTCAAACCGACCCAGGGACTCGTTGAGTCGCTCAGGATTGTCAAAGACGAAAGTGAAATGAAGATTATTCGACAGGCTGTGAAGATTGCCTGCAAAAGTCTGAATCAACTTCAAAAGAAACTGAAGCCCGGCATGACGGAAGGGGATATTGAGTGGGAACTTTTGAGTATCGCCCGCAAAAATGGTGCGGAAGGTTTTTCTTTCCCTCCTATTATTACCTTTGGCAAAGATACGGCTGATATCCATGCCCAACGAGGCAGCGCTAAATGGAAGAAAGGGGAGATGCTTCTGATTGATTCCGGCATTATTTACCAGGGCTACATCACCGACATGACCCGTTGCTTCTTTTCGTCGACGCCGACAGATTTTGAACAAAAAATTTATACAACAGTTCTGGCTGCCAACCAGGCGGCGATCAAGGCAGTGAAGGTGGGTATGAGCTTTGCTGACTTAGATAAGGTGGCGCGGGATGTGATTGATCAGGCCGGTTTCGGAAAGTATTTCACGCATTCTACTGGTCATGGTACAGGGCTCGAAGTGCATGAGGCGCCGACGGTCAGCTTTGGCTCTAAGCAAAGGATTGAGAAGGGGATGGTCTTTACGATTGAACCTGGGATTTACGTGCCTGGAAAAGGAGGCGTGCGTATTGAGGATATGGTTTATGTAAACCAGAAGGGTGAGGTGGAGGTTTTGACAACCTGCAAAAAGTCCCTTGACGCTGCCAGGATCTAATCTAAAATGGGTTCTTAAATAACCCCTCCAAAATGTCTCACGAAAAACCCGAAGAAGGTAGATTTAGCCTTGATACAGATGCTTCCGATTCCAAGCGCACTGAGCTGATTGACACACTGCTGCATGCGGATAATTTTTGGGATCGTCAGAAGGCTGCTTACGGGCTTGCAAGTTTTACTGATGCGGGAGTTACTGAAGTGCTTATCGAGTCGGGCATGAATGACTCTATGGGGGCAGTCCGCTTTGGAGTGATGAAAGTGCTGATGGATCGTGAAGGTGAGGGAATTAGGGAAGCTTTTGAGCATGCTCGTAGGCATGACTGTGACCCCTACGTGCGTGATAAGGCAGAAGAGGGTTTAAAGCGTTACGAGAACTAGTTTTCCGGCAGAATGGCAGAAGTTATTTATGAAATACTTTTGAGTTTTTTCAAGGTGAGTCACTTGCCAAATTCCTAGTGTGGAGTATAATGGCAAGATTTTTACAAATCGTAAAAAAATAAAAATGAAAGCTCTTAAAGTATTTACAACGGTATTTGCCGTCCTTAGCCTTCTGGCTATCATCGTCGCACCAGCGCTCGCTGAAAGCATTCCTATGCAAAAGCGAAAATTGCTGGTCACAGCGTACTATTCACCCCTCCCTGATCAGTCCTTCTATATAAAGGGGAGTTATGCCGCCGACATTCGACTCAATGGTCGTGGGACCAATGGGGCCGATGGAACGGAGGTTTATGTTGGTATGCTTGCGGCTCCTAAAACCTATCCCTTTGGAACACGTGTGAATATCCCCGGCCTTGGTGTGGGGGAAGTTCATGATCGTGGTGGGGCTATTTTGGCTCATAAAGACTATGACCGTATCGATGTTTGGATGGGGCATGGTGAAGAAGGTTTGGCTCGTGCTCTTAACTGGGGAGCGCGTATTGTGCACGGTGAAGTTTATTTCACGCCGCATCAAGTCCAGCCTGGTTTGAGCTTTAGTTGGGTAAGTTCTCAGCTTCCGGCCAGTATGGTCGCTCGCCTTCAGGCAAGAACTCAGGCTAATAAGCAGGCTAACCCAGCGGCCTTTGTGAAAGATTCAAAGGCGAGTCCTACTTCCATTCCGCCGGCTGTAGTCACTCCTACTCCTTCGCCCGAGCCGACTCCGGCGCCAGTGGTCGAAGAGGTCGAAAAAGAAAACAAAGAAATCACTCGTCTCGAACAGAATCTAGTCCTTTTGGCCTCCGGCCTTGGAAAGGATGCAAGCGGTGAGGGGGTGCAAAACCTTCAGCGTATGCTCTGGGATCTTGGCTATTACAAAGGTGAAATCACCGGTCACTATGACCAGGCTACGATTGACGCTGTTTTCCAGTTCCAGATTGAGAGCGGGATCATAAACAGTGAGTGGGATAAGGGTGCCGGATACTTTGGTAAGCGCACTTTTGAAGCTCTTCGGGCTGCCGTGGATAAGAAAATTAAGGTTATTGCGAACTATCCTAAGGAAGTTCAAGTATGGGTTCCGGCCAAGAAAATCCTTCCTGGAATTGCTAATTTGGAAGTTAACTTTGAGCCTAAAGAAAGGCAAGAGCTTAACTTTGGAAGCATCCTATCGAACAAAAAAATTGTTCAATCTGCAGGGCTCAGCTCTGAGCTTGATCTGAATGATCGGAGTGAGCAAGTGGTCGTCCTTCAGGACTTCTTGATCCAGCATAACTATTTAACAAGTGGACTAAACACCGGCTACTACGGTCAGAAGACTCAGGAAGCCGTGCTTAAGTTCCAGATGGAACAGGGGATTGTTGATTCTCCTTTTGAGCCAGGTGCTGGTCGCATCGGTCCAAAAACCCTGGCCACCATCAATTCGTTTTAGTAATACTTTTAAGAGCAGTATTTAGCCAATAAGCCCACTTTGGTGGGTTTTTTGGTAATTGGGCGTTTTTGACAAAAAGTCAGCTTTGTTCTATTTTACGCGCACGGCCCGCTCTCCCAAATTTTTTGGTGTGCGCTGGTCTTGAATTCTTCACACTTGCCGTTTTGGCATTTGAAACCCAATTTAGGAGTTATATATGGAGCTAATGCTTACAAACATCGAGCGACTGATTCAAATCGTTCGGGAAAGTAAAATAGAACCCAAGCAATTCGGCGCTCTGCTCGAGAGTGGTCTTCTGGAAGACCTGCTCCAGACTGCCGACCCGACTTGCGTCAACCGGGAGTTCTTCCGCAATGTACTCGCAGATGATTTCGTGGTTGCCTGCCATGTCCACGAGCTCGAGGTAGACTTCAATATGCCTCTTGATGCTTTGGTGGCTCAGGGGCGTTACGACATCCCCAGCAGATTACTCGAAGACGTTTCCGGTGAGAGCAAGGATGAGGGAAGGAGAATACTTGAAGTCCGCGTGGTCCACTTTGGGCGCAAAATGAGCGAGGACGAAGTCCTTGTCGCCCTTTCCAAGCGCCAGCTCAAGCCAGCTTGCCTTTGGGTTCAGTGTGCTGTTGGCGCCCATCATGGCGAACTTCAGCGAGACTTCCCCATAGTGGCTTTGGGTACATCCCATGAGTCCATACAACGTGGTGAGACCTACCCGATCCTCGACGAGGTCGGCGGAGATCGCACTCTTCGCTTTGGTGCTCCGCCGGTTGGAGAGAAGTGGTCCGCCAGCATGCGGTTTCTGGCTGTTCCAGTGTGATTGGCTTAGGTTAGGGTGCCAAAAACCCTCCCCCCTGTACTTGGCTTTGCTGAGCGAGGGGTTTTTTCAATTCCTAATATTGACAAAAACAGCTTTAAGTGTTAGATTCATAACGTTTTAAGAGAGGAAACTATGAGTAAGAACAATGATGTGATGACGGAAAGGCCTGAGCCAAAGCTCTATGACAAGTATGCTGAGCGCCATCGACGCTTCAATGAAGTTATGGAGCTTATTTATGGTGAAAGAGCTAAAGATATTCCTGCTAAGGAGCTAATTTCCAGGCATCGTGATGTTGCTGAAGCTATCCTTGGAACCAAAAAGCGATCATTTGACCCCTTTGTGGATAAAATTCCGTCTCGTTCCAGGAATTAGTGAGCTATAATGGTCTCATGACCATTAAAGAGCTCATCGAAACGGGGCATCGCAAACTGATTGAATTTGATTCGGCCCGCTTGGATGCGGAGCTTCTTCTTTCGCATGTGCTTGGTAAGCCTGTAACTTACCTGCTGGCTTACAATGAAAAGGCAGTGAGTTTTTTAAAGCAATGGGAATATCTTTTGCTTATTGCTAGGAGGCGAAAGGGGATTCCTGTCGCTTACTTACTGGGGCACAAAGAGTTTTATGGCTTGGATTTTAAAGTGAATAAGCATGTGCTTGTACCCAGGCCTGACACGGAAACTTTGGTGGAATCGGTGATTGAATACCTGAGTCCGGGGGACTTGTTACTGGATATTGGAACGGGTTCGGGTTGCATACCAATTTCGATTTTGGAGCATGTTCATGATGTTGAGGTGGTGGCGACTGATATTTCATATGCTGCCCTGAAGGTAGCCAAGCTTAATTCCCAGGTACATCATGTTTCAGGCCGAATTCAGTTCTTTCAGTCAGATCTTCTGAAAAATATTCCGCCCGAAGCCCTTGAAGACCGGGATCTGGTAGTGACCGCCAACCTGCCTTACGTTCCCAAAGGATACGAAGTGAACATTGAAACCACATTTGAGCCGCAGGTAGCCCTGTGGGGAGGGGATGATGGCTTGGACATTTTTAAGCGACTTCTGGAGGCACTCCTTCCACTGAAGCCTAAGGCCATGTTTTTTGAGTGCTTTGGTTTTCAGAAGGCTATGCTTGCTGAGCATGCAGAAGGTTATAAGCTGAGGCATTTTAAAAGCCCAACTGGTGGCGCGGGAGTGATGGTGCTTGAGCGAGAGTCATAAAAAGTGTGACGTTTGTCATAACACGCTCTTTTGCTTAGCTGGGGGCCTTTTTAATTTACCTTGCTAAATTATTCATATGTGGCTTAGTAATACCTTAAACC
>CBDUQG010000033.1:0-10948 GCA_965369305.1 uncultured bacterium
GTACCATGGTATTGATTCGAAGCCAACCGGTGAAATTCTACTTGCCGCTGGAGGTGCACCATCTGAGTTTGAATCTGAGAATTATAGTGGCATCGACCCTGGACTAATTCAGGAAATCGGTATTGAGCCTCGGGACAAGAAGCAAGCTGTGGTTAGCAAGATTAGAGCAAGAATTGCAGTGATGGAAGAAAGAGCACAAACAATTAGTAACAATGAAAATCCAATAGATTCTGAAACTCAAGAACTTGGTGATATAGAAACAACAAAAACCCAACTTAAACTCGTATTGAGCTGGATGGGACATAAAACTGACTAAAGTCAAAATTGGGAATTATAAAGAAAACCACCCCCAGACCGAAGCCTGGAGGTGGCGATTTTTTGGTGTGGTCAAAAGTGAATACGGGCGAAGCAACCTAGTGGCGAAACCCTGTGAAGAAGTCCTGACCAAAAAGCTGTCTCTAAAAGCACGGGTATGGAACCCCGGCTCACGAATAACGAGCTCGAAGCCGACTTGGCGTCAGGAATTTCCCCAGTGAGCTTCATGGGTGGACCAAGGTCCCCCCGCACTCGGAAGTGCTTGGCAAACATGCTGACGTCCCGCTTCTTCTCGTTATCCGTGCAGTTACCCTGGGCGTCAACCCAACAAGACCCTGAAGGATCCACTCCTAGACCGCGACGGTCAAAGCACTCGCCGTCTTTGGCGCAGTAGTACCAGCCGTTCGGGCCTTGCCAGCGCTCATAGTACTCGTGACCTAGCTTGACCTGGCCGTACTGGACAGGCTTGTCGACAGGCCCGTGGAGCTCGTAGCGAAAGTGAAAGTGATACCTCGACATGATGAGTGCATACTCCTCATCGGAGTACTTGGCTCGCATCTCGGGCGGCATTTGCGCACTTGCCTCAGAGGCAAGTGCAAGTAAGAAAAAGCTCAACAAAATGCAGATAGTGGTTTTCATTTCTCCCTCTAATGATTGATTGTGACCACACCGAAGTGGCCACGATTTAGACTATAGGTGTCAAATCATGACACGATGGATCACAATCAGCGAATTGTTAAAGGACAACATTATTATTTTGAACTAATTTTTGTATTAAGTCAATAATTGTATTGCCACCTCGACCGTGCAAAGTGTAGAATACACTCCTAGCAATAAGCAAAAAATGTCAGAAAAACTATACGTCAGCACCTTTGGCTTAGACAGTGAAAGCAAGCTGGCAAGACTTAATCGAATGATCGCCGAAGCAGAAGGTAATGTTGAAAAGTTCAGAGATCTGTATAGAGAGCGCTTTGGATCTGGTCTAAAACTCTACTCAGAAGTGGAGGCAAAATCGATGCATGGACTTAAGCCTATTAACTAAATCAAAAACCAGGCCAGCAAAAAACCAATGATGTCGGCAATGATGTCGCCCACGTAGCGATTGATCCAGCCTTCTTTTTCTTTGAAGAAACGTTTGGTATGAACATAGTCTTCCAAAACCCGCTCAATAAACTCCCAAACAAAACCCAGGGCAATTAGAAATAGTATCGCCCGTTCAAAGCTAAAATCGAGCAAAAAGAACTTGGTAACTGCAAAGAAAAAGGCTATATGTCCCACTGTCCACCAATCGAAAACAGCCACTGTTTTATTTCCAAATAACTTCATTAATCTGAGTATACAGCGAAGTCCTTGCTTTTTGAATAAAAATTTAGTACACTAAGCTCGATTTTAAAAACGAACATAAAAAATCATGAATAATATGAAAGGAATGTCTAAGCTAATGATGCTTCTAGTCGTCGTTGGTGCCGTTAACTGGGGCCTAGTTGGTCTTGGCGGTTTTCTAGGTCAAAACTTAAACGTAGTTAACCTACTACTTGGTAGTTGGCCAAGCGTTGAATGGATCGTTTACATCCTAGTGGGTCTATCTGGTCTTGGACTAGGACATGGCTGCGTTTCCGGTAAATGTGAAATGAAGAGCTAACGATCTTCCATTATTTGCAAAAGTTGACGATGAAGCGCTCGATCGCGAGCGCTAATTCGTCTTGATTGTCCGTCGTGACTCTTATGCGACTCGTTTTAAGGTCTACATCAATCTCTAGTAGTCTGGCGTAGGCCTTTTTGAGTTCCTGCCCCTTAAAGTTCTTTACTTGGCCTAAGGTATTGCGGGCTACAAAAGGGTGAAGCTTGAGTGAGGCAGCAAACCCAGTCGGATTAGGGTTTTTGTTGGCCGACACATAACCGCTTCCCTGAAGTAGCAATCTGAATTGGCGTACAATCATATAAAAGACCTGCCTAAGGTTCTCACCGGCTGCCAGGCTCCGATGGAGCTGGTTGATAGCTTTTCGGCGATCCTTAACCCCAAGAGCATCTGTTAACTTAAAAACGTTAGCCTCAAGCGTTGGCACAACCAGCTTATCAATCATAGCCCGAGTGATTGGCTCACCAGCACTATAAGCAACTAATTTCTCAATTTCGGTCGAAAGGCGCCAAAGGTTCTGACCGGCCTGCGTCGTCAGATATTCAGCTGTATAGGTATCGAGCTTAGCACCCAGCTTGCCAGCACGCTGCATAGCCCAGGAATAAAGGGCCTGACCACCAAGTGGATTAAACTCCTTCACTTCAGCCTTAGCCGTGAGCTTCTTGTAAAAAGACTTCCGCTTGTCAGGCTTACTCTGAACAAAAACCACCACGCTGGTTTCCGGCACATCATCCAGATCTGCCTCCAGCTTTTTAAGCTCCTCATCGCGCTTTTCATCAGCCTTACTCACCTTATCCGCATTGCGGGTCTTGGGCTTATCTGGAAGGCCATAAATAAAGATGAGACGCTTATCGCCCAAGAATGGGATCGCATTCACTGCTGCCATGACTTCGTTCAAAGGTGTTTCAGTCGCATCTAGAATAGCCAGATTTATATCACCATGCTTTTTTACAAAAGCCTCCTTCCAGGCAGTGATCTGCTCATGAAGAAGGTAGGTATCTTCGCCAGTGAATAGAAAAATGTTTCCAGCCATAAACAAAAAGAGGTGGAGCTAGATTATAGCATCCACCCCTTTCAGATTCAATTGACTAGTCAATCAGCTCTACAGCTTCTTGATCTTTCTTCTGTTCACGAATTCTCCAGATTAGCTCGGCCATCTCTGCACGAGTAATAGGCTTGTCTAATCTATTGATCGATCCAGGCACATAGTTGTCCTTTTGAAGGGCTTTAACATAGCGTTCGTACCATTGGTTCCCTTGAGTATCCAGATCGAGATCGTAGACGTTAGAGAGGATTTTAGCCGCTTCAACAAAGCTGATGTTCTGTCCAGGGCGGAAGGCGCCGTCATCGTAGCCACTTACAATACCCTTAGACTTGCCAAGGCAGACGTATGGGGCATACCATTCACGCTCAACATCCTCAAAACAATCGGCTTCTTCTTCCGTCACATCATCATAGAATTTCTCCATAACAATTTTCATGAATTCAGCCCGATTGATCTGATTGTCCGGCTTATAAGAGCCATCGTCATATCCCTCAACGATTCCGTTTTCACGAAGGTAATCGATAGCCGTGTTATAACGGTGTTGAGCGATATCTTTGAAAGCTGCCTTAAGCTCTCGCACTTGTTTTTTAAGTGCCTTTATTTCAGCAATCAGTTCAGCGTATTCAGAATCATGTTCTTTTTCTTTGTCATAGTCGGTCATTTTTGGCTTATCATCCTTCTTATGATCTACAGTGTCCTTTTCGTAGTCTTCTGGGATGTCGACAGACACAACATTGCTACAACCCCGGTTTCCGCCATCACCATTGTAAGCGCAAACCCTTACATAAGTGGTGTAGCCGGCTGGTGCCCACTTAAAGACATGCCGTCTGTTATTAGCATTCACAAAAGTTGAATCAGTTCCATCCTTGGGTGGATAGGTGAGATTTGGGTCTTTTTTACTGAAAAGGACTTTTTGCCCCTTAGAAACATCGCCATCAACCTCCCATTCAAGAACAATTCCTTCATCAGTTAACACTGCCTCAAGGTCAATCCCAACAGGGTCAGCATCCGTTGGTTCAGGCTTATCGTCGTGTACCGGCTCATCCTTAGGCTGAACATCCAAGGCTAGCACGTTGCTGCAACCATGATTTCCACCATCGTTGTTGTAGGCACAAACTCTAAAATAGTGCTCTCCAGCATCAACATAGACTTCGAAACGAGTCTTACTTGAGCCAAGGTAGTCAGCATGTGTGTCAGCTGTTGGCGGGTATGTAAGCTGTGCATTCGTTTTAGAACGAAGCACCTTGAATCCATGAGGTGCATCCCCTACTACGTCCCATTCTAGGACGACATGCTTCTGACCTGCTTCACCAGATAATTCAATGGTGACATCATCCAGTGCCACTGGGTCACCGTTTCCATTATCCATGGCAAAAGCTAATGACGGAGTAGTAACCATCGCCAAAAGCAAAAGATGAACAGTAAGTTTACTTATCTTATTAATCATTTTTTGAAATTTAAGTAATAAATATATTTTAAGTATGTTGCAAGGCTGTTTAACCAAGCGTCTTGAAGCTTGGAGAGCGGAAGGTCGATCACCTTCTTTTCGCCATCCCGAACGACAAAATCACTGGCTTCAGCCACCTTTCCAAGAGAAAAGGTAGTTAGGCCATAATCATCGCAAATTCGCTGCAATTCATCAAGGTGGGTTTCCTGAACTTCAATCACAAAGCCACCTGTCTTACTAAAGGCTTTTTGGTAAGTCTTCAGGCCTTCACCAATGCCAGAAAGATCAATATCAACCCCCAAATTCCCTCCTCCATAGCGTTGGTGAGGCATGGTCATTTCAGCAATACAAGTCAGAAGCCCTCCTTCGGAGATATCATGACAAGACTCAATGATACCTTGGTCAATCGCATCAATGAGCGTGTAAATCTCGCGACGAGCCTCTTCGAAGTCAGCCTTAGGCACGTTCGCCCCCAAATGACCAAGTAGGTGATAAAACTCTGAGGCTCCGAGCTCATTTTTACGATCCCCCACCAAAAACAAATGGTTATGTGGACCTTTTAGATGGGGTGTAATGGCTTTTCGGTAATCCTTCAGCACTCCCGCACAACCAATGATGGCAGTGGCATCAACACTATTATAAAGGCTCACATTCCCGGAAATCACCGGAGTCGGGCTATCCTGATATTCCTTAAGTGGAACACCGTGACAGGCATCCGCAATCCCCTGCACCCCTTGCTCGAATTCCCAAAGCAATTCCGGGTCTTCAGGGTTGTTGTAATTAAGACAATCGGTAATGGCGATTGGCGATGCTCCAACGCAAGCCACATTCCGCATGGCTTCCACGGTGGCATTAGCCGCTTGCCAGTAGGGACTAATCTGAGAATAGCGAGAAATACCGTCGCTACTAATGGCCACACCCGTTCGCTGGGCCTTGTCTCCTACCCCTTCCATCTCGAGAAGTGGAGCAATCACACCAGCATCGGCCTCCCCTGCCTCAAGAATTGAATTTCCTTGAACATTTTTGTCGTATTTATTGTAAACAGGCTTGCGAGAACAGATGTTTTTGGCACCCAAAAGTTGAACAAATAATTTATTCAAATCTAAATCCTTTTCATCAATGGATGGCTCAGATAAGTCATATTCTTTGGCTTTAGTTGGGCGTTTATATTGCAAACCTTCTGTAATATCTTTAGCCTTTGCATCAATCACCACCTCACCTTTGTATTTCATGATGTACTGGCCGCCTTTGGTTACCTTACCCACAAGTGAAGCTTTGGCATTATGAGCCACACGCCCCAGCTCCCATTTTTTATTGTAATGATCCAGAATCATGTCAGTGAGCTCAGGGTGGCAGGTCCAGGCAAAGCGCTCCTGAGTTTCAGAAGCTGCAATCACACTTGGGTGCAGGCCATCCATAGCCGTGTGAATCTTCTCGATGTCGATCTGAGCCCCAAAACCACGATCAGCCACCTGCTCTACGGTAGAGCAAACATTTCCACCCGCCCCCATGTCTTTGAAGCCAACCTTATCGAGCTTGCCCATGTCTTTGAGCCGCTTAAAAAGATCGTAACTGCTAGCCAAAAGGTGGCGCTTCAAAAATGGATTAGGCTCCTGCACTGCTCCCTTATTTGCTTCTTTATCTTCTTCATCAAGCTCCAGACTGGCAAAAGCTGCCCCTCCCATCCCAGAGTTATCAGTGGGCTTACCCACCAAAATAATGTCATAGCCCACATCTGCGGCTTCATCGGGGCAGAAAGAGTGGATCACCTCTGATTCCTTAACAAGACCAAGTGTGACCACATTCACCAAGCAATTGTCATTAAATGACTCACCAAAGTTAATGTCACCACCAAGGTTAGGCACGCCTATCGGATTCCCATAGCCGGCAATACCTCGTACCACTTCATTAGCAATCACCCTACATTCATTGTTTTCGGGCTCTCCAAAGCGAAGTGGATCAAGGACGCCAATCACTTTAGCTCCCATACAGGCCACATCTCGCACATTTCCACCAATACCAGTCGCGGCTCCTTCGTAGGGTACCACCTGAGATGGATGATTGTGAGATTCGTGGCTCATAACTAACCCCCAGCGATCATCACCATCACGAGCAATCTCTACAATTCCCGCATCCTCTTTAGGGCCCAGGATCACGTTCGGACCATCGGTGGGTAGAGTAGAAAGGAAACGACGGGATGATTTATAGCTACAATGTTCTGACCCTTGAATCCCCCAAACCACCGCTTCGGTAATCGTTGGCGGCCTTCCCAAAATATCCTCGATCTTCCGAGCCTCCTCGATGGTGAGTCCGATCTTGTTGTCTTTGAGGGACTGTGAAAGCTCCTCATCCGTCATCTTGGAAAACTCTAAAAAGTCGGGCATTTATCGTGGGTTATTTGATCTCATTATACTGCAACTAATCCCCCAAGCAAAAGCTGAAACAACAAAAAAGCCCGCAAAGAGCAGGCTTCTTTATTTGTAATGGAAATTACTGAGCGTCCTTTTCCATAGCTTCGCCATCTTTTTCCATGGCTTCACCGTCAGCTTCCATCTTGTCAGCTTCCATGGCTTCACCGTCAGCTTCCATAGCTTCGCCATCTTTTTCCATGGCTTCACCGTCAGCTTCCATAGCTTCACCGTCTTTTTCCATCTTGTCTTCCATCATAGCGTCATCGCTGTGACTACCCTCTTCCATCATCGCATCCTCAGCAGGAGCTTCAGTGGTAGTGGTAGTACAACCAGCTAAGAGAACAAGGCTGAAAACAAGTACAAAAGTAAGTGCTTTGACTGATTTCATGTGTAACTTGGTTAAATAATAAATTGATAAATTAAACGATTACTCTTCACTAGATTCCTCCATCACTTCACCCTCTTCCATCGCCCCGCCATGTTCTTCCATCGCCTCTGAAACAGCTTCTTCAAGGAGAGCGGCTTCTTCATCAGATAAGGCTGGCGCTCCGCCAAGCCCCATAATTAGGTTGAGCGGGTTGAAATCCTCAGCACCTTCTGGAGCTTCGACAGAAACAGACTTATTGTAGTCAGATCCCTCGACAACGATCTCAACTTCGAGACTGGCATCACTCTGAAGGGCCTCACCGGAGAACCGGAATACAGATTTTAGGACATGATAGGTATCAACGTCAATGTAAACTTCCGCTTCACGAATGTAAGAAAGCACTTTTACAGCCTCCTCAATTTCCTGAGCGGTCAGCTCCCGGCCATCAATAATAGCGGCTTTCTCCATATAATCCTTGAAGCCTCCCAAGTTCACTGCAAGTCCGAAGTGATGAACATTACTACCATTCAGCTTTTCAACTCCGTACTCTTTAACAACATCAAAGAGGGTGGTTTCTACAAAGAGATCCTCGAGCTGCCTCTTCTTAAGCATCAGAGCCTCATCCTGACCCTGGAGGTCACGAATGTTCTCAGGAATAAAGTCTTCGGCAATGCGAAGCCACTTACCCTTATAAAGGCCCACAAATGGCTCAATCGATTTGACGTTTGGATCACTACTAGCCAGTTCATTGAGCATCACATAGTACTCCTTATCGAGGGTGATGAAGTCAAAATCAAGATCACCATCAAGCTGCTGCTCACCAGCCTGCATCAGGCCGGAAACATCAAGGTGAAGGTTAAACTTAGAATTCTCTTCTTCGCGCTTATCGAAGGTTAGTGACATGTTTCCGTCAAAATCAAGATCGTCGCTGCCATTGTTTCCATCCACGGTAGCAACGACATCAACCTGTCCGGACTGAACTTCAACAATCGCCTGCTTGGCTTTTTCCATAACGGTTTCAGGAGCTTCAAGCGGCTTATTACAAGCCGTCAGAGAGAGCATGGCAACCATCGCCAGAAGAACATACTTTCTCATTAAAAATGGCTGTCTTTTCATATCGTTTGTATTTAATACTAAGTGGCTTTAAAAAACCAAAAGGAATTTATCAGGTATCAGCCCGCGAAGCAAGCCAGCAAGCTTAACATAAGGGTGATATATGTCTTAATATACTAGCGGATTTTACCCTGATAACGAGGGCTATCTAGACCTTCTTCAATGCGCAGAAGTTCATTGTATTTGGCAATGCGGTCTGTTCGGCAGAGTGAACCTGTTTTGATCTGCCCAGTTGCCATACCAACCACCAGGTCAGCAATGCTGGTATCCTCTGTTTCTCCGCTTCGGTGGGAAACCACAGCAGTAAAGCCGGCATCATGAGCCATATGAATAGCCTGCATGGTCTCGGTCAGGGTACCAATCTGGTTCAACTTAATGAGGATAGAGTTGCAATTACCCCCATCAATCGCCTTTTTAAGCCTTTCAGTATTGGTAACCAATAGATCGTCCCCTACCAGCTGCACCCGATCGCCAATTCGTTCAGTAAGCGCTTTGAAACCATCCCAATCATCTTCATGATGGGAATCTTCAATCGAAACGATGGGGTACTTATTAACGAGCTCCTCATAAAAATCGACCATTTCTTCACTGGTCAGCATTCTAGACTCGGATGCCAGATTATACTTGCCATCTTCGTAGAACTCACTGGCAGCAGCGTCCATGGCCAGGGCAATGTCTTCACCAGGCTTATAACCAGCCTTTTCGATCGCTTCGACAATAAGCGACAGAGCATCTTCATTCTTGGAAAGGCTCGGTGCAAAACCGCCCTCATCCCCCACCGAAGTGGAGAAGCCACGCTCCTTCACGATTTTCTTAAGAGCATGGAAAGTTTCAGCTCCGTAGCGAAGGGCTTCTTTAAAGCTAGGCGCACCTACTGGCATGATCATGAACTCCTGAATGTCAGTGGATTTGATTGCATGCTTTCCCCCATTCAAAACATTCATCATCGGAGTGGGCATTAGGCTGGCCTCAGCGGTATTGCCCAGACTAGCCAGATAACGGTAGTAAGGAAGTCCCTCCACCATCGCAGCAACCTTAGAGACAGCAAGAGAAACTCCCAAAATAGCATTGGCACCAAGCTTACCCTTATTCGGCGTACCATCCAGATCAATCATGCGTTGATCAATTTCTTTCTGGTTGCGAACTTCGGCCTCCATGAATTCCTTCGCAATCACCGTGTTCACGTTTTCAACCGCCTTACTCACACCTTTACCGCCATAGCGGGATTTGTCACCATCACGAAGTTCAACCGCTTCATGGGCACCGGTCGACGCGCCGCTGGGCACAATGGCAGACGCTGTAAAATCACCTGTGGAAACTTCGACCTCAACCGTGGGATTTCCGCGGGAATCGAGCACTTCACGGGCATGAATTCGTTTGATGGTTGATGACATAGGATCAGGGCTTAAAATTTATTGTTACAAGAAAAATAAACCCTGCCCCCGCTCATAGCAAATCTAAATTCCTTTTTTAAAGGTTCCAGAGAGCTTAGATATCCAGCTCTTCGTCCAGGTCAAGGTCATCCTTGAGCTTTTTCTTGGCCCCTTTATCATCGTCAAACTTCGGAAGAACCGCTTCAATAGCACCCCACTGGGCATCTTCGTCCATTGGAATGATCAGCGTCACCTCGTCTCCAACTGAAGCACGGAAATAAGTCACCGAAGCCAGTAGGACATTGAACGCTTTCCCTTCAGCCAGGACCTGATACTGACCATTGTTGTGAACGAGCGGACCGATCACGGTACGACGTTCCACCGGACCAATCTGCTTATAAAGGAACTTGCCTTCATCTGTCACAGTCAGTTTAAGGACATCACCGGGAACAAGCTTAGATTTACTGGCGTAGTTAGCAGGAACCGGATGAACGGCACCTTTTTTATCGACCATGTTCTGGCCATCAAAGACGCCTTCGATGACACGGCCTTCAGACGAACTTGAAAGACCAGCAGCCTTTTCCGAATAAGACCTGGAGCTCTTGGCCGGCATGACGCCTTCCGATCCCAGATGTTGTTTTGCAAGACTTAGAGCTGCTTCAGCAGCTTCAATGGCCTCAAGGGCCTTACTTAGTTTATTATCGCTCATTTTTTGTTAAAAATTTATTAGAGTTTAGTTGATGTTACTTTTGTGTCGCTCTTTTTCAGTGCGGCCTCCATTTCCTTGGCTGTCAGAAGCCCATTTTGAGCCCCCGGATGCATGACCGCATTACCAGCGTTGAGTGTACCATACAGCAATGCCGTCTTCAAGGGTAGAGATTCTATCATAGCCACTGTAAATGCGCTAGCAAAAGCGTCACCGGCCCCCAAAGTGTCCACCCGCTTATGAGAATGGACCGGGCAGAAATATTGGCGCTTACCATCAGTGAGCTGTGAACCATTACGACCATCGGTAATAACGGTATAGTTTACACCCACATCTGCGAAGAGCTTCAGAATGCCGGTCACGTCATCAGCATAAGGCGGGAGAAAGTCTTTATTCCCGCAGATGTGCATCTTGGGATCATCCTGTTTCACACCAGCCGGCATGTAGGGCACACGACTAAAGGCCGCCGCCTCTTCCTTGTTCATGAATAGAATTTCGGTGCGCTTTAGAAGCTCCTTCCATTTTCTCGCAC
>CBDUQG010000034.1:0-10859 GCA_965369305.1 uncultured bacterium
AAATGATATAATTATAGGAAAATAAATATAAAAATATGGCACTCGATCTCAAAGGAGTTATGAAACAGGCGGCGGACCATCATTCGCCCGACATTCACTTTCAAGTGGGCCAACCTCCGGTTATCAGACTAAGAACAGGAGCACTCAGCGCCCTTGAAAAAGCGCCGATACTAACCAAGGAGGATATTGAAAGCATCATTGACGGCGTTACCACTGAAGATCAGAAGAAGGTCTTTGCGGAAAACCTGCAGCTTGATTTCTCTTATCATATAGAGGGAATTAGTCGCTTCCGTGTGAATGTTTTTCAGGAGCATCGTGGACCCGCCATTGCTTTTCGCTTGATCCCGGATCAGATCCCAACACTGGATGAGCTCAACATGGATGAGGTTGTTAAAAGTATGGCCATGATGCACAGTGGCTTGATCTTGGTGACCGGTCCGACAGGGATGGGTAAATCTACCGTCATTGCCTCCATGATCGATTACATCAACAAAAACCGTAGTGCCCATATCATCACTATTGAAGACCCGATCGAGTTCCTATATAACTCTGAGGGCTGCCTCTTTTCTCAGCGAGAGCTCAATGTTCATACACACAGTTTTGCCAGCGCCATCAAGGCGGCACTCCGCCAGGACCCGGACATCGTGATGGTGGGGGAGATGCGTGACCTTGAAACGATTTCAGCAGCGATCACACTCGCTGAAACAGGTCATCTGGTTCTCTCAACCCTGCACACCATTGATGCGGCTCAGACAGTGGATCGTATCATTGATGTGTTCCCATCTCATCAGCAGGCTCAGATCAGAGCCCAGCTGGCAGCCACCCTTAAAGGCGTTATTTCTCAGACGCTCGTTCCGCGGGCAGATGGCAATGGGCGTGTGGCGGCACGCGAAATCATGGTAGTTAATGACGCCATCCAGAACTGTATTGTTAAGAGAGAGACTAGTCAGATATACTCTATTATGCAGATCAATGCTGACCAGGGAATGCGCCTCATGGATGATTCACTCGAAATGCTGGTGCATCAAAATGTCATCACTCCCGAAGACGCTATTTCCCATGCGTCTGATGGCCAATCGCTTTACCACAAACTCAACTAGAATGTTCGCCAGGCTTAAATCACTGTTTAGAAGCAAGGATGCCAGAGAGCTAGATGCAGCGACTAATAATTTTGACGAGCTCATGAAAATGGTCGATGAAGACCAGCTTGATCTAAAGAAGCTCGAACGGCATGTGCAGGACGAATTTAATGAAATAGAAGAAGGGCTTGAGGGGATACGCGAAGGAGTGGATAAAGTGGTTAAAAAGGAGGATGTATAAGCTAAATAAAGGTTTGACGCAGTCATCTTAAGCCTATAAGATGGTTTTTGAACGTAACTAAAGCCAAATGGCTGCAAGAAAAAAATACAAAAGGGTCATGCTCAAGATCTCCGGTGAGGTACTTGGAAACGGAAGTGGGCAGGGGATTGATACTAAGGCTTTGACCAAGATCGCCAAAGAACTTGTTGACCTCAATAAGCACAAGATTCAGGTGGTGGTTGTTAATGGCGGAGGAAACATTTGGCGCTACCGAGACACCAAAAGTTCCGGTATCGAGCGCACCACTTCCGACTACATGGGTATGATGGCGACCATTATGAACGGCGTCGCTCTTCAGAGTGCCATCGAAAAAAACGGGGCTCATTGCCGTGTGGCAACATCACTCGATCTCCCTCAAATTGCGGAACCCTACATTAGACGCCGGGCCATCAGACACCTTGAGAAAAACCGTATTGTCATCTGTGCAGGGGGAACAGGTAATCCCTATTTCACCACCGACACTGCCGCTGCACTTCGTGCAGTCGAACTAGAATGTGATGTTATCCTCAAGGCCACAAAAGTAGATGGGGTGTACACCGCTGACCCGGAAAAAGACAAGAAAGCCAAGCTCTACAAGAAGCTTTCATACCTTGAAGCAATCGAAGGTAATTTACAGGTGATGGATCAGACGGCCTTCTCACTCTGCCGGGAAAGCAATATGAAGATCGTCGTTTTTAACATGCATAAAAAGAATGCCATTCTTCATGCCGCTCAAGGCAAAGACATTGGCACACTAGTATCCTAATCATTAACTCATGCCAGACCAGATCATCAGTGAGGCGAAGCAGAAGATGCAAAATGCCCTCAACTATTTACACGAAGAATATGGAAAGCTGCAGACAGGCCGCGCCAATGCAGCACTCGTTGAGAATCTTGAAATAGAAGTTTTCGGATCAAATATGCCGCTGAAAGGTCTTGCCAACATCTCTATCCCTGAATCAAACCAGATTGCCATCCAGCCTTGGAACCGTGACCATCTTCCGAACATCGAAAAGGCCATTCGTGATGGTAGCCTTGGCCTCAATCCGAGTAATGATGGAAACATGATTCGCATCATACTGCCTCCGCTGACTGAGGAGCGCCGAAAGGAGCTGGTGAAACTGGTCCATAAATATGGAGAGGAAACCCGTGTTTCCATTCGCAATGCACGCCACGAAGCACTCAAAAAAATGGAGGCCCTTGAAAAGAGTAAGGAAATCAGCGAAGACGAATTGGCTGGTCGAGAAAAAGAGCTTCAGAAAGTCGTTGACGACTTCAACACCAAGGTGGAAGAAGATGCTAAGCACAAGGAGAAAGATATAATGACCGTATAGCCCAGATATGATCCTTCTTACCATTTTGGTCTTCATCATTATCTTTTCTGTCCTAGTCCTTGTTCATGAATGGGGGCATTTTTACTTTGCCCGCCGCGCCGGCATCAAGGTCGAAGAGTTTGGGATTGGGTTACCGCCCCGCGCAAAAAAAATCTTCAAGGACAAGCAGGGTACCATTTACTCTCTGAACTGGATCCCTTTTGGAGGATATGTCAGGCTTTATGGTGAAGATAGTAGCGATCCTAAAGTGCTCAGGGCTAAAAACAGTTTTGCCTCGAAGACGAAATTGCAAAGAACCTCTGTGATTGTAGCGGGCGTTTTCATGAACTTTGTTCTGGCCTGGGTGCTTATCACCATCGGCTTCATGGTTGGGATGAAACCCTTCTTGGTAAATGAAGCAGATTTAGCAAGGGCCACAGCGGAAGGTTTGATTGAAATGAAGCAGGTGCTTTATGTTCACGAAATTTCACCGGATTCGCCACTATCTGAAACTGACTTAATGTCCGGAGACATGGTCACCAGCATTGATGGGCAGATCGTTCCAATGGCTGATCAGCTTCCTGCGTACCTGCAGCCTGGTAAGCCCGTAGAACTGGGTATTCTGAGGGCTGAAAACGAGGGCTCCTTAACAGTTGTGCCGGATGAAGAAGGGCGTCTTGGCTTCACCGTTTCAAACTCTCCTTACATTGTTTATCTGGAGGATGAACAGTACTCGCTACTGAAGGCACCCGTGGCAGCGATCAAAGAAGTTGGCCGTTTGTCATATTTGACGCTCGATATGCTCGGTGATGTCATCGTTAGTCTGGTCAAAAAATTCACTGTTCCCGATGGAGTGGCTGGCCCGGTGGGTATTGCTAAGCTGACCTACCACTTCACCCAAGAAGGCATCATTGCCTTGATGCAATTTGCCGCGCTGCTTTCCATTTCACTTGGTGTCATTAATATTATGCCTTTCCCGGCACTTGATGGTGGTCGCTTTTTGTTCATCATTTTTGAGATCATTTTAAGGAGGCGTCCGAGTGCCAAGTGGGAAGCCACAATTCACGCGGTAGGCTTCGCACTTTTGATGCTTCTCATCCTTGTGATCACCTGGAATGACATTGTGAATCTGTTTTAATAGAGCCATTTTTGACAGGTTTTAAATCGGGGTCACAATGCCTGTCAAGCGTCAACACGCTTTTCTTTTCAAATCAAAAATCATCCATTAATATCTAGTTCCAAGATAAAAATAAAACACCTGTGGCCAAGGCCACCTATTTTTATTTTTGCTACTTTTTTATTGCTCGTGAAAGAACTTTGGATCAAAATCATCGAGAAACTTTCCGAAGATCTCTCACATGCCCAGCTCATCACCTGGTTCAAAAATACAGCCATTCTTGGAATCGAGGAGGGGACTTTGAAGGTGGGTCTACCGCTTCCATTTTTTCTCGGATGGCATCAGACACACTACGCCAAAAAAACACTTGAAGCAGCCAAGAGTATTGATCCAAAGATCACCGGTATTGATTACACAGTAGATATCACCCTGACCGATGGTAGTCCGCTGGTGGTTGATTTGATCAAGCATTTTCCAGGTAAAACAGCCCGTAAGCTTCCTAATAAAAACGAAACCAGAAATAAGGAGGGGGTTATCTCAAAAATCCTCAACCCATCCTACACGCTTGATAATTTCATCACTTCCCCCGAAAACCGCCTGGCTCATGCTGCTTGTCAGAACGTGGCCAAGTATCCGGGCCAGAACTACAATCCACTCTTTATATATGGAGGGGTTGGTCTCGGAAAAACTCACCTACTTCAGGCGACCGGAACCGAGATGATCAAGAATGATCCATCTCGCCATGTGGTTTACACGACGACTGAGAACTTTGTGAATGAGGTGATTAAGGGGATCAGGTCCAAGAACATGGATTACATCCGCAAAAAATACCGCCAGGTCGATGCCCTGATCATTGATGACATTCAGTTCATTGCCAACAAAGAACGCTGTGAAGAAGAGTTCTTTCACACCTTCAACGCCCTCTTCGAAGAAGGTAAGCAGCTCATCCTAAGCTCTGACCGGCCCCCGCAAGAACTACAACTCCTAAGCGACCGCCTGACCTCTCGTTTCGAATCTGGCATGCTCATCGACGTAAAGATGCCTGATTACGAAACTCGTCTGGCGATCCTGCAGGCTAAATGTAAGGAGGCTCAGGTTTTCATCAATCAGGATGTGCTCGAGTTCATCGCTTTCAACATCAATCATAGTGTTCGCGCTCTGGAAGGTGTCCTCAAGCAGGCCATCGCCAACTATGAGCTGGAACACACGGCGCCAACCGTTAAGTCTGTTGCTGCAATGCTAAGAACCACTCAACGAAAAGAAATCAAGATGGTTGGCTTCATTCCTGAACAGAAAGAGCCGAAAGGAGCAGTCACTATCGATCTGCTCATCGATTCCGTTTCCGATTACTTCACCGTCCCTAAAAGCGAAGTGATGGGACAGTCTCGCATGAGGGACTACACCCTTCCACGTCAGGTCATCATGTATTTGGCTTCCACCAAGCTTCGCGTATCGCTCAGTAAAATCGGCCAGGCACTAGGCAACCGAAATCACACCACTGTCATGCATTCCATTGGCAAAATCAAGGAGCAGATCAAAAACGACCGACAACTCCTCCGAGACGTCAATGCCATCACCCGCGAAGTAGGGATCCACTAGTAACGGGCGAAGGTTTCAATGAAACTTCCGCAGAAGTCGCGAAGTTCCTCACGAATCAGAGTCACATCAAGTTGATTGACTGCTTCTTCCACGATACCGTCATGAACAATCTGGCTGGACTTATTGTAAGTCATGGCTGCCTGGTTGGGATTCTTTTCAACGTGAGCAGAAAGCGTCATCTCTGAATCACATCGTTCACAGTTAACATCAAAGAGGCATTCGTTATCCACAATATCAGTAATCTCAATGTTGTGAGGTAGGATAGCTGACTCGCATTCAACGCAGCTTAGTGACTGAGATATCTGAGAGTAAATCTCATGAATGTCATGGTGATTCAGATTTTTCATTTTTATTTTTCTTATGAAATCCTTCCATTATACCTCAAAAAGGCAGGGAAATCAATCCCAGGACTCCAAATCAACTGGACAGACTAGTAAATAGCGCCTCTAACGATGGTTTTTATCGGCCAGCCCTTCATTTTCATACCTATATAAGGGCTATTCTTCCCCTTTGACTCAAAACTGGCAACATCAACGACCTTTTCAGTTTCTAAGTCTACCAAAGTCAAATCGGCTGGGTACCCTTCCTTAATTCGCCCCTGTCGTAGGTTCATGAGCTTAGCTGGTTCGATGGTCATTAGGCGAATCACATCCATAAGCGGTAGACCAGCGTTGTAGTGCAGGGTGGTAATGCAGGTGGCTAGGCATGTTTCAATCTGAGAAAAGCCAAAAGCAGAAGCTTTAAGATCACCGGTCTTATCTTCTGCGCGGTGCGGAGCATGGTCAGTGGCAATCAGGTCGATGGTACCGTCTTTAAGACCTTCGATCAGCGCCTGGCGGTCCTCCTCGGTGCGGAGTGGGGGATTGACCTTGCCCAGGCTGCCGACTTCATCAACGCGTTTGTCGGTCAAGGTCAGATGATGCGGCGTGGTGTCAACCGTAATCAGATCCGATTGCTTTTTAGCTTCACGCACCAGCTCAACCGATTGCTTGGTCGAAACATGGGTGAAGTGAGCTCTAGTGCCTAGCTCTAGGGCGATTCGGATGCCGCGCTCCACCGCCTTCCATTCTTTTTCGTGGGGCTGGCCTGGCACACCTAGTTTTTGGCTGATTTCACCCTCATTCATCACTCCATCCGGGGCAATGGAATGCATTTCTGGATGAGTGATCAGCAGCAAGTCATTCTCCTTGGCCTTGGCATAAGCTGCTTTGAGCAAGCCTTCATCTTCCACATCATAGCCATCATCCGAAATAGCGCGAATGCTAAGGGCTGAATACTGGTCAATATCAGCCAGTTCTTTGCCCTCCAAATGCTTGGTGATGGCACCAACAATGTGGGTTTCGACGCGCGCATCCTTGATGAGTTCCTGGTATTGTTCAATGTATTTCTCCGCACAAAGCGGGGGCTTGGTGTTGGGCATGGCAAAAACAGTGGTCACGCCACCCTTCCGGGCCGCCTTGGTGCCAGTAACAATCGTCTCTTTGTCAGCCTGCTCCATATCTCTAAGATGTACATGAATATCAATAATGCCCGGGATCACCAAAAGACCGGTGGCATCCACGGTATGCATGTTGTCACCTGGCTCAATTGATCCAATCCGCTTGATTTCCTGATCCTCGATCAAAATGTCGGTGACTTCGTCTCGTCCAGACTCTGGATCCATCACGCGCCCACCTTTGATCAGAATTTGAGTCATTACTTTTTGTAGTAATTTAGCGCGAGGTTTTTTAATAGAGCCATACGCATGTAAACGCCATTTTCAGCTTGGCGGTAGTAAGCAGCCTGCTCCATCATATCGACTTCAGTGGTGATCTCATCCACACGTGGAAGGGGATGGAGCACTCTCATTTCAGGCTTTCCTGAACGAACCACATCAGAGGTCAGAACATAGGTTCCTTTCAAGAAGTAGTATTCTTCCAAGTTTTCAAAACGTTCCTGCTGAATGCGAGTCATGTAAAGAATATCCATTTCCGGCACATGCGGATTCAGCTCTGAGTCCTCTACATACTCAATCCCTGCCTCATCGAGCATTTTCAGGTACTGATTCGGGATCTTGAGCTGGCCAGGAGCGATAAAAATAATCTTCTTGATCTTGTAAAGTCTGAGCAGGTAAAGGAGTGAGTGAACCGTTCGACCGAATTTCATGTCTCCGACAAATCCAACGGTTAGTCCGTCGATCTTACCCATTTCCCGGTTGATCGTGTACATATCAAGAAGGGCCTGAGTAGGATGCTGGTTGGCACCATCTCCTGCATTCAGGAAGGGTTTTTTAGTTTCTTTGATAGCCTGAGCAGCCGATCCTTCCTTAGGATGTCTCATGACCAGAACATCAGCGTACTTCTCAATCACACGGATAGTGTCAGCCAGAGTCTCACCTTTTTTCATCGAGGTGCTGCTGGCGTTGGCTACCGTAATAAGTCCACCCCCTAAATTCAGGGCGGCAGACTCAAATGAGAGCCTTGTGCGTGTACTTGGTTCAAAGAAAAGGCTGGCGACCGATAGGCCGTCAAGATCCTTGGTCTTCTTGCCGCGAAGCGCTTCGGCTTCTTCTATAAAAAAATCGACTTCCTCGCGGGTGAGGTCAGCCGTCGTAATGAGCTGTGTTCGGTCCATGTTTCTTGTTTTTAGAGGTTTACCTTCCCGATTTTATACCGAGCCAGCTAAGCTGTAAAGATTTATTACCAACCAAGAACCCTGAGGATGTCGCGCGGCTCACTAGCTCTAATAATGCGGGTTGTACTGGAAACCTTGGTGCCAAGCGACATATTCTTTTTCATAATTCTGGCGGGGGCGAATCGTTTAAGAATTTCTATCTGCTCTGCGCTTGCTTCACCCCACCTGGCATGAATGCCTAAGCAGCCATACTCAGCAGCCAGGGTCATGTCCTTTGCAAAGTTATCACCAACAATGACCACATGTCGCTTGATCTCCTCTCTTGTCATACCAACCACTGCCTCTAAGTCCGTGTGAGGTTTCTCACGCTCAAGCGTATGGACCGGAAAGCCTAGTCCATAGTGCTCCTTGTCCTTATCCCTGTAGTGCTCGGGAATCATTTCCTGCATGCTATCGTCAAGGGCATGCATGGATCTAAAAAGGGACTGCTGAACGTTTAGGTACCGAATGCGAGAGGCAGCGTGAAAGGCGGGCGCATCAGAAAGGATCTGATTATCAATATCCTGCTCATCAGCGACCTCCAATACCTCAGTAATGCCTTCATAGAGGCTCAGGGAGTTGGTGCGTGTCGAATGAAACCGCCTTTGTACCTTCTTGATAAGGTCATGTAGATCAACATCATGGTTCATGAAAAGACCACCACTATCTAGTGCTTGAATGAGCCAGCTCGACTCCACCGTTCGAGCTTGAGTGTAGTAGCTTTGCATTGCTCGAGCTACTTCCTCTCGGGTGATGCCGACCTCACTACTGATAACCTCGCACATAGCAGGATAGATTTGGGTGGCATAACTCGCCCAATCCCAAAGAGTATTGTCGACGTCCCAAACAATTTTTTTTACTTCGCGTTCCATGGTGATTTATCTTATTTGGATTTTGGCCCTTCAGCAAGTAAAATAGGGCAAGACCCTAAAATTGATCAAGATGCATTTTGCTGATGAGGCTGAAATCAAAGTACAGGCAGGAAATGGCGGAAATGGTTCTTTTTCCTTCCGCCGCGAGAAGTTTATCGCCAAAGGTGGGCCCGATGGAGGCAATGGTGGTGACGGAGGTAGTATTATTTTGCAGGCTGATGAAAACATGAATACACTGGTGAATTTTGTCAGTCAGAAGCACTTTAAAGCTGATCATGGAAAGCAGGGGTTAGGTCAGAATAAGTACGGGGCAGCCGGTGAAGACCTCATTCTAAAAGTCCCTGTGGGGACCATAGTTCTTGATGCTGAAACAAATGAGCAAATGGCCGACTTAACGCATAATGGTGAGCAGGTCATTGTGGCCCGCGGCGGCCTTGGGGGGAAGGGGAATGCCAACTTCAAGTCATCCACACGGCAGGCGCCTGATTTTGCGGAGCTCGGCGAGCCAGGCGAGCAGCGAATGATCAAGCTGGAGCTCAAGCTGATAGCCGACATCGCCTTGGTTGGTTATCCAAGTGTAGGGAAATCCACGTTGATTTCACGCATCAGCAACGCTCGCCCAAAAATTGCCGATTATCCTTTCACGACACTGGTCCCGAATCTGGGTGTGGTTAAAGTTGATCAGACTGACTTCGTGGTCGCTGACATCCCCGGGCTGATTGAAGGTGCACATGAAGGAAAGGGGCTTGGAATATCCTTCTTAAGGCACATCGAGCGTGCTGAAATCCTGGTGCATCTCCTTGATCTAACTCGAGACAACACGGTAGACGATTTCAAAAAGCTCAACCTTGAACTTGAGTCCTATAGTAAAGTGCTGGCTCAAAAAGAACAGATCGTTGTTTTCAACAAAAGCGATGCCACCATTCCTGAAATCATCGAAGAGGCAAAAAAGAATTTTAAGAAATATAAGCCCCTATTTATTTCATCTGTTTCAGGAGAAGGCCTCGACGCGTTCTTATACCGGCTGAAGGACGAAGTTGTAGCGCATCGCAAAAAGATGAAGGCCGGCAAGCCCAAGGAAGACTTCAAAGTCTTCAGGCCACACCTAGAAATTCCCGACGCTAAACAATACACGATTGAAAAGGAGGGGGATGATTTCCGCATTAAAGGAAAACGCATTGAGCAGCTGGCCATCATGACCGACATGAGTAAAAAAGGTGGTGTCTTTAGAATGCACGACATCCTGATGAAAATCGGTGCTTACCGCCAGATGAAGAAAATGGGCGGTAAGGATGGTGATAAGATTCATATTAGCGAGCGCACCTTTACCTACATGGATTTAAGCTAAATTGCTAAAATGAAATCATGAAACTGATTGTCGGACTTGGAAATCCAGGAGATAAGTACAAAAACACGCGCCACAATGCGGGTTTTATGGCTGTCGACTATCTGGCAGAGCATTTCGGCTTTGATGAGTTTAAAACGCTCGACAAAGGAAAGTCGCTCATGACCAAAGGTGAGATTGATGGACAGAAGGTGATCCTGCTCAAGCCGCAGAGCTTTATGAACCTTTCAGGTATTGCGACGCAGGCGGTAACTAGCTACTTTAAAATTGACCGGCAGGACATCATTGCCATTTATGATGAGGCGGAAATACCACTTGGTACACTTCGTGTGCGCCCTGAGGGCTCTGCCGGAGGTCACAACGGGGTTAAATCCCTAATTCAGGAGCTAGGCGACAATGACTTCAAGCGGGTACGCATTGGTATTAAGCCTGACAAGCCGTTCCCGGGAGCACTAGAAGATTTTGTTCTGGGAAGGTTGACCGAAGACGAGCATGCAGCCTTTGCTCAGGTTTTCGACAAATTACCGAGCCTCATCGAAAAGCTCCTCACAGGTGATATGCAATCTGTAATGAATGAATACAATTAGGCTAATAATTGACATTTTCTATAAAAAATAGTATAA
>CBDUQG010000035.1:0-10361 GCA_965369305.1 uncultured bacterium
ATCAAACTTTTTGAAAGAAATAATTGTTAAAGGAGCCCGCGTCCACAACCTTAAAAACATTGATGTAACCATTCCCCGGGATCAACTTGTGGTTATTACTGGTCTTTCAGGCTCTGGGAAGTCTTCCTTGGCCTTTGATACTATTTACGCCGAAGGTCAGCGCCGCTATGTTGAGAGTCTTTCGACCTATGCCCGCCAGTTTCTTCAGCTGACTGAAAAACCGGATGTGGACCAGATTGATGGCCTTTCTCCGGCTATTTCGATTGATCAGAAAACAGCCAGTCGCAACCCCCGTTCAACCGTGGGAACCGTGACTGAGATTTATGACTACCTGCGTCTTTTATACGCCAAAATCGGTCATCCGCACTGTCCGGAATGTGATGCTGAGATTGGCCGCATGAGTGCCAGCCAGATTGTGGATGAGGTAGCTGAAATGGATGAAGGGAAGAAAATCATGCTTATGGCCCCTGTCGTGCGAGACCGCAAAGGGGAACATCTCAAGCTGCTCGATAAAATCCGCAAGGACGGTTTTGTACGCATCCGTGTGGACGGTGATATCTACAATATCAACGAAGAACTTCAGCTCGATCCTAAAAAGAAACATACGATTGAAATTGTGGTGGACCGCTTGGTGGTTCGCAACTTTAAAAGGATTGTGAAAAAGCTAAAGAGCGGTGATGAAATTGAAGAAAAGAATGAAGATCGAAGTCGCCTGGCTGATTCGATTGAGACTTGTTTAAAGTACGGCGAAGGCCTGATGACCATTCTGGATGCGGACAGCAAGGAGGAGCGCCTTTTTTCTGAGCATTTTGCCTGTGACACTCATGGTGTGATGAGCCTGCCAGAGATTGCACCTCGTAGCTTTTCATTCAATTCACCGCACGGGGCTTGTGAAGATTGTCATGGGCTTGGGACCAAACTTCGAATCAATCCGAAGCTGGTCATTCCGAATCCCCGCCTAACGATTGCTGAAGGTGCTATTGTCCCCTGGTCAATCTCATCAATGAGACTGAACTGGTACAACAACCTGCTCAGAGAAGTGGGTAAAAAGCACGGCTTTGATATCAACACTCCGATTGGCAAGCTAACTGAAAAACAAATCGAAATCATTATGCGCGGAACGGGTGATGAAAAGTTCCACGCCACCTATTCCGGCCAGAATTCCAGCTATGAAACTGATACGACTTACGAAGGGGTGATTCCGAATCTGGAACGCCGTTACCATGACAGTGATTCAGACTATGTCCGTAAGAACATCGAGAAGTTCATGGAGGTGACCACCTGTGAAACCTGTAAGGGCATGCGCCTGAGACCAGAAATTCTGGCGATCACGGTACTAGGTAAATCCATCATCGAAGCCACACGCATGTCGATTGAGGACGCTGATGATTTTTTCCGCAGCATGATTCCTGACGGCAAGAGCAAGAAGCTCACCGATACTGAATACACCATCGCCCGCCTGATCATTAACGAAATCACCTCCCGCCTTCAATTCCTGCAGAATGTAGGACTCAGCTACCTAACACTGAACCGCGCAGCCAGCACCCTATCGGGTGGTGAAGCTCAGCGTATTCGTCTGGCGACTCAGATTGGGAGCAGCCTTCAGGGAGTTTTGTATGTACTGGATGAACCGTCTATCGGACTGCACCAGCGCGACAACACCCGCCTGATCAAAACCCTCGAAAACCTTCGTGACCTGGGAAATACCGTGATCGTGGTCGAGCACGACGAAGATACGATTCGCGTTGCCAACCATGTTCTGGACATCGGCCCCGGAGCCGGTAAGCATGGTGGTCAGGTCATTGCCCAGGGAACCGCCGAAGAAATCATGAAGCACAAGGATTCAGTCACCGGCCACTACCTTTCAGGCAAGAAGAAGATCGAGGTACCAAAGGAACGTCGTAAAGGAAACGGTAAATTCCTGGAAATCATCGGTGCAGAGGAGCACAACCTCCAGAATGTTGATGTGAAGCTCCCCCTGAATACCTTTATCGGGATCACGGGAGTGTCCGGATCCGGAAAATCATCCCTCATCAACCATATTCTCTGCCCGGTTCTGGCCACCAAGCTGAACCGTGCCAAGCAAACAGGCGGCAAGCACAAGGAAATCAAGGGAATTGAGCACCTAGACAAGATCATTAACATCGATCAGTCCCCTATCGGGCGAACGCCACGGTCCAATCCAGCGACTTATACCGGTGTCTTCTCAGGCATTCGTGAACTCTTTGCTTCTACGAGTGAAGCTAAGCTACGTGGCTACCGCGAAGGGCGCTTCAGTTTTAATGTGAAAGGCGGTCGCTGTGAATCCTGTCAGGGAGATGGCATGGTGAAGATCGAAATGCACTTCCTGCCTGATATTTACGTACCATGTGAGGTCTGTAAGGGGCGACGCTATAACTCTGAAACTCTGGAAGTTACCTGGCATGGTAAGAATATTGCCGACGTACTGGATATGACGGTGGAAGAAGCCCTGGAATTCTTTGATGCCATCCCGCAAATTAAGAACAAACTGGCCACGCTTCATGCCGTAGGTCTGGATTACATTCATCTTGGCCAAAGTGCCACCACTCTTTCAGGTGGTGAGGCGCAAAGAATTAAGCTGGCTACTGAACTAGCCAAGCGCAGCACTGGTAAGACTATTTATGTACTTGATGAGCCGACGACCGGCCTTCATTTTGAAGACGTTCAAAAGCTCCTGAGTGTCCTTCAGGCACTGGTAGATAAAGGAAATACCGTTCTGACCATCGAGCACAACCTGGACGTGGTTAAGTCTGTGGATCACATTGTGGATCTTGGACCCGAAGGTGGTGATGGTGGTGGAACGATTTTATGTACCGGCACCCCGGAAGAAGTGGCTAAGTGCAAAGAAAGCTATACCGGCCAATTTCTGTCCAAAATGCTGTAAGCCAACCACTAAGCCGCTTTGGCATCCGGCCAATCTGGGGCTTTGGCGACTGGATCAATGCCAGTATGCACCCTGCCGGTTTTGTCGATGTATTGGGTCACACCATCGAGATTCTCGACCTTAAAATAACCCATAACCTCTTGCCCCATTTTAGGTAGAGCCACCTTAAGATCAACCTCCTTTCCTGAGCGGTCAATCCAACGTCCATCTTTAGTGCGATAGACGTATTCATTTTCTGTTCCGCTAGGATAGGTTGCAGCGATGTCTTCTTCTTTCCATTCTTCCTTTTTTTCCTTTGGCTTATCTTCGACTTCTGCTGGTTTGTCGGAAGGCTTAGCAAACGGATTAACTGAATCAGGGTTCGGCGCTCCTGTTGGATAATTCAGAGCCAAGTAACCAGCCAAGGCGTTTAACCCCTTAGGGCCAAACTTACCTTCCACAACGATTGGCTGCGGGCTACCTGTTCGATTTAGGTAATCCTCAAAGCGACGGACAATTCCACGGGCGGTATTCTCTGATTGAAGTGGTACTCCCAAGGCTGTCAGGAGTAAATTATTCCACTCCTTCCAGTCACCCTTTTTATATTCCTTCTTACTCTGGGTTTCAACGAAGGCATGTATTTCTGCCTGACGACCTTTGATCATTCCATCCAGGACATGGTCCATTCTTTCTTTGGCATGAGCCAAGTCTTCAATGGTCACTTCGACCACTTCTTGAGCGGTTTTCGGTGCTCCTTTGGGAGCTGCTGTTGGTTTTTGTGAATCTTGAGCCATGAGATATAGATTACTTTTTATTTAGTTTTTTTAACAATGAGTAAAGTGATGTCATCCGCCTGCGGGTACTGTCCCATGAAACCACGGACATCGGCCAGAATGGCGTCATGTATTTCCTGAGCGGTTTTTCCTTTTGAGTGAGTCTTAATGCTTTCTTTCAGGCGATCCATTCCAAAGCTGACTTCTTCACTCTGCCAGGCTTCGGGAATACCATCGGTATAAAGCACAAAGACATCCCCCACAGCTGGCTGAACCTGCTCAACACTCAATTTAGGCCCAAGATCATCGATCATTCCAAGAGCTAATCCTCCATGAGCCAGTTCGACGACATCGTCAGATGCTGCCCGGTAGTGCATGATCGGATCATGACCTGCCTGGGTGAACTCCAACGTGCCAGTGGTTGCATCCCAGAGATTCACCACAGACGTCACGAAGATATTTGGGGCCGTTTTCATTTTAAGAATGCGATTTAGCTCGCTTACCATATCAACGGTACTATCATAATGGTCCATCAATGATGGAATCAGGGCATTGTTAATCGCGGAAACCAAACCGGCGCCCACCCCGTGTCCAGTAACGTCGGCAATGTAAAACAGAAGCTTCTGACCACCATTAATCGCAATGAAGTCATAGCAGTCTCCACCGACTTCGGTGGCTGCATTCAGACTAGCGGCAATATCGAGATTCTCGATTTGAGGTAGTTGCTTGGGCAAAAGTTCCTGTTGGATCTTGGCAGCAAGTTCCAGCTCTTTGGCTGTTTTTTCGTGTTCGATCATGGCCTGCGTACTGGTTTCCAGATCTGCGGCCATCTTGTTGAAAGTGCTGGCCAGCATTCCGACTTCGGATTTGGATTTGATTGGAATACGGGTTTTTAGATCTCCCGAACCAATTTTATGCGCCCCATCAGTGAGTGAGCGGATGGGCGATGTGATTCCATGAGCCACTACGTAACCAATAATAATGGCTACCAAAAGACCAGCTATGGCAATGATGATAATGCGCATGGCGGTGTTTCGAACACGCTCCAGGAGCGCGTCATAGCTCACCCCATATTCAACGGAAAAACTGCGTCCAATGTTGTTCTGATCCCGGAATGGATAGATCACGTTTTCGATCTGTTCTTTGTCGGTGATTGGTGTGACATCCTGACCGTTGAAGTTGGTGTAACGAAGCGTTTCACCCGATTTATCGAGATAAACCACACGACCTGTTTTGAGGGTTTTGACAGATGGATGAATAGCCTGAACACGCTCTAGCTCTTCGCTACTTAGCTGTCCGTTTTGATCTTCTAGTTCGGTTTCTATATAGAGAGAATCTCCTCCATAATTATAGATGGCTGCCCCTGTCACATCTTCGTTAAGACTATAGATGTCTGCCATTTCACGCTCAAAGTTGGCAAAAGCGCTCTGGGTGTAGTTGTCTTCGTAATTGGCCACAATTCGCTCATGAGTGAGCTCGGCAAAACTGACCGCCTTATTAAAGATGTCTTGGTTGATTTCACGAGTCTTCTGGTCAATGACCAGGTAGGCTGTTGCCCCCAGTATCGCGAGGATAATGAGGGAAGTAGCGAGCGCTATTTGTGATTTAACAGATCGGAGCATATTTTTTATTGGTTTGCTTTTTCTTCAGCAACATCGATAACTGTTTTGTACATATCTTGTATCTTCATGACTCCAGAACGACCTTCGACTGAGAACATTTGCAAACCTCTGTCATCATTTTCGTAGGTGATCTTCACACCAATCCCGTTTACATTCATCTCTCTTGTTCCTCCTACTCTGATGGCACCTGGTCCAACAAAATGCTCACGATTATCTATCGCTACCTGTCTAACAGTGGGCCTTTCCCATTTTTCTCCAGACTCAGAAAGCTTGGCTGCTTTTTCAGCATTCTTGAAAACATCCTGAGCCTCTTCGATCATCTGATCAAGTTCAGCCGGATCAGGCTTTGGAATGTCCATCGGAGGCTTTTCCTCAGATGGCAATGTTGGAGGAACGGGAGCTGGTTTTCCGTTTTCAAAAACCAGTCGGTTTTCCTTGAAGTTTTCAGATGAACTTCGGTAGATATGAAAGATAATCATGATTAATTTAGTTACTTCTTAATTAGGCTTTATTTTTTTCCGGTAGCGGATAACCCGCTGGCCAAAGTGGTCCACCTGGAGGCTCCATGCCTGGAGGTGAATTGTAGTAGCCCTGGAGCGTTGCATAAGACCAAGTGCCATCTGGGATAGGCTTGTTCTGAGGATTCATTTTTTTCCAGGCCCATTCTTGAGCCATCCTAGTTCCATCTTTAGGCTTGTCAGCTTCGGCAGGTCCTTTTGATGGATCCCATTCTAGGAAGGCTAGATTTGGATCACCTGTTGGATTGAGTGGTGCTGGCTCTTCAGGCGGTGCCATAGGCGGGTGCCAAGAGGCAGCAATAATCGGTGCGTACAAACCTCCAAAAGGAATTGTTGCAGCAGCTGCATAAGCTGCCACTTTCTGGGCCTCTTCTTGAGTCAGTGGTTTTTCAGTCTGACCAGCTAATTTCTTAGCGATGTCATTCACATCCTTGTAGGCATTATCTGTGTAGTGGTCGCCTGCAACGGAAACCCATTCACCTCTATTTTTTTGCTGCGTACTGGCCCACTCCCACTTTCCATCTTTATAACGGAAATAAGTGTCTTGTTTTCCTTTCGTCTTAACCAAATAAATACCATTCCCCTGGGGAACGGCTCCTGCGATAAGCGCAGCACCTTCACGCTGTTTTTTGGGTGCATTGACTTCTTCGGCTGGAATGCCTTCAGGTGGTTTTTTTGCCTGCCTTTTTCTGGCAGCGATCCGAGCAGCTTCTTTGAGCATGTCGTTAAATCCCATCTTCTTGTCACTACCTTCCAGTGAGAATACGGATTTGGGATGTCTGGTCATCATGACCACCTCACCATCAATATGAAGACGGATCGTTTTGCCAGTTCCTTGCTTGCGTAGCGCCTCAGAATTACTACGAGAAACCTCTCGCCATCCGGCTGATACAGGTTTCCAAGTCTTAACTACATATTGGTTCCCCTCCTTGATCACATAGGCATATTTCGGATCAAAGTTCTTGTCCTTCTTTTTCGCCTCCTCAAGTGCCTGTCTCATTTTTCCATTCTCGATTTCATTCTCTTGAGCCTTAGCAGCTTCTTCAGCTTCTTTTTGGGCTTTGGCTAGATCATCGGACAATTTGTTAATTTCATCTGATTCACCATCGCTATAGTGATCTTTACCAACATCTACCCAACCTTTGTAATCTGCTATACCCTTTTGAGCTTCACTGGCCCACTGCCATTTCCCCTGCCAAAAACGGAAATATGTTCTCTTTCCAGATTTTCGAGAAAGATAAGTGCCATCTGCCTGCATTTCCATGCCCTGCATCAAGCTAGCACCAGCGCGCATAGTTGTGCGAGCCTTAGAAAGCCTTAAGGCAAGTGCATTTACATGAGCCAGTGCCGGGTTCTTTTCGGTGTCCCACGGCTTTTCTCCTGCCACCACCCAGTCACCTTTATCTTTCCCTTCTTGGCCAGCCCATTTCCACTTACCATCAATGAACTTGAAATAAGTTTTAACACCACCATCTTCAATCAAGTAGCTGCCGTCTGGTTGCTTCTTAGCCCTAGCTAACTGACCCATTCCATATGATTCCATAGCAGCTTGGTTTTTCTTGGCCCACTGCGTTACCCCCTGCTCAACATATTCCTCACGGGCTTTGGCCAACTTTTTGCTACCCTTTGGCACTGGCGGAAGGTCTCCACCTTGAAGCTTAGCGTATTGTGCTAAAGCGGCCATGGTGTATGGCCCCAATTTACCGTCGATAACTGCTGCTGGATCCCTTGGGTGCTTTAATAGACCAAGCGCATCGAAAGCCATTCTTTGAAGGGCGGCAACTTGCAATGTAGGCTTCACACCTTCCATTTCCATTTTTTCCGCAAACTGCTTATTCCATTCGGTCCAGCTTTTATACGGATTAACGCCCACCTCACGAATGAATTTTTTTACATCATCTTGTTTCTTTTCATATGCCTCTTTCACGCCGTCCTGCACTTTTTTATCCACGCGAACTCTCAGCGCTTGGCGCTGCTTTTTAGGGCTTTCTTTTGGTGCACTTCCTGGCTTTTCAAAGGGATTTTTGTAGACCAGCCTTTTCGGTCTGAAATCTTCTGATGATCGATAAAAATGGTTCATGTAGAGCTTATTAGGTCAGTTTGATGTTGTAGCGCTTGGCGCCATTTTTTTGATAAACAATGAATCTGCCATCACGGGTAATTTCAAGCGTATCTTCGCTCACAATCTTCATACGCTCTACAGCCTCACCTTTCTTTTGGGCCAGCAGATTGAGCACACGGTAGGTTTTTGGTGACTGCTCTGAAAGCTTTGGTCTTGGACTTTCACCAAAGGCTATTCCGAGTGCCCTGGTTAAATCCATACCCATGTCGAAATCATGTTTCTCGATTTTCAGGTCAGCTGTTTTTACCTTGTCTCCTGCCTTATCAAGGTCGGCGTATTTTTCTTTAGCCTTCTTGTTTTGATCTTCGATTTTTTCTTTAAGCTCCTTCTCGGCTGGCGTCTCCTTCTTCACCTCGACCACATCGGGTGTGGCAGTGGCCATAATGCTGGCAAGTGTCGCCACTGCGGCGGCGAAGTTCTTAGCATTGATGCCATTTTTGCCGTAACCCTTGCCTAAGTCAGATGTTCTGGGTGGCTGAGGTTGCTTCTTACTGAATTTCTGATGAACGTTGATCCAGTACTCACGAAGTACGCGAGTTGTGTAAGGTCCGACCTTTCCGTCTTCCTTGTCCCAGCCGTTCTCAGATACGAGTTTGAACAGATCAGAGTTGAAGTGATCGGCCATGACCTGCTGAGCAGCCACAGCAACACGGCGCTGCATGATGCGCTTAGTGGCCCCACGATACTTCTTGGGCACATTTAAGTCGATCATCTTGGCGAAATCATCGTTCCACCTCAGGTGATCAGAAACGCCATACTTGGCGTGCGCCATGATGAAGTCATGGAGCTTGTCGCCCATCATCAGGGTCTCGAGAGATTCGCGAATTTTGTTCAAATACCACTCCTGGCACTCGATGGTGCCAAAAATATCCAGACGAGGACGGTAGGTCACCTTCTCTCGCTCTTTGTCGACCTTCTCTTTGACCTTTCGAAGCTTGTCGCTAGTGTCTACTGCTGTTTTTGCTTTGGCCAACTGGGCAGAGGTATCTTTTTTCATCCAGTCCGGAAGCTCCTGCTTACCCCCCTTCCAGTCGATCCAATCAGCAACATCTCCGGCCCCGGGCAAATCGCCGACGTCGGGTGTTTTATCTTTGTAGACTTTTCCTGTCAGAGACTTGCTCTGCTGACTGTGTTTGAAGCACGGAAATTTCATTTTGTTTTTGATTGGAATAATCTGTTAATTATATCATTTTTTACCCCAAAATGCAAATTGTATTGGTGGCTCCCGCTGTCTATAATGATTACAATGGTTTTCCTAGCTACAAGCAATGATTGAACGTGATAATGAAATCACCAGCGCCACCGGGCAGATGGCCGATAATAAGCTTGATTTAGCCCTCCGGCCCCGGACCCTTTCGGAGTATATTGGGCAAGCTGATGCCAAAATGAATCTGGATGTTTCGATGAAGGCAGCTAAAAAGCGCCAGGATAGCCTGGAACATCTTCTCTTTTATGGTCCTCCGGGGCTGGGAAAGACTACCCTGGCAAACATTGTGGCGAGTGAGATGGGTGTGAACATCAAAACCACTTCCGGGCCAGCCATCGAAAAACAGGGGGATCTGGCTTCGATTCTGACCAATCTCCAAGAAAACGACATTCTTTTTATCGATGAAATCCATCGTCTCAAGACGCAAATCGAGGAAATTTTGTACAGTGCCATGGAGGACTACGCCCTGGACATCATCATTGGCAAAGGGCCAGCTGCGCGCAGCATGCGCCTAGACCTCCCGCGCTTCACTCTGATCGGAGCCACCACCAAAATCGGCTCGCTTTCCGCGCCACTTAGAGACCGCTTCGGACATGTTCACAAACTGGATTTTTATTCGAATGATGAGATCAAACAGATTTTGACACGCAGCGCGGGGCTACTTGAGATGGATATTGAAGGCCCCGCTTTAGCTGAAATTGCCAAGTGCAGTCGTCGGACCCCCCGCATTGCCAACCGCTTGCTCAAGCGTGTCAGGGACTTTGCCACTGTGGAAGAAGTGAGCCTAGTCAGCACTGAGTTCACTCAAAAATGTCTAGAGATGATCGGCGTGGACATGCTGGGCCTTGATAAGACTGACCGCCAGATCCTACTGACCATCATCGAGAAATTTCAGGGTGGTCCGGTTGGTGTGAGTGCCATCGCTGCCGCTACCAGTGAAGAAGCTGAAACAATCGAAGATTTGTACGAACCCTACCTGCTTCAGATTGGCTTTTTAGACCGCACCCAGCGTGGCCGCGTGGTCACTGAAAGTGCCTACATGCATCTTGAGATAAACCCTCCGACAAACAAAGACACCAAACAAACGAACTTGTTTAGCTAACAATTCAAAATGAAAAATTCAAAATTCAAGACGGATTTTGAATCTTAAATTTTGAATCTTGAATTAAAAAATGAATCACTTAGACGAAATCCGTGCGAAGATCAACATCGAAGAACTGGTCGGAGGCTATGTA
>CBDUQG010000036.1:0-10326 GCA_965369305.1 uncultured bacterium
CCTCAGACATCCATTTGCAAACCGGATACAAACCCGTACTTAGGGTTAACGGTAAGCTTTTGCAGGTAGAAAACGCTGAAGTATTCCAGTTGATGGAAGCTAGTGCGGAATTTCAGGAGTTGCTTAATGAAAAGCAATACGCCTATTTCCAAGAAAATGGAAATGTAGATTTTGCCTTCACACACAACGGAGACATTCGCATGCGTTGCAACGTCTTCCGCCGCCAGGACGGATTATCACTAAGCCTTCGTATTATCAAGAACAAGGTTCTTAATTTTGAAGACCTGGGACTGCCAGCTGTTTTTCAGAACATTGCAGAGAACTACCGTCAGGGCTTCTTTCTGATAGTAGGTCCAACCGGACAAGGTAAAACAACAAGTCTTGCGGCTATTCTGAACCACATCAACAATAATCGTTCTGAACACATTGTGATGATTGAAGATCCGATCGAATACATCATTCGGAACAACAAAAGTGTGATCGAACAGAGAGAGATCGGCGTTCACGCCTCATCTTTCAATAATGCTCTACGTTCCGCCATGAGGCAGGATCCAGACATTATCATAATTGGAGAAATGAGAGATCAGGAGACCATGCAGGCAGCCATCACACTTGCTGAAACCGGACACCTGGTTCTATCAACCATGCATACCAACAACTCTGTACAAACCATTGATAGGATTATCGACAACTTTCCTGAAAACAAACAGAAGCAAATCCGAATGCAACTAGCCAGCACTCTGAGCGGTGTTATCTCTCAGAGACTTGTTCCGGGAATTGACGGCAATTTAGTGTTTGCTTACGAGCAAATGCTGATGACAGATGCTGTAAGAAATACCATCCGAACGGAAAAGGTAGAGCAAATTTATAACGCGTTGCAAGGAGAAGAAACTGAGGGCTACACCCGGCTTGAGCAATGCTTAATGGATTTAGTTAAAGAGAAAAAAATAAGCAAAGAGCATGCTCTTGCCTTTGCCTCCAATCGGAATTTGATGGATGTATTTGAAGATTACCAAAAATAAAAATGCCCGAAACAAACGAGCAAAACACCGGAATCAATGTTCTTTTCGTAGATAGTGATGATCAGACGTATGCTGCAGTTCAAACACTAAAAGAACAAGCTGGCGCAGAATTGAATTATATTCATGCAAAAAATGCTAAAGAAGCTCTCGAAGAAATCAGCAAACAGGAAATTAAGTTTGTTGTTCTTGAAATTGTTCTTCCTATTGTCAGTGGATACAGCTTAATTAGCGTTATAAAAAAGAGCCATCCGAATATTCCCATTTTTATTTACACGAGACTAAAGAAAGAAGAAGACCTGAAGCTAATGGCAAAATCTGGTGCGAATAACATCTTTCTTAAAGAATTGATGAACTTGAGTCAGGTTATGGACGCGATCCGTAATCAGAAAAATGAGGAAGGCATTGATGTGGTCATCTCTAAGCTCAGTGAGCAAATCAAGGATGGTCTGGATGCAAAGTCAAAAAGTAGCCAGAAGCTAACCCAATGCCCGAAGTGCAACGTGATCGTTCCTCCTGATTCGCATTTCTGTAACAACTGCGGACAAAGAATTGTACAAAAAGATCAGGAGACACTCGTTCAGAAAGAACCTGAAACACCAAAAGTAGAAAGCAAATAATGAACATTGATAATCAAAAATTGGCTGAAGCTCTGAAAGGCGCTTCGATAGGTGCAGATGAAATAGCAAAGCTGCTTGAAGAAGCATCGTCTCGCAATATATCCCTGTACGAACTGGTCAGCGAAAAGCATATTCTTCCTGAAGATGAGTTTGGAAAAGTTGTCGCTAAGGCAATAGGCTTTCCATACATAAATTTGTCTAATGTTGACATCAACAGTGAAGTGCTCGAACTAATTCCTGAAAATATCGCCCTGAAGCAGGGGGTTGTCACTTTTGAAATTGATGACAAAAGCGGACGAATTCAGATTGCCAGTTCAAACCCGCTTGATCTTGAAATGATCAACGATATCAAAAAGAAGACTGGCAGAGAGGCAGATGTTTTTTACACTACTAAACAGGGAATTAAAAACATCATTGGGAAGTATAACCAAGAGTTGAAACACGTATTCCTTTCACTTCTACCTAGTAGCCTCCGCCAAACTGATGGAGGAAAAGATGTCGAACTAAAAAAAGGAGAAGCCCTCGAAGAGGAAGTGCCAATCATCAAAATTTTTGAGACCATTCTGGTACACGCCTATAGGCAACATGCCTCAGATATTCATATTGAAGCCAGTAGAAACTATACCGTTGTTCGATATCGGATAGACGGCGTGCTGCATCAGGTAGTAGCCTTCCCGAAAGTCATTCATGAGGCTCTTGTAACCAGATGTAAAATTCTGGCAGGACTGAGAATTGATGAAACGCGTGCAGCCCAGGATGGAAGAATTGCAATGACTTTAGATGGTGATCCAATCGCCTTTCGCGTATCCATCCTGCCAACCAACTTCGGTGAAAAAATAGTGATGCGTCTTCTGGTAGATATACAGGAATCAGTCAGCCTACAAAAATCAGGCTTGAGTGACGAAGATTACAAAAAAGTCATCAATAATTCTTCCAAACCATACGGTATGTTGCTCGTGACCGGGCCAACCGGTTCGGGTAAAACAACAACACTTTACAGTGTGATCAAGCTGCTGAATTCCAAAGAAATCAATATTTCAACGATTGAAGATCCAATCGAATACGGTATCGAAGGAATCAATCAGGTACAGGTGAACCATGCAACCGATCTTACCTTCGCAAATGGATTGAGGGCCCTGCTAAGACAGGACCCTGACAACATTCTTGTCGGGGAAATCCGTGATAAAGACACTGCCCAAATCGCTATTGAATCTGCGATGACAGGTCACATGGTGTTTTCAACACTGCATGCCAACAGCGCGGCCATTGGTATACCCAGACTTGTCGAAATGGGCATTGAGCCATTCCTGCTTACTGCGGCCTTAAATTGTCTGATCGCCCAAAGGCTTGTTCGTAAGTTGTGCAACAGATGTCTTGAGAGCCGGGTAATGAATGAAGAAACACTCAACATGATTTACCAGGAAAAAAATGTGGGTGAAATGGTTCAGAAAGTCGTTAACGAATTCATGGGCAACGAAACCAGTATTGATTCTAAGGATGAATTTGTCTTCTATCGGGCCACTGGCTGTAAAGCTTGTGGCTTCACTGGTTACAAAGGCCGAGTAGGAATTTACGAAGTTCTGGAGCTGAACCCCGAACTCAAGAAAGCAATTATTGAAGGAAAAAGTGCTCAGGACATTGAAGCAATAGCCGTAAAAACAGGCATGAAGACCATGCTGGAGGACGGGATCAGAAAAGCACTTTCCGGAACAACATCTCTCGAGGAAATAATTCGCGTTATCAAAACTTAATTACCACATGGCTGAAGAAGCAACTCTGAAATTAAAGGATCTCAGTGACTCAACGGCTCAAAAAGAGTCAGTGGAAGAAGTAAGCCCGAAAAAGGAAAGTAAAAAGGCAAGCTTGCTTAAGAAGCTGAGTGAAATAGGAACTGTTCAGAATAAAGAGGTCGTTGAGTTTACAAGGCATATGACTGTGATGCTTGGCTCAGGTGTAACCATCTTTGAAGCCATTAACTTCTTGAGGGATCAGTCTAAAAACAAGGCTTTTGCGGCGAAGCTTGGAAAGATAATTGAAAATTTGAACAATGGTGAATCCCTCTCAAAATCAATGAAGAAATTCCCTAAAGTATTCCCTGAAATCTACACCAACATCATTCAGGTGGGAGAACAGTCTGGGACACTACCACAAACCATGACAGACTTGGCTGATCATTTGGAAGAAAGTGAAGAATTTAGAAAAAAGGTTCACGGTGCACTGGTTTATCCCAAAATCATTTTGGGGGTGATGGTGATTTTTCTTATCATCCTCTTTTATTTTGTGATGCCGAGAATTATTACTGTTTTTGAAGGTCTAAATGCAGATATTCCAACAGCTACCAGAGTTGTGATTGCCCTAACTGACTTCATTCAGAATAGAATACTATTGCTCATTGGTGGGGCAGCCGGACTTTATATTCTGGCTAAGCTAGCACTGAAAAATAGGGGCATACTGAGATTCCGAGATTTATTCTATATAAGGATTCCTCTGGCTGGTCGCATAGTAAGGAACTACAACACAGCTCAAGTAAGCCAGCATTTTGGAACCCTGTTCGAAAGTGGGTTAACCATTCCAAGATGTCTGGAAATCACTCGAAGTGTACTCAAAAACACAGTCTATCAGGAAGAGATTAACTACATGGTAAACAAAATCAAAAGTGGCTCTTCCCTATCAACGAGTTTCCGGGAGGAAACCGAATTCCCTCCAATGTTTGTGAAACTGATCAAGGTTGGGGAACGAACGGGGAAACTTCCACATGTGATTACTTACATGAAGAAATACTATAAAGGACTGGTTGATGGAGACGTTAAAAACATCAGTAGCATCATTGAACCTGTGATCATGGTCCTCTTGGGGCTCATGGTTGCTGGTTTGGTGGTGACGGTCATTGGACCGATTTACCAACTCATTTCCGATATCGGACAATAAAGAATGAAAAAAATACTACAAATCAAAGGCGGTAGTACGAAGGGGTATACCTTCGTGGAAATAATGGTCACCCTTGCTCTGTTCTTTCTGTTGGCCAGTATCGGACTCGGTGCTTACTTTCAATATTACAGTTTCTCATTAATCAACAATGATGTAAGTCATGTGCAAAGTTTGATCAAAAATACCCGTTTCAAAGCACTGAAGAACCCGGATGGATCCAGTTACGGCATTCACATTGATACGGCTAACGACGAATTGACGAGTTTCAAGAGCAGTTACACACCTGGTCAAAGTGGGAATGTAACCGTAACTCTTGAACAATTAGAGATAACCGATCTGAGTCTCCAACCTGCCCCAGGCACAACCAATGAAGTTCTCTTTCAGGCACTCACAGCCAAAACACAGAACACTGGTTCATTTTCAATTGGAGACGGAGACTTTACTTATTCATTTACCATAAACGCCCAAGGTGCCATTGAATAAACTGATCAATCAACGGCCAACCCCAAAAGGATCCAGCTTGGTAGAGCTGATCATTGTGACAATCTTGTTCGCAATCCTGGTCCCTAGTGCCCTGGGCATCTATCTGGACGCCAGAAAAATTTCAGGACAGTCATACATACAGCACTCGGCCGCTCTGGGCCTCGGCGAAACGTCTGACATCCTTAGATTCATAAGAAATCAGGGATTTGGACTCCTCGAAAATGGCTCATTCTATCTGATCAGAAATCCTGGAACTAATTCTTGGCTGGTAAAAAGTGACCTACCTGACAAGGATGCATTCGAGAGGTACATCACGGTTTCAAACGCACTAAGGCATCAGGGAACAGATCACGTTTTCTTTGACGGCGATGTAGGAACTTCTTACGAAGATCCGAATACCAAAAGAATTGATATAAGCATTCTGTGGGCGCCGGACTATATTCCTAGCGACCTCATTAGCAAAACTATTTACATCACTAACTGGCAATCAAACATCACTTACAATTAAGATGAAAAATATAAACTCAAAACTTAAAAGACTTCGACGAAGAAATGTCGCTAAAGGAACCACCTTTGTGGAGCTACTCCTATATATAGCGATTTTTCTCGTTCTGACACCTATCCTGCTTTCGGTAGCAGTGAACTCACTGAACACCAGCAGGCAATATACTGTAGAACGACAAGTTAGTAGTGATAGCCAGTTCACCGCTGAAAGGATTTACGATCTGATTGTAGATGCCAAGCGCGTTGATATTCTGGATTCCAGATTGAACGACGAATTTGGAAGGCTTTCTTTAATCATGCAGGATGATAGTAATGTCATCATTGAACTAAATTCAGCGACAAAAGCTGTTGAGATCACTGAAGGTGGCGTGACAGCCAATCTCACTTCAACAGAAAACCGATTTGATCAACTCTTCTTCGAAAAAATCGAAGATGAGGTCGATGATCCAGAAATCGCTCTGGGTATAAATGTAAGGATGAAAAGTGCCGGTCAGGAAATCACGAGCATTGAACAAGACCACACACTGTCAGCGAATTTAGAACGGGGTGACTTTGATGGAGATGGTTGTCCGGACTTCATAGATAAGTTCCCACGCCATGCAGAATGTTGTGGTGATGGTGATGAAGATGGAATTTGTAACGAACTGGATAACTGTGTCTTAGCTTACAACCCCTTCCAGGAAGACTATGACTCTGATGGAATTGGTGATAGCTGCGATGCTTCAGCCTTCGTTGATGGTGGCGAAGGTGGAGGTGGAGGTGGAGGAGCCTTCAACTGTAGCCCGGACCAGCAATTACTTGATCTGATCTATCAGGAGCCACCACTACCAAGCTCAACTCTCAAGCAGATCATGCTGAGCTCATCCCCTCTTCCACCAACTGTATTGCAGGCGCTAATTGATGAACATCCACTACTGACCAACAGTCACTTTAGACAGGTGTTCATTGCAAACGTAAAGCTGACTGATGAGATTCGTGATGCCGTGGATGACATGACGACAATCAATTTCTTCAACAAGTTCTTGATTCAGCTAGCAGACTCTCTTGCAGAGTTCATTCCGTGGCTCGGACTGGACAACAATGAATACACTGAATATCAGCTCACATTCATTTCAGACGCAGGTGAAGGTGAAGATTGGACAAATCGAATCAATTATCACAACGCAGATTTCCCATTGTGTTCACAGCCTGAAAGTCAGAAGACAGACATTTTTGTAATTGACGTTCTCAACGGAACCGACTCAATTGATGTCACCACAGTGACAGATTCTCTCACAGCAGACTTCACTATTACCGAAGCTGAGCCGTATGTTCTGGACGACAACGGATTCTCGGTGGAGCTCAATGAGCATTCACTGAATTCTTATGCCATCTTGGTTAGTTCAACCAACTGTACGGAAGAGCTAAATTCGATTGAATTCGACTTTGGCCCAGGAGCCGACATATACAATCCTGTTGATACCAGCTCTGATTACACTGCCGGACGTTATACCTCATACTGTGAAGGAGGTTGTGCCACTGAATGCGGCGATGCCGGTTCCGGGATCATTACCACTCACGTTTACACAGACCGATGTTACCGTTGGGACGATGCCTTCCCGGAATGGTGCTCACACTGGTTCACCTTTGAGGATGATGATGGTGAAAATCCAGCCTTCATCGGGGGGACACAAGAAGGTGAAGAGGAACTATATTGGGAAAAAACCTTCAAGCTCATTTTGACACAACTGCAACTTGATAACCTTGAGAGTATCACAATAGCTGGTGAGTTTGCCTATCAAAGCCTGACTCAATTCTTCTGCGACACACTGGAAAGTAGCTGCCCTATAAATGGAACACTTGTTGATACTCAAAATGTAGAACTATACAACTATGAAGATGAGGAGTGGGTGGTTATTGGAGAACTTGGACTAGATGGCGCAACCAGCGACCAGCAAACCTTTGAAGTACTTTACGATGGAGCCGATCTGCTTGAATTTGTAAGCTCAGGAAGCGACCAGAAAGTACTGACCAGAGTGGAATTCCACTGGGACGGCGTTCCGCCGGAGGGATCTGAAAGCGCCCCATCTTTCATGCTCATCGACTATCTGACAGCTCATCTAAAGTGGTAATCAATGTTAAATAAAAAACCCGAAAACAAAGGTTTTATTGCCATCATCAGCTTGCTGATCATTGCAACAATCAGCATGGTACTCGCTATCACCATTCTCAAAGACGGTGTCGAAAATGCATCCCTGTCCCTATCCAGCATTTACTATGAGGATGCTAGAATCAATGCCGGAATCTGCCTGGAAGACACGCTAATGAGAATAAAGCTGGAAGATCAATTCAATCAAAATTTGAATTACTCAATCACCACAGAAGACGGATGCACAACAAATATCTCCTGGCAAACACCTCAGCAAGTACAACCTGGGTTAACTGAAACACTAGTAGACCTAACGGTTACAGGTACCGCTCAAAATTTCAGCAGAAGTTTCGACTATGATCTGAAAATCAAAAAATATGATGTGAATTACACAGATGGATCACTCGAATATACAAACAACATAAACATTATTTCAATCGAAGAGATAACAAGCTAAATGTTTAGAAACAAACTTAAAAAATATGTAGGCCTTCTCATCAAAAGTCACGAAATTGTGGCGGTTGAAGTAACGAACAAAAAAGGGAAACCTGATGTCAGCAATTATTCAAAGGTTGTTATCGAAGAGGGTATTGTGGGTGACGGAGCAGCAGTCGTCGATAGCGATAAATTCAAAGAAGCCATTCAGTCACTCTTTAAAAACGCCATGAACGGTGTAATTAAGGCAGACGAAGTGTTTATTGCATTACCTGAAGAACGCACCTTTAGTCATCAGATCATCATCCCCTCAGACAGAAGTGATGACCTTGATTTCATTAAAGAAAGGGCCAAAGATTTCATTCCCATTGAACTTGAAAAGGCCGCCTTCGACTACAAGGTGATCAAGAAAAATGAAGACAAAACCCTGAGGATCAGATTCGTTGCCACCCAAAGCAGCATAGTCAATGCCATCATTACGAGCCTAAAAGAAGTGGGCATCAGGGTCATTAAAGCAGGCATCGATATTGATGCCCTCATTGAGAGTTTTGACAGCGAAATAAACCAGAATGAAGGTGACTTCCTGCTGGTCAATATGGATCTGAAACGAGATCTGCTTAGTATTAATTTCAAAAACGGAGTAAGCCATAAAATCATCTCAAGGAGAGATAAAGCCAGTACCATTCAGCAAGTGAGCACCGCCCTGAATCTGACATCACATGAAGCACTGGAAGAGGAACTCGTTAAAATGAGAAGTGGAGAATCATCAGGTGAAACTCAAACAAAGCTTGCTGAAGTTTTCGCAAGTCAGCTCGAAAGACTTGAGCAGGAAATTGACAACTTGCTGAAAGTAACGAGCGTTGAAGGTGACGTAAAAATATCAAAAATTTATCTCACTGGACCACTTTCCAGCATTCCAACGGTGAAAGAACGCTTAGAAAAACGCTTCCCGGATGTACAAATCGAGAAGCAGGTTGCTTACACTGAGGTAGCCTTTGAAGCAGAAAACCACCTGCTGGAAGCCATAGGCCTAGGAATAAACCAGATCACCGGAAATCAGAAAAAGGAATTCAACCTCCTGCCTGAGGCAAAGAAAGAGGAGCTCAATACAGACCTATTTATACCCAAACTCAAAAAGTATCTGCTTGCAGCCATTCTTATATTAGCCATACCTGTCATTCAATTAGGAATACAGGCAACGGGGAATTTTATCGATTATCAGGTCAAAACACAGGAGGTCGTCATATTGAGCGAGCAGTCACTCAATCCATATCTACGCGGCGTTGCAAAAATGAAACAGGAAAGGGCCCAGGTTCAGCAACAAATCCTGGCAGTTTTGGATCAGTCTGTGCCGGTCAGCATCGTTCTGAAGTCACTGGACTTATACAATCGGGAAGATATCGTACTCAAAAGTGTGAACTATCGCAGTGACGCTGATAGCGAAATATCTGAAATCATGATTACTGCCGAAATTAAAGACAGGCCAAGCACTGAAGCATTTGTTGAGGAATTAGAAAGCAATGAGCTATTTGAAGAAGTCATATCCCCTCTTTCCAATTTGGTAGGGAAAGGAAAACGATTAGTAAAAATTGATCTTGTAGTAAACAACAATAAGATTATAGAAGTGTTCGAAAGCTTAAACCAACCTGAAGAAAATGAGTAAGGAGAAATTAAAAAGAACCACCGGCGCGATCATGCAAAACAAACCTGTCAGGGTGATGATGCTGCTTACCTTTCTATTTATCGCTATCAATATTTCCCTGATTATCATAAGCGTCTCCTACAGAAACAGGTCCAGTGAAATGGATATAGAAATTGAAAAAGTTCAGGCTGAACTAAAAAACATCCAGAAAACCGTGACGGAAGAAGTGGAACCTCTGGACGAAGAAAATGGCAAAAGAACCTTTGCCCCATACGAGGAAATTGTTCCGTTCATCAGCCTGCTCGAAAATCTTTTCGGGTTAATTGATCCTGAGGCACAAATAACAATCAGGAATGAAGAGAGTCAAATATTGGCTAACAGATACGCAGACTATGAAATAAAGCTAAATGCCAGGAATAAAGAAAAGCTTTTATTCAAAGCACTAGATGAACTATATAAGTCCAAATATGTCACTCGGGTTGTGAATTCAAACATCGATTATAAACTATCTCCGGATACTGAAATCAACGATCTCGAGAATGCCAGTTTTGTAGTTCGGCTTTATTT
>CBDUQG010000037.1:0-10155 GCA_965369305.1 uncultured bacterium
TACTAGTCTTTCGTAATTAGTAACTTGTAATTAAACGTAAGTAAGCCACTTTTTGTATTTGGGATTCTTACCCTGCACAATGTCCATAAAGGCTACATTAAGTGCCTTGGTGACAGGTCCAGGCTTACCGGACCCAATTTTCTTTTTGTCGATCAGACGCACAGGTGTTACCTCGGCAGCGGTGCCGGTCAGGAACACTTCATCAGCCGCATAGAGGTCCTTCAGTTTAATGGTTTTTTCCTGAACTTTGTAGCCCAACCCTTTCGCCACGGTCATAATGGATTCACGGGTGATTCCGGGAAGGATAGAACCTTTTGGTGGTGTGATCAAAACGTTCTTTTTCACCATAAACACGTTTTCCGCCGCACCCTCAGCCACGTTTCCTTTGTAATCAAGGAAGAGTGCTTCGTCGTAGCCCTTCTTTTTAACTTCGAGAATGGCCTGAATAGAGTTAGCATAATGCCCATTGATCTTGGCATCGCTAACGGTGCTCTTTGGGTGAATACGAATAAATGACGAAGTCATCATCTTGATACTTTCGTGTGCCAAATAAGCACCCCAAGGCCAAGAAGCAATCGCCACGTTAACTGGCGCATTAATGGGGTTCACACCCATATGCCCTGCTCCATACCAAACAATAGGACGAATATAGCCGCCCTTCACCTTGTTCTTTTTAAGAAGGGTTAAAATAGCCTCATTAATCGCTTTCTGAGAGTAGGGCATCTTCACTCCAATCGCCTTCGCAGAATAGAAAAGACGTTTGGTATGGTCCTTCAAGCGGAAAACCGCCGTACCGTTGGGTGTGTCATAAAAACGCACCCCCTCAAAAGCACCTGCACCATAGTGAAAGGTATGAGTAATAAGGTGAATGGTGGCGTTCTTCCACGCCACAAACTTACCATCCATCCAGATGTATTTGGTGGGCTTGAGCTTCATAAATAGTTTAGTTTAGACCTAGGTATTTTATCAAAAATCCCTAATAATCTAAACCCTTTATAGCCTGCTGACCTTTTTTAAAGTAGTGCTTCACTTCCTGGACTTCAGATACTAAATCAGCACGTTCCTTGAGCCAGTCCGGCACATTACGGCCAGTCAGAATGAGGTGAGTTTCAGGTGGACAAGCATCAAGCATGCGCTCCAGGGATTCTTGCTTAAGAAGTTCGAGATTGAGGCAGTTGATGATCTCATCACAAACCATGAGGAAATAATCGTCATCAAATAGCTTGATTACCTCATCTACACCACGTTCAGCCTCCTCAATATCACCTGGAGTATTGTCAAAACGAAAGGTTTTCTTTTCTTCGTCAAAACGCTTTAAACCAAATCGCAATATATGGATTTTTTCTTGCAAAAATTCCAGAATATTTTGCTCGCCGTAATGGCTTCCCCCCTTGTCAAAGAAGGCAATGGCTACCTTATTTTCCCAGCCCGAAGCCCTTAACGCTGTACCAAGTGCGCTCGTGGTCTTTCCCTTGCCATTTCCAGTAATTATTAAAATCATACGAAATACTATATATAGTGTCTACAAAATAATATTTATACAAGATATGGTAGTCCGTCAATAACTTTTGATTGACTCCTCAGGGGCCTTTTTCTAATCTGAGTTCAGCATCAAAAATAAAAGATATTCCACAATTAAAAAGTAGAGTATTAAGGGACCGGGCCCTTTTTTTAGGCCCCGCCTTCCAAAGCGACCCCTCTTTGATGACCTCCCTATATAAAGTTGTCTGCCTGGACGATTATTTATTAACCCGCCTTTAGAAAATGAAAAAGGAAATTATCACCAAGAAAGGCCTTAAAGTTGAGCGATATTTCACCACCAAAGATCGCAATCCTCTTAAGGATATTGACTATGTTAGCCGCACCACCCGAATCACCAAGCAGGATGGATCTGTGGTATTTGAAATGAAGGATTTTAAGACCCCCAAAAGCTGGTCTCAGAATGCGAGTGACATTATTGCCTCTAAATACGCCCGAAAAGCGGGTGTCCCTCAGTATGATGAGAACGGAAAGGTGATGAAAGACAGTAAGGGCAATGTTATTAAAGGGAGTGAAAAATCAGCCGAACAGGTCATCGGACGTATGACTAACTGCTGGCGAACCTGGGGAGAAAACCATGGCTACTTTGCCACCAAAGAAGATGCGGACGCCTACGAAGCAGAGATGGCTCACATGATGATCAATCAGATGGCTGCTCCGAACTCTCCTCAGTGGTTCAACACCGGGCTGAACTCTGCTTACGGAATCAACTCAGAAGCGCAGGGCCACTACTATGTAGAACCGGCCACCGGCGAAGTAAAGCTTTCTGAAGATGCCTACACGCATCCGCAGCCACACGCTTGTTTCATTCAGTCTATTAAAGACGACCTCGTGAACGAAGGAGGAATCATGGATCTTTGGACCCGTGAAGCCCGCCTATTTAAGTATGGTTCTGGAACAGGGACCAACTTCTCTGCCATTCGCGGAGCCGGTGAAAAGCTTTCTGGAGGAGGTCACTCTTCTGGACTCATGTCTTTCCTTAAAATAGGAGACCGCGCCGCTGGTGCCATCAAATCTGGTGGAACCACCCGTCGCGCTGCCAAGATGGTCTGTCTCGACATCGATCATCCTGAAATCGAAGAATTCATCGATTGGAAAGTAGAAGAAGAAAAGAAAGTTGCCGCTCTGATTGCTGCTGGTTACTCCAGCGACTTCAACGGAGAAGCTTACGCCACCGTTTCTGGTCAGAATTCCAACAACTCAGTTCGAATCTCAAACAAATTCATGCGCGCCGTCGAATCAGACAGTGATTTTGAGCTCATCAAAAGAATGGACGGCTCACCATACAAGACCCTCAAAGCCAGAAAAGTCTGGGAAAAGATTGGTTTTGCTGCTTGGGCCTGCGCTGATCCAGGACTTCAATTCGATACTACCATCAACGAATGGCACACTTGCCCTAAAGATGGTCGCATCAACGCATCCAACCCATGCTCTGAGTACATGTTCCTGGATGACACCGCTTGTAACCTAGCCTCTCTCAATCTTCTCAAATTCTTCAGTGTTGAAAAGAGTGAGTTCGACATGAAAGCCATGATCCATGCCATCCGCCTCTGGACCATAACCCTCGAAATCAGTGTGCTCATGGCTCAGTTCCCATCTAAGGAAATCGCTGAGCGCTCATACCAGTACCGAACACTTGGTCTTGGTTACGCCAACATCGGAACCGTTCTGATGCTCATGGGTATTCCTTACGATTCAGACGAAGGACGTGCCATCGCCGCTGCTTTAACCGCTGTACTGACTGGTCGTTCATACGAAACTTCTGCTGAAATGGCTGAAGCCTACGGACCGTTCCCACGCTACGATCACAACAAGGAAGACATGCTTCGTGTGATGCGTAACCACCGCCGTGCGGCTTACGACACCGCAGACAGTGAATACGAAAAACTCGAAATCGCCCCTGTAGGACTTAAAGCTGACGACTGTCCCGAGTACCTTGCTAACCACGCCAAAAAGGCTTGGGATGAAGCTCTCGCAAAGGGCGAGCAATTCGGTTATCGCAATGCCCAGGTATCCGTGATCGCGCCTACCGGTACCATCGGACTTGTGATGGACTGTGACACCACTGGTATCGAACCTGACTTCGCACTTGTGAAGTTCAAGAAACTCGCTGGTGGAGGTTACATGAAGATCATCAACCAGTCTGTACCGGTTGCTCTTGGTTACCTTGGCTACAAAGAAAACCAAGTGAAGGACATCATTCATTACATCACTGGTCACGGCTCGCTAGTCGAAGCACCATTTGTAAATTGGAAGACCCTTAAAGAAAAGGGTGTTGCTGAAGGCAAGCTCATCGAAATCGAAAAGACGCTTGGAAATCTCTTCTCTATTGGAATGGCCTTCAACAAGTACAGCCTAGGTGAAGAAGCACTTGAGAGCATGGGAATCAGCAAGGAAACTTATGACGACCCGGCTTTCAACTTCCTACAAGAAGTCGGCTTCACAGCAGAAGAAATTGACGCGGCCAACGAATACGTCTGTGGAAGCATGACCATCGAAGGAGCACCTCATATTAAGGAGGAGCACCTACCCGTCTTTGATTGTGCCAACAAATGTGGAAACAAAGGAAAGAGATATATCCACCACATGGGCCACATCAAGATGCTCGGTGCCGTTCAGCCATTCATCTCTGGTTCTATTTCTAAAACCATCAACATGCCAAACGAGGCAACCGTTGAAGAAGTCATGGATGCCTACCAGGTTAGCTGGAAGCTCGCCCTCAAAGCTAACGCCATTTATCGTGATGGATGTAAGCTTTCTCAGCCACTCAATACTTCCAACAAAGCTAAAAAGAAAGATAAGGTTGAGATGTCTGAAGTAGAAATCACCAAGAAACCATTACGTCGTCGCCTCCCAGCTGAACGTCAGTCTATCACTCACAAGTTCTCTATTGCTGGCCATGAAGGTTACTTCACTGTTGGCCTCTACGAAGATGGAACACCTGGTGAATTCTTCATCAAGATGAGCAAGGAAGGTTCTACACTTTCCGGAATCATGGACAGCCTTGCCCTTTCTGTTTCTCTAAACCTCCAATACGGAGTACCACTAGAAGTACTTGTCTCTAAGTTCACCCACGCTCGCTTTGAGCCAGCTGGTATGACTGCCAACAAGGAAATCCCAATCGCTAAATCTCTGATGGACTACATCGGTCGCTGGCTCGCCATCAAGTTCCTTCCAAAGGACGAGGCTAAGAAATACCACAATGGTGACCTGATTGAACGGGCTTACTCAGAGGGGGGTACTATGGCAAAGCGCTCAAACGTTACCGTGACCGAAATCAAGCCTAAGACAGAAGCTGCCTACGAAGGAAAGCTCATCGAAGTGCTCGAAAAAAGCAAGGTAAAGCCAGCTAAAAAGGCTGTAGCTGTAGGAACCACGACTGAAGCCCACACCATGCCAACAGGCTTCCAGAACGACGACGCCCCGATGTGTCACAACTGCGGCTCTTGCATGATCCGCAACGGAAGCTGCTACAAATGTCTGGACTGTGGTGAAACCAGTGGGTGTAGCTAGACTTTTCACCATCGCCTAATCAACAAAAACCTCTTCGTTTGATCCCGCGAAGAGGCTTTTTGACACAAATTAGTTAAAAGTGTTAAATTAAGCGCTCTAAAGCTACCTTAATGAATAAACTTAACGGGCTCGATAAAGTTCGCAAAAATCTGGAAGATCGAACCATTAAAATCATCGACGCCCCTATTTTACACAAAATCCGCACAGGAAGACTTAGCCCGGAAGAATGGCAAGAATTCGCCAGACAACGATATATAGCTGCACTGAGCTTTGAACCTATGCTGGCCAAAGCCCTCACCAAAGCCCAAAAAATGGGCGACGAGGAACTAAGTGAAGTACTCACGGACAACTGGCGAGATGAAAAAGGGGTAGACTCAGAGGGAAATCAATTGCCCACAGGCTCACATCAAAAATGGCGCCAGGACTTCTATGAAGCCTTGGGAATAAGTAATAAAGAACTGAGTGAAGCAGAACCTAGTGAGGGAACTTTAGAATACAGCAGTCAAATGCATCGCCTAACGCTCAGAGGCAGTGGACTTGAGTTAGCCGGAGGCATTTTAATTCAGGAATACAGCATCCCACATGAATTCAAATGGCTAAAAACTGGACGGGATTTAAGTTTTCCGGACAAATTCGTCATGCATCCGGATGATGATCAAAAAACAAGAAGGCAAAAGAGACAGGCAAGGCTCTATCTGGATCACCACATCGCCCATGATGGACTAAAACACCACCCAGAGCTGGAGGCTGCTCTTACTAAACATCTCGATGATCCGAAAAAATTAGTTCAGGTCTTATCTGGTATAGGGATTGTAGCTGATGCCAGACAAAAGTTTTTCCGAAGCTTCGGAAGTGAACCCTTATGATAAGATGAAGCAAATAATTGCTTCTAATGCGACTTAAAAATCCTTTCGCGAAAGCGAGCGCCTTCCCTTTTACCAAGAACGAGCTCTTCTTTGCGACGGTTTACTTCGTGCAGGCATCTGTTGGCATTGGAGCTCTGGCGCAGTTTTTGTTCACCCGAAACGAGCTAGGACTAAGCTTTGTAGAATTAGGTCTACTTGCTGCCTTACCCACAATTTCGTGGAGTATTAAGCCTATTTACGGATTCTTGACCGACATGGTACCCATTAGAGGATATCGCCGAAGACCCTACCTTCATATAATGCCTCTGATCACGGTTTTCAGCTGGCTCTACATTTGGCAATTCGCTGATTCTTTCATTAGTTTTGCCATTCCCCTCATGATCGCCAACATCGGACTTGGATTCACCGATGTAATTTGTGACGGCCTCGTTGTTCAGCAATCAGACAAGAAGACAGCCGGTCGCTACCAGTCCATTTGTTGGGGATCACTGACAATCGGGGCTATTGTGACCACCTTCCTTTCAGGGATTCTGCTTGGGCGCGAAATTGTGAGCATCCGGGGCATGTTCTTCATAACCGCCATGATCCCCCTGCTCACCTTTGGCATGTCTTTTTTGATCAAAGAAAAGAAGATCAGTGACCGGAAGGAAATCAAAGTACACCAAGCCATCAGCCCTATCTATATAGGAGGTGCTTTTCTGGCTTTTGCTGCCACCATCTTCCTGCTTTACCCAAAAGAAGGACAAAGTATGGCAGCCGCTTCGCTTTACACCATTCTAGTTTGGTTTATCTGGTTTGCCTTCTACTTCAGGCACTTGATGGACCTAAAAGTAATTGGAAAAAGCATTTTCGTGGCAGCTGTTTTTACATTCTTATGGCGATTCACCCCAAGTTTTGGAGCCCCATGGCAGGATTACTTTCTGAATCAGGTAGGTATTGATCAGGAAACCTATCAATACTTTGGCGTAGTCCAATACACGGGCTGGCTCATTGGGGCCATCATTTTTGCCAAGTATCTGGATAAGTTCAATTTAAAGAAAGTCCTGCTGTGGACCATTGTAGCCAGTTCTGTTTTAGGGCTCTCACAGCTCGGATTAACTAAATTAGAATTGGCCAACAACCTAGGAGGTAGTGGCCTAATTAAGTATGTTGCCTCCGTCATCGCCACACCGGTTTACCTGGTCGGTTGGGGCAAGCAGTTCTGGACCCAGCTCATGACCTACGAGGGCATTGTTTATTTGAACTTCTTCCTCGACTTCTTCTTAGGCATTCTTTATATGATGTCCTTCCTGGCACTACTTAAGTATGTGGCACTGAACACACCAAAGAACCTGGAAGGAACGAATTTTGCCGTCTTCGCTTCCATTATGAACTTTGGTTTGGTGTTTGGATCAGTAACGGGTGGCATCATCTACGAAAATGTTCAGACGGGGATGCTCGGCCTCAACGGGCTTCAGATCACAGTGTTACTAGGAGCAATTACTTCACTAATCGCCCTAATCGTACTGCCATGGATTGACGAAAAGCACTTAGCCCACGAAAAAAGCGCATAAAAAAACAGGCCAACCGGTATATCGGTCAGCCTGCCATTTTTGATTCATACTATTTTTTTCCCATCTCAGCCATTTTACTTATAACCTTGAAACCATCATTTGGAATCATCCAGATAGTGGTATTGGACTGATCAGAAGAGAGGTCATTAATCGATTGGAGCGTTCGAAGGTGCAGAGCTCCAGGTGCCTCAGCAAGCATAGTAGCCGCCTTGGTTAGGTTGGTGGAAGCTTCTACTTCACCTTCAGCCTTGATGATCACCGCTCTTTTTTCACGTTCTGCTTCAGCCGCCTTGGCCATGGTTCGCTTCATGTTATCTGGAAGACCAATGTCTTTGAGTTCAACGGATTCAACCTTGATCCCCCATGGATCACTAGCCTTATCGACAATAGTCTGGATCTTAGCAGCAATTTCATCTCGACTTTCAAGAAGTTCATCTAGTTCAACCTCACCCACTGCATTACGCATAGTGGTCTGAGCTAACTGAGAAACAGCGAAGTAAAAATTCTCGACCTCAAGAATAGACTTGGCTGCATCACTCACCTTGTAGTAAATAACCGCATTGATACGAACAGAAATATTGTCTTTAGTAATGGCCTCCTGATCAGGCACGTCAACCACTTTGGTACGAAGGTCGACGCGAACCATCTTTTGAATGATTGGAAAAACGAGTCTCCAGCCAGGATTTTTGACACCTGTAAATCGACCAAGGGTAAACTTAACACCACGCTGGTATTCATTTACCTGGCGAATACTGATGATCAAAATGAAAATAATAATCGGTGTAAAACCGGAAAAGAGTGAGAATTGAAAGAAGTCCATATTGAATTAATTAATTTGATACGCATCCCGAGTATACTACCTTTCTGATTTTTTTCTATGCTATGATGTGGCAAAAGAAAAAAATGGATTTCAATCCCATTCCAAAACAATCTGGCACCACTGACCTCCTCTTGATCAATCCTGACTTCTCCAAAAATGAACTGGGGATGGATTCAGCGCCGGAAAATCACCTCGGCCTTAATCGGATCGCAGGCTATTTGGATAAGAAAGGATATTCAATTTCTATTATCGACACGACTGGCCGGAAGAGTAGCACCAGTGGACCGGAAGATTTAGGTGACTGGCTCAAAAATCATGCTCAGCAATATCGAACCATTGGCTTTCACACCAATTCCTGGAATGTGAACCATATTTTACGTGCCTTAGACAGAGCTCGTGAAGTGATCAAAGATAAAAAACTCCTCTTCGGAGGACCCCTGCCAAATTCCGAGCCAAAAAAAATGCTGGAGCTGATGATGGAAAACGGGCTGGAACGCATTGGAGTCGTTCAAGGGCTGGGTGAAAAGATTACCGACGAAATTTTGCAGAAAGAAAAATTAACCGATGTTCACGGGCTTTGGGCTTACGATGACGGACACCAAAAAGACGGTGAAAAAGTCGCTCTAAACAATGAGGAATATGCCGAAACACCATTTTTAGACCTGAAGTACAACACCTTCTACCAAGAGTACTTCAAACCGGTCATCGAGGCGGAAGATCTGGGAAAGTACAGCATGGAGATCATCTTTGGTTCTCAGGGATTGGATGTAAATCGAGGCTGCCCCTTTAATTGTAGCTACTGTTCAGTACCTCAATACGAGCGTCGCCTCATCATGTACACGCCCAAACGCGTAGTCGATGAACTGGAACACCTGTCGAAGGAATCGGGTTTTTTCATGTACACCTTCACCAACTCCAACATCATGTTTTATGATGAGGATTGGATCACGCAGTTCTGCCAGGAGATCATCGGACGAGGTATGGGCGACTATATAAACTGGACGGCCTATCATCACCCCATCACCCTTGCCAAACTGTCGGACCGCGCCTATGACCTCATGCGTAAGTCAGGTTCAAATACGGTGGTATTTGGCGTGCAGAGTTTTGAAAAAGAAGTGCTCAAGAAATTCATTCGCCCACTCAACACACCAGAACTCACCAAAATCATTCGGGAAAAATGCACACGGGCGAACATGGAGCTCACTATCGATTACATCACAGGTGTGCCAGGTGAAGACTTGGACATTATCGAAGATGCTTTCAAATATTTTATCGAAAACAAGATTGAATGCCGCAACTATCAGCTGAAATTTTACCCAAATACCAAGCTGCCAACCATGAATTTGGATCTGACAAACCACGATCTCGTTCCAATCACCGGTAATCTGGCACCTGAGCTGAGTGCCTATGCCGTCGTTTCAAAACTTCCAAACAAACGATCAGCGGAGCTCGATGGAATGATACGAAAAGGCACCGCTGAAGTGGTAGCCAACAGGCCTGTAAGAATTGGAAAGTACATCATTGAAACCCCTGAGCAAGCTAAAGAGCTTTATGAAAAAGAAATTCCGAATAATCCCAATATTCCAGATAAGGTAAAAGTGGCCATGCGACTTTCGCTCAAAGAAATGTTAAACCCCACCAAACGCGAAGAAAGATTGGAGGACCTGAACCCAATGGAAATGATGAAAAAGGTGATCATGAGCGGAGATGAGGCACCACCCATGGTCAAGGCCATGAAGGAAAAGCTAAGGAACGAACTTGGTGAAGAAAAGTTTCAGGAACTACGCGCTAAGTACGAGCAAGCAAATCTTGACTAGTGAGTCGTCCGAAAAAAGTATACCCATCGACTCCTTTTTTCTTCACT
>CBDUQG010000038.1:0-9920 GCA_965369305.1 uncultured bacterium
GTATAGTACCGATAAGTTACCCGCCCGCTAATTCCATTAATCATGGCTTTAAAGAGCACCGCTGAAAGTTTTGAATCAGCCGAAACTAACGAGAAGAAGAAAACCATTTCTGGTGAATATGAAAAAGCTGAAGCGACTGACGAAATGGATCTAGATGAGAATCAGGAGGAAGCCACCGTTGACCTGGAACCCGGAGGAATTCACCAGTTCGTTCCTACGCTACTTCGAAGAACCAGACATCAGATTCACAATGCTACCTGCACACCTCTAGAAGGAGGCCGATCCCGCATCTGGGCAAGAACCAGTCGGAAAAAGCTCTTTGCGGCCTTATCAGCCATTCCAAATATCAAGCCGATAGACGCAGCCTAGTCCTTTATTAAAAAAACCCAAATCCCCTTTCAAAGGGGATTTTTTTATGCAGCGCAGCGCAAACACTCTCGCTGCAGGTCGCGGTTAACCAGAAAAATACCCATTCCCAGGAGTAAGACACTGATGGCTCTGAAGTGCCAGGCATAATCAGTGAAAAAACCAAGCCCCAGGCTGAATCCAAAGAGCGAAATCACAGGAAGGCTGCAAAGGGTGCAAAAGCTTGTAAGTCCACCGGCAATGAGGCCTGCAAGTGAACTGGAGCCACCTCGCACTGAGCCTTTTCGGCGGCCAAGAGTGGTTTCCACAAAGCCTACCACCACCAGTCCGGCCATAGCGCTCATAAGTCCCGCAAATAGAATGTTCGGAAAGGTCAATCCCCCACCAATAACACACATCAAATTTCGCTCACCAGGCAGATGGGCCATAAGGTAGTAATTGAGAGCAAACAAACTACCAGCTGTCAGCCAAAAAATCAGGTTGTAGCGCGTTTGATTCAGAAGTCCGGCAATGGGAAGGGAGTGATTCATAAGAGAAATTTTCCCTAGAATTATACCATATTTACACCATTTATGGAAGCCAGCCCGGTAGTGCAAGCTACCTTTCTAAAGTACAGCCAGATTGATATACTTACTTCATAAAAATAATCCTGAAATCATGAAAAAAATTGCCATCGTGATCGGCGTACTTATTCTTGCCGGACTTGGCTGGTGGGCCATCAGACCGCTTATTTTTGACGATGAAGTGAATGAGGAGTTCCCCATTATTCCCAGCAATACAGCCCCAGTAGAGCTATCAATCACAGATGATGAGTTTAGCGCTATGGATGAGGAGCAAAAAATGGAAATGGAACGTGAAATCGTCGAAAAACTTAAAGAAGAGCCTGATGTTGTCATGGAAGAGGTCATGCCCCAGGAAAGCAGCGAACCTCAGCAATTCAAAACCGGGCAGTTTTTGGGGGCCGACGACTTTCACCAAGGTAGCGGAACAGCCACTATTTATAAGCAGGTCGATGGAGGTCACCTTCTCAGATTTGAGGATTTCAGCGTTACCAATGGGCCTGACTTAAGGGTTTATTTGGTAAAGAGCGCCGACCCAGATAAAAAACAGGTAGCCAAAGGAGTTGAAATAGCTTCCTTAAAAGGTAACAAGGGTAATCAAAACTACATCTTCCCAGCCGAGTACGATCCTGCCGACTACGAATCTGTTGTCATCTACTGCAAACCATTCAGCGTTGTTTTCGCAACTGCTAACCTAGAACTGGTTAACTCAAGTCCTGAAAATGCAGAAGAGTAAGCGCATTTGGGAGCTTGATGCCCTGCGCGGCATCGCCATCATCATGATGGTTTTCTTTCATCTCATCTTCAACTTACGGACCTTTTTTGGCTTTGAGCAAATCAGCTACCATACGGGTTTCTGGTATTACGAAGGCCGCGTGGCTGCGATCATTTTTATCATGCTGGTTGGTGTGGTAAGCAGCCTCATTCATCAAAAGGAAGACCATGCAGTCGCCCTCCAGAAAAACAGCTACCGGGGCATCCGGCTAATTGGACTGGGGCTGATCATTACGCTTACCACCTTCATCGTTGCACGTGAAAACATGGTTTGGTTCGGCATCCTGCATTTTCTGGGACTATCCATCCTAATCAGCATTCCCCTACTTCGCTTTAAATGGCTCAATTTAGGCTTTGCTGCCGTACTCTTTACGAGCTATCAGCACCTGGGCCAGATTCAGACTGACAGCTATCTGGGATTGATCTTTGGCGTCTACCCACCCGACTTCTCATCATACGACCACTACGCTCTCATCCCCTGGCTAGGCTATGTCCTCATCGGCGTTGCCATCGGTAACTGGCTCTACAAAGACGGAAAGCCTATGATCAAAAGGCAACCCGTGAAGCTCGAAGAAGGTCTGATTGAAGTCGGGCAATATTCCCTGTGGATCTACCTGCTACATCAACCTTTATTGTTGAGCATTATGTGGCTCTATTTCAAGCTACTGAGCTAAATATCAACTCACCTCTTTTATCTTCTGAATAGCCCAGTCCGCATGCTCTTTTAGCATTTCATCCGATTCCCTCTCGATGAACTGCTCCAAAATGGGTATCAGCGATTCATCCCCAGCATTACCCGCCACGATGCAGGCATTTCGCTGAAGCCCACAGCGCTTAGCTCGCATAAGGGGCGTTCCAGCAAAACACTCCAAAAACGCTTCATCGGTTTCAATAGCCAGTATTTCAGCCAAATCAAGGTGGCCCCCCACCCCACTTTCAGCTGTTAGCTCACTGACTCGGATTTCTTGTTTACTCGCGCGCCCCTCATTAAAAGGGCAAACCTCCTGGCAAATATCACAACCAAAAAGTCGATCACCGATCTTATCTCGCAGCTCCAGAGGAATCCCCTGCTTATTCTCAATCGTCAGGTAAGAAATACAACGCCTCGCATCGATCACTCCAGGGGCCACAATGGCATCCGTTGGACAAGCTACGATACAACGCTGACAATCACCACAGCTGGGCATCCGTTTTTTTTCAGTTTGTGGAAGCTCCACATTGCACATCAGGCTAGCAATGAAAAAATAACTCCCCTTCCGTGGATCAATGATCATAGAATTCTTGCCAAAAAACCCCAAACCGGCCACATCAGCAAGCACTCGATCCACCGTCGGACCACTATCAACTGATAAGTAGGTCTCAATCGAACTATCTTGATCTTTAAGCCAATTCGAGAGAGCTATCAGCTTCTTCTTGAGGATTTTATGATAGTCCCGCCCACGCGCATAGCGAGCCACGATTCCAGACTGTTGATCAGTCTCGCTTCCATACCAAGCTTGGAGCACAATGACAGACTTAATATCAGGTAGTTTATTCTCCGGGTGATAGCGATCCTCCTTCATATTCTCCAAATAGCCCATATCAGCCTGAAAGCCTTTTTTAAGCCATTTTTCAAAAATTCCCTCATGAGTCTCCAGTGCTTTTTGAAGTTCAGCAATCGGGATCACCCCAAAACCGGACCAGCCTTGCCCCTGAATGAATTGTTCGAGTTGATTTAGTAGGATAGACATAAGCCAAAAATACCCCAAAAACCTTTTAAAATAAACACTTTCATGGTATAATGGGAGGAACTTAAAACAAACGTAATGGAGAGCTTATCTGAAACTGCCCCTATGAACGAAAGGGCAGCAAGCTACATAGCGGGTCATACCGAAGAAATCATGGATTCACTACTGGACATGCGCCAAAGCGAACCCACCAATCAGGTGATTCAAGAAGTTGAAAGCCTGGGTGGCATGGGAACAATCAGCATGAGCCTTGGCCTTATAGAAGATGTGGTTCAGCAGGATAAACGTGAACTATCAGCCAGAAACGCTGAATTTGTCGTGGCTCTACTTCAGTCACTCGCCATCCGAAATTACCTAGCAGATCATTCAGGGGGACAACTTAGCAGCCTTGATTTAGAGGAGCTTCGGGATTATTTTTTGCAACAGATTTAGCAAGACCTAGGCAGTGGTCCTGGAAATAGATTGTAGGATACCATGCATATCTTGCTTTTTTGGCTTATTTATGCTATAATTCATAGATTATATATGCCAAAAAATGCCCGAAACAAAAATCAAGAAAATAAAGGACCTATTAAACAAGCTCTACTGTTTTAAGCCGAAGGAAGTGGAGGCCTACATGAGGCGTATCCCCTTCATGGAGGAGGAAGGTCAGGATAAGCTTATCAAAACCTTGCAGGAGGGATTAAAAGAACAAGATGAAATGCTTAAGAAGTGGACCGAGCGCGACCCTGAGTATACCAAAAAGCTCACGGATTTTGTCGTAAAGACATCCAAAAAGATCAGTGGTGAATATGAAGAGCAAGAAAAAAGTACTGCCGAAGACATCCTAAAAGAACTCGATTAAATTGCATCAAAACAAAACGAACATCTTCGGCGAAGAGAGGCTCGTTTTCTTTGGTGTAAAGAATCTCGGACGTGGAGATATTTCTTCTGTCGAAAGTCATAAAGAAAAGAAGGTTGCTGATGAAGTTGATGAGGAAGGAAAGGTAACCAAGAAAGGTCGGGAAGCAGCTACTTGGACTGTAGATGCTTTGGTGAGTCAAAGTAATGCCATCATCAACAAACGTAGCGCCGCCTTGGCAGAGCTTTCAGATGCTTTCAACACCAAGCTGCATTCAGCCATCGTGAACTACATCAAAAATTCACCAGGGCGATTCGAAAGTGATGAATTCAAAGGATTAAGCAACAGAGAATATGCGAAATTCAGCTCGAGCATGTCAGCAAAAGTTTCCGAACTTGTTGAGCAATACGCACCTACTGAAGCCGAAATAGCTGCTAAAAAAGATGCCGAGAGCAAGCTTAAAGGCGCCAAGGAAGCAGCCAAAGCTGTTCCTGATATTAAAGTTGAAGACATAGCCGAAGATCCGGGACCTATTAAGGACCTAAAAGTACTTTCTGAAAAAGCCTCCCAATACAGCAGCTGGAACCAATCACTTCGCAAAGATGGTTCAGCTATGGGCAAAGGGGTTGGTAATTTTCAGAAACAATACCAAGCCTTTCAGAAAGCCCGTAACGGAGCTCGTTCGTATCAGAAGTTTGTAGACTTTCTGACATCAGACGACGAAATGAAAAATTTGGATGCTGCCAAGGAAGCAATCAAAAGACAGATCAAAGCAGCCATCAAAAAACTTGAGGATGGCCAGAAGCGTCTAGATAAGTACGGTAAAAAAATGGCGGCAGCGAGCAATAAACTAAAACAAGAAAAAATTGCAGAACGCGATAAAGAGCTAAAAAGAATCGATGCTGATAAGAAGCTTAGCGTCGAAGAAAGAGCTAAAAAAAAGGAAACATGCCAACTACTCAGACATCAAAAAACCAAGCTGAGCGGTCAGCGAGATAGCTTAGAGCAGTACCATAAGGGGCTCACTGAAACCAAAACAACCAAGGTTGAAACCGAAATCGAGAAGGCTCAAAAAAGAAAAGTGCAACTAGAATACTACAATGGATATTTAAGCTATTCGATCAATGAAATCGATACAATGCTCAAAGACCCCCGCCTAGGAAAAACACTGATTGACCAACTACAAAAAACTCGCGCACAGCTCGTCGAAAGGCAAAAAGGAGGAGAGGTGGCAGCTGTTCAGGTAGATGCAAAAATCACAGGCGGCACAGAACTCTGGGACCAACTAAGTAAAGAGGAGCAAGCAGTGGCCGAAAATACGAATAAAATAGACACCCACATTAAGACAGATGTAATCCCAACGATCGTCCGTATTGACCAACACATCGGCCTACTTGATCAGGGCATTATTCAATTCACCGACTCCAAAAAGGAAGTCATGGATCACTACGAAAAGGCCTTCAAGGCATACGACGCGGTGGATACAGCGGTCGATAATGCTATTTTGCAAGAAAGCCTGGCTAACACTCAGATGATCGGCCAGCTAGAAAAGCAACAAACAGCCCTTGGGCAGATGACCCTGGAAAGCACTAGTTTTTATCAGGCAACTGTCGGAGCTACATTTGGAACCCTTGGTGGCGCCCTCTCTGGCCTAGCCGGTGAAATGATTAATAACTCTGTCATCATTGACCGAGAACTAACCTACATGAAAGAAGAAGGAGCCAGTCCAGCCAGATACTGGGCAGGTAAAATCGGCCTCGAGGTCCTGTCAGCTCCAATGGGAGCTGTGGCTGGTGCCCTTGAGATGGTAGGTGGTCTTTCAACTATGATTGGTGATCCTGCTGCTGCTGCAAACGGCATTGGGGCCCTCATTGGTCGCGACCCGCAAACCGGTGAATGGACCTTGGGCATGGCCGGCCAGGCCTGGAAGAACATGGGGGCTGCGATAATTTCGTACGAACACTTTGAAAAGGGGCAAATTGGCGTGGGGGTCGGTAAGATCTTCACCAACGTCGTGACTACACTTGTTGGTGGAGGGGCCGCAATGGCTGGAGTGAAAGGGGCAGGCACTGCCGGAAGACAAGCTCTTCTGGCTAGCCTTAAGGCATCTGCCAAGGCACTACGAGCTCAGGGTGCAGCCATGGGGCTTAAGGGTGCCGCCCTCAAAGCCTTTGTCAGATCCGGACTTGAAAGCGCCAAATGGCAAGCCAGGCTATCTGCCCTAGGGGCAGGTGCCAAAGGGTTTGGAACTGGTTTTGTTGACCAACTCGTTGACGACATGGTTATTGGGGCTAAAAGAGCCTACTCTGCGCCAAAACGCGCCGGCGAAGCCATATCACGAGCGCCAGGTGCCATTAAAAAAGTGGCTGCAACTGCTTACGAACTCGGCCCCCGGGGAATCATGCGTAATTTTGCTGACGACCTCGCTTCAAAAAGCAAGATGGCTGAGCGCCTTTTTGGCAAAGATGCAGCTAAGCGTGGCTTAAGCAGGCGCAAGCAGGAATTATTGGATGAAATCGCCAAAGGGAGTGAAAAGGTGAAGAAGTTCAACGAGATGCTTGATGAACTGCGAAAACAGCACCCCGATCTTTCTGAAATGCAGCTTCGATTGAAGCTAAGGCGCAAAGACCCGGCCCTTTTTGATGAGGTCGCAGCCATCGAAAGAAAAGTAGGCCAAGCCATGGAAACCCATATGCGCATGGAAGGCGACTATCATACTGACATCGACCAGCTCTCGGGCATGCGCAAAAAGCAGATGCTTTACACCGAAGAAGGAATGGCGCATTTAGCTGAAAAATTTGGAGATGAGGTGAACATGGTCTTTGGTGATGTAACTGGCATGGGAATCGGAAACCAATACCTGCTCGGACCGGGTGAAACTGTCGCAGATGCCATGAAAACCGTTGATGAGATGTTTAAGCTCATGAAGGAAGTTGCCGACGATATATTCAAAGGAAAGCCAATTGAAGTGGTTCGCTTCGGAGGTGATGAAATTGTTTTCCTAACCAAAAAGGGTGATGCCGGACTCATGGATGATTTCTTCAGAGAATTCAACAAACGAAAGGCAGATTATCTGAAGGAAAAAATTGGCACACCTGCATACGAAAAAGCCAAGTACGAAACAAATGTTAAGGGTCAACAAAAGCTCATTGATAAGGATTCCGAATACCACCAGGCGCTAAACGGAGGGGAAAAAGCACTACGCGCCTACTTCACCAAGCGCATAGGGGCCGACGAAGTGGCCAAGTCCCCTGATTTAGCAACAATGAATCGGAAGCTGGCTGAAAAAAAACTAGCGGAAATTCCAAAGGATAGCTGGCTTGAGCCGCTTGATTTCTACAAGGCACCCGATAAAACAGTCAAACTCAAAGGAGCTGATGCTCATAATAAATTCATGCGGCAACTCGCAGAAGCCGATGCCGATATCGCCTGGGCCAAGGGGCATCCTGGAAAGAAGCCACCGAAAGACAGGGCCTACGGAGAAGATGTTGCCAAGGCTCATAAGGACTACATGACCGAAGCCAAAGGAATCGAAACAAATGCTATTAAAATTAAAGAGCTACAGGGACAACTCAAAGTTGCCGAGCAACTCGGAAAAAAAGCAGAAGCAGTTAAACTTCAGAGACAGATCACTGTCTTACGAACACGTGATCCAGGTACCGGTGCGGTTAGATTAGACAATGGTAAAAATATTGCCGTGCAAGATCTTATGCCAATTCCGAAGGGCACCAAGGAACTTCATGTTATGAAGGTTGATGTCAATTATTTTGGCGCCTACAACAACAACTACTGGATGTCGAAAGCCGACGAAATGATGACTGAACTTAAAGTTGTAGCTGAAAAGGCTTATGGCGGTGACGTTATGGTGATACGCGACGGTGGTAAGTTTTATTTTATTTCAAAGAAGAAACCAGCAGGAGCCAAAATCACCAAGCTACAAGATGACTTAAATGCAGCCATAAAACCATATGCGGAAGGCTTAGGTAGTGTGGAGCGCCGTTCTGCCCTACGCCTGGAAATGGAGCGCAAGATGCGTGCCAAAGGAGCCACGGAAAAACCGGGTACAGTCAGCATGTTTGAAGCGGATGCTGTAAAACTTGAAGAAGGTGCCACACTCATGGAAACCATTGGAAAATATGATGAAGGCTTAGAGTCGGCAGCAGCTGCAAAGCCACCAATAGCCGCATAACAAATAGACTATTTACATATTATATCTAATATGTTATAATTATAGTGTAAATAAATACAAAAATGTCCCAAAAACAGCTCCGACAAGACATGATCATGCTCGTATCAGCCGTATTCATGGTTCTGATACTGGGCGCCCTATTATTCAGTGCCCTTGAGGGATGGCATCTTATTGATGCTTTCTACTTCGTGACCATGACGGCCACGACAGTAGGATACGGAGACTTAACGCCAACCACCCTAACCTCCAAGGTGATCACCATCTTGTACGCTCTTTCGATCGTACCGTTTGTGCTGTATGCCTTTTCAGCTGTAGCCAAATCTCAAATTTCAAAAGTTTACTCTAAAGTGCACCATCTGGAACGCAAGCAGAAGGAACAGGAAGAAGAAATTGGTAAAGCCGAGCGCAAGATACGAAGACAGAAAACACTGATTAAACAACACGAGCAAGAATTAGATAAACAGGAAAAGAAGATAAAGCAGCAAGTAAAAATCAACAAAGCTCAGGAAAGCGAAATATCTGAACACGACAAAGAACTCGAAGTAGTCGAGAAGGTTATGGAAAAAGCCCTGACTAAATAAGCCGGGCTTCTAACGTAGATTTTGCAATCTAAATGCAGTACAGAAGTTCAGAAGTCTAGAGTAACGACCATTGGTCATATTAACCGTTAGCAGTTAATTGACCATCTTTCTCCTTAAAAGGAGGTGATCCATCCGCAGGTTCTCCTACGGATACCTTGTTACGACTTCATCCCAATCAATGGTTTTACCTTAGGCACCCTCCCCGAGAGGATAAGGCGACTTCGGGCACCCCCATCTTTCATGATGTGACGGGCGGTGAGTACAAGACCCAGGAACATATTCACCGCAACATAGCTGATTTGCGGTTACTAGCGATTCCAACTTCATGGGGTCGAATTGCAGCCCCCAATCCGAACTTGGACCGGCTTTGGTGGGATTGGCTCCCCCTTGCGGGTTGGCTACCCATTGTACCGGCCATTGTAGCACGTGTGTGGCCCAAGGCATAAGGGCCATGCTGATCTGACGTCATCCATACCTTCCTCCGACTTGGAGCCGGCAGTCTCTTATGAAATATGCAACATAAGACATGGGTTGCGCTCGTTTACGGACTTAACCGAACACCTCAAGGCACGAGCTGACGACGACCATGCAGCACCTGTCATCCAGTTCCTTACGGCACTCTCAAGTTTCCTCGAGATTCCGGAGATGTCAAGCCTTGGTAAGGTTCCCCGTTTATTGTCGAATTAAACCACATGCTCCACCGCTTGTGTGGGTCCCCGTCTATTCCTTTGAGTTTTAATCTTGCGACCGTACTCCCCAGGCGGGATACTTAACGCGTTAGCTTAGACACAGAGAGGGGTCGATTCCTCCCTACATCGAGTATCCATCGTTTACGGCGTGGACTACCAGGGTATCTAATCCTGTTTGCTCCCCACGCTTTCG
>CBDUQG010000039.1:0-9906 GCA_965369305.1 uncultured bacterium
GCAGAAGAAAGCCCAGAAACAGACTGAAACTAAGACCATTCGGCTTAGTATCCGCACTGGGATTCATGATCTTGAAATCAAGGCGAAGAAGGCGAGGAAGTTCCTGGAAGATAGGAACATCGTGAAGGTTGTAGTGCTCTTTAAGGGCCGTGAAATGGCTCATGGAGACCTCGGATACGCCAAGATGGATGAATTCTTTAAGCTCATAGAGGACATTGCTGTCATTGAGCAGAAACCCAAGAGACAGGGTTACCAAATGACGATGATCGTCAATCCGACTAAATAATTTGTAACTAAGTATTATGCCAGGAAAAGCAAGACCAGGAAAACAGAGGACTTCTAGTTCTACTAAGAAGCGAATCAAAAGAACCGGAAAGGGTGCTTTTGCTCACGAAAAGGCGGCTCATAACCACCTTCTTCAGCAGAAGTCTAAGAAGCAGAAGCGTCTCGCTGGACGAACTCTGAAGGCGAATGCTTACAAGAAAACCTTGAAGAAACTACTCCCTAACTAAGAACTGAAATGCCTAGAGTAAAAAGAGGTGTTGCGTCTCATGCGCGACATAAGAAAATCATGAAGGCTGCCAAGGGCTACCGTGGAAAGCGAAAGAACGTTTTTAAGCTAGCCAAGAACGCTGTGATGAAGGCTGGCGAAAATGCTTACCGTGACAGACGCCTTAAAAAGCGATCTTTCCATCAGCTATGGATCCTTCGTATCAATGCAGCTTGTCGCAGTCACGACCTACGTTACAGCCGGTTCATTTACGGCCTGGAGCTCGCTGGAATCAAGATCAACCGCAAGATGCTGGCTGAACTGGCTGTGAACCACGAAGAAGTCTTTGCTCAGATTGTGGAAGAGGTGAAGAAGGTATTGCCACCTCAGGGTGAGCCTGCTGACCTGGATGAGCTTCGAAAGCGATTCGGAAAGCCTGCCAGCAAGCCTACTGCTAAAAAGGAGCCTGCTGCCAAGAAGACTGAGAAGAAAGAAGAAAAAGTAGAGGCCAAAGAAGAGCCAAAGGAAGAAAAGAAGGACGAAGAGAAGAAAGAGGACTAGGCCAATGACAATCTAAAAACCCCGCCATGAGCGGGGTTTTTTGTTTATACTTGAGCTTCGAGCCAGCGCTCGGCATCTATGGCTGCCTGGCAGCCCATGGCAGCCGCTGTAACAGCCTGCCTGTATCGATGATCCACACAATCCCCTGCTGCAAAAACACCTCTTAGATTGGTCATTGTGTTCTCTTTATGAATGATGTAGCCAAGCTCATCTTTTTCGATCTCGCCAAATAGCTCGGTGACAGGAATATGTCCGATGGCTAGGAACATACCATCAAGACTTACCTCTGAATTCTCACCAGACTGGGTGTCCTTGAGTTTGAGGCCGGTGACCTTTTCCTCGCCAAGTACCTCTTCTACCACTTTGTTGGTTAGGATTTCGATCTTTTCGTTGCTGCTGGCTCTGTCGTACATAATCTTAGAAGCTTTGAAGTTCTCACTACGATTGATGAGATAAACTTTGGTCGCAAATTTGGTCAGAAAGTTGGCCTCTTCCATGGCTGAATCTCCCCCACCAATCACAGCAACGGTCTTTTCACGGTAAAAGAATCCATCACAAGTGGCACAGGAAGAGACACCCTTGGCCCAAAGCCTTTCTTCAGACTCAAGGCCAAGCTTGCGCGGCTTAGCACCAGTCGCAATGATCACGGAGCGAGCTTCATATTCATCATCGCCAACGTAGACTTTGGACGGGTGACGAGAAAAATCTACTCGAGTAACGTCTTTGGTGATGTACTCGGTACCAAAAACGGCTGCCTGCCCCTTCATCTCCTTCATGAGCTGCTGACCATCAATCCCCTTTTCAAAACCAGGAAAGTTCTCGACGGTTGTAGTCGTAGTGAGCTGACCTCCAGGTTGCCATCCTTCAAAGCAAAGCACCTTTAAGTTGGCACGAGCAGCATAAATAGCGGCTGTGTACCCTGCTGGCCCAGCTCCAATAATAATAACGTCGTATAAGTTACTCATGATTTTTATTTATTACAAATTCGAACCTGATTATATCAGAGAATCAGTGGAGTGGATGTAATAAAGATTACACTTTTGGTTTTACAAACGTCGTTGCAAATCCGTTTACGGTTGTAAACTCTCTACCGCGTTGATTGAGCTCTTCCATAGTTAGGATGGGCCGCAGGCTCTGACGAACCATCTCGGCTAATGTGGCTTTTGGAATAACCTCTTCTTCAACCTTCATGGGCTGATGAGGAGGCTTGCTTTTTAGCCTCAAGCCAACCGTGCGTTCTACAGATATAGGTTTATTCATCTCAATGGCTTACTGGTGCCTTATTTAAGCATTTACTCTGGCTAAAATCAAATAAATTTAGAACATTGACATATTGGTGATTTTGATCTACCGTTGGCATCCAGCCTTATTTTAGCTTTTTGGTCTTTCAACCACAGGGAGTTCAACATGTTTTACAAGTGGGCACCAGCCCTCGTCGGGCTTGCAGTGCTGATTTCAGCCTGCGATCAACCACCACCATCCGAGACCTCATCACCAACGACGAAGTCCAAGAAAAAGAAGGAGAAGAAAAAGAAGAAGCCGGTTGCTACGGCCACAGCTAGTGCTGATGCATCAGCATCCGGTGCTGCAAGCAGCAGCTTAGCTGCCAAGCCTGCACCGAAAGCCAGCGCTCCGCCTCCGGAGCCGCCTCCACCCCCACCACTTCCGGTGGTACCGGTCATTCATGTCGAGGACCCTCCGGGTCTCATCTACCAAACCAAGTGGATGCATGAAGGCATGTACATCGATCACAACAAAATGCGCAAGCTCGACCCTGCTCATCCTGGCAACGCGCCAATCATGGATGTGGTCATCATGCACACGGCTGTTCTCACGCCGTTGGATGAAGACAAGGAGCTGGAAATCCTTCGGGACATCCAGCGAGCTCACGTTAGCCGCCAGGGACGTGGATGGGGAGATATCTCCGCCCACTACCTGATCGGCCCTTCGGGCAAGCTCTACCAAGGTCGCAAGATCTGGTATCGCTACCCTGACAGTGGTTCGGTGGGATCCGGCATGGGTCGCTTCAATTACCATTGGGGTAAGTGCAGCATCATGCTGCTCGGGGACTTCAACAACCCTGCTCAGGAGTTCACACAGGAAGCTCAGGAAACCCTCCTGACTCTCATCGAGGACCGCACGAGGAAGTTCGGTCGCATGTACCGGGAGCCCTTGAATCATCGGGAGACGGAAACCTGCCTCTTGATCGGACCTGCGTGTCCGAAGGGCACCAATCTGGGTCTTGATGAAGTTGGTGTGCGAAAACACCCCTCACTACCAGCTCCGGTTTGGAGCTTTCTAGTTCCACACTTGGAGCAAATTGGCACGCGTTTCGTGTTCCGTGGAAACCAGAGGGTGCGTACCGGCGGCGGTGGTCCAAGTAAACTCACCAAAAAATAATAAGGCTGAAACTCAACGCAACTATTCATTGTTAGTCTGCCAAAGCAGTGCTGACCATGAGAGCGTTTGAGACGAGGGAGACTTAGTCAAGCTCCCTCTTCAGTCTAAAAAAATTTCCTTATTAACTCTGGCTGATGTATTTTTAACAGAGCTTCTTAAGCCTGTTTATGAAAATCGCCTTGGTTCACGAAATGATGGTCAAGCTGGGCGGAGCGGAGCGAGTGGTTCGCAAGCTTCTTGATATGTATCCCAAAAGTCCCATTTATACGCTTTTTCAGGATAAAAAGGCGACTGGGGAATGGTTTAAGAAGGCAAAAGTACACCCGAGCCACCTTCAGCGCTACTACGAAGCGGTCAAGAGCCCTAAATACCTTCTGCCTAAGATGGCGGAAGCCATCGAGCAGTTCGATTTTAAGAAATTTGACGCCGTGATTTCGAGCAGCTCGGCCTTTGCCCATGGCATTAAAACCAATGAAGTAAAGCACCTTTGCTACTGCCACAGCCCCATGCGCTATGCCTGGGATTACACCCACGAATACACAAAAAAGATGTCGGCACCCATGCGCTTTACCACTGCCAGTTTGCTCACAGATATTCGTTTGTGGGACTACAAGACTTCGGTTCGGCCCCATAAGGTGGTGGCGAATTCTGAGCATGTCAAAAAACGCATTGCCAAGTACTGGCGGCGCGATGCTGAGGTGATTTATCCGCCTGTTCGGGTAAATGATTTTGAGCCTACCAAGGGGCATGAAGACTACTTTCTGATCGTGTCGGCCCTCACACCGTTTAAAAAGGTCGACCTGGCCATTCAGGCTTTTAATAAGATCGGTCGCAAGCTGATTATTATAGGTGATGGAGCCCAGCGAAAAGCTCTAAAAAGCATGGCCAAGTCTAATATTGAATTTCTGGGTCGCAAGGACGACAAAGTGGTGCGCGAATATATGCAAAACTGCCGCGCATTGATCTTTCCGGGTGAAGAGGATTTTGGAATCACGCCTGTGGAAGCGATGGCCGCTGGAAAACCAGTACTTGCTTACGGTAAGGGAGGGGTTCTAGAAAGTGTGCAAGCTGGCAAATCTGGTGAATTCTTCGATGAGCTGACCGAGAAGAGCTTCTTGGATGGCCTTACCAGGCTCATGGTGAACGAAAAACACTACGATTATAAGAAAATACGAAAAATAGCCGAACGTTTTGACGAATCAGTGTTCGAGGAGAAGATTAAGAAGGCTTTAAAATCAATTTAAGCTTCTTCTTTTTTGGTGACTTTCTTCTTGGCAGGAGCCTTCTTTTTAGCAGCAGCCTTGGCTTCAGCCTTTTCGGCCTCCTTTTTCTCGGTGTTCTCCTTAGCCTTGCGAGTGATCTTTTCGGCTGGCGTTTCTTTGTCGATCTTAGACTTGCGAGCTTTCTTTTCCTTAGTAGCCTCCTGAAGCTTCTTAGCAGCCTCCATTTTAGCCTTGAACTTGTCTACACGACCTGCTGTATCAACCAGAGTGTTCTTACCGGTATAGAAAGGGTGTGAAGCAGAAGTGATATCTACACGAACCACAAAGTGCTCAACACCATTAATCTTCTTGGTTTCTTTAGATTCTAGAGTAGATAGTGTCGCAAACTCAGCTCCGGAAGAACTGTCTACAAACACAACATTGTTTAGCTTAGGGTGAATTTCGGCTTTCATCGATTCGTTTTCGTTAGAGGCTAGAGGATTTTACTTCTTTTTCTTCTTTTTAGCAAGGACTTTTTTGGAATTCACGACGTTGTAAATCAGCAAAAGGAAGAGCAGTAGGCCGATCAGGATCAGAACAAAAGTCTGCCAGCGATAAATAACGGTGACTGTTAGCTTACCCATGCGATACTCACCCTTGTCATCGGTCACCTTAAGGCTTACTTCGTAAGTCCCGGGCTTTTCGAAGACTTTATCTACAATCACACTGGTACTTTCGACACCTTCGCCGAAATCCCATTCATAACTGACAATTTCACCATCCAGATCGTGTGCCTTAAGTGCATTGAAAGCGACCAGGCTACCTGAGGCAACCGTATTGCTGTCTGTTTCTATGTGTGGAACAGGGCCTTTATTAGCATCGTCAGGATCGGCATTGTCACCAAGCCCGTCGCCATCTGAATCCACCGATTCCTGGGCATCCTGAGGGAAGGCATCAGCGTTGTCCCCTACGCCGTCGCCATCACTATCAAGGGTTTCGTTAGCGTTGTCCGGGAAAAGGTCCTCCACATCAACAGAACCGTCGCCATCATCGTCTTCATCTGCATTGTTCCCAATGCCATCACCGTCTGTATCGCGAGATTCGGCTGGATTGTTCGGAAAAGCATCATCTACATCCGGCACACCATCGTTGTCATCATCCGGATCCTGGCGGTTTGGAACACCATCCCCATCAGAATCGAGGTCTACATAGATGCCGGTTGTTACTTTGTTGTTGTCCGGATTGTCCCCCTCATCATCCCAAGGAATGACGCGAACACTGATGGGATAATCGCCAACGGACTTAGCAGGCCAATCCACAAAAACATCATCAGTGCTACTAGAAATGACTGATACAGGCTGATCTTCGCCAATGAATTCACCCCGATTCTCGTCGTAGAACTTCACGGTTCCAAAAAGATCCTGCCCGGAATTGTTCTTAACGGTGGCGTAAATACGAACTGTACTACCAACAATCACATAATCGTCTGTCCGCACACTTCCCTCTTCGAGCGATAAATCCTTGTTGAATTCCTGTGCCATGACAGGAGTGACCCAAAGCAGGGCCATTAGCAGGGCTAAAAGAGAAGTAAACTTCTTCATAAGCGATGATTATTTTTTGAGTGGAAGGCTTTCTTGTTTGGCCTGTTCAGGCTCCTGATCTTCAAGGATGAGTGAAAGTGAAGCAACACGGTCACCGTCTTTAAGACGCATTACATAAACGCCCTGAGTGGCACGTCCTGAGGTTGGAATTTGCTTGAGTGGAAGGCGGATCATCTGACCGGATTTGGAAATCAGGATGAGGTCTCCGTCCATTTCAGGATTGAGTACGCGAGCACCAATCACTTTACCGGTTTTCTTGGTGATACTAGCTGTTTTCACTCCGCTACCACCACGACCCTGGAAGCGATAATTCTTAACGTCGGTTGTTTTAGAGAGTCCATTTTCCATGACAACCAGAACACGGCGGCCTTCTTCTGATTTCATTACTTCCATCCCGACTACTTCATCATCGCCTTTCAGACGGATTCCACGGACCCCCTGACTGGCGCGCCCCATAGAACGGACATCACCCTGCTTGAAGCGGATACACTGACCGTTTCGGGTCACAATGACAATCTGATCACCTTCAGAACTCGGTCTGACCCAGTCCAGACGATCACCATCTTTCAGCTTGATAGCGATGAGGCCGGATTTGCGCACGTTGGCAAAGTCATCGACCTTGGTTTTCTTGACCGTCCCATGACGAGTGGCCATAAACAGGTATTCGCCGGTTCGTTTTGTAAGATCTACAATGGTTGTAATGTTTTCATCCTGATCCAGCTGAAGCAAGTTGACGATCGCCTGACCTTTGGCTGTTCGGCTAGCCTGCGGAACTTCGTAAGCCGGAAGCTTGAAAACGCGACCTCGATCAGTGAAATAGTAAAGGTCATCATGCGTCTTGGCATAGATGATGCTGGCAATCTCATCTTCTTCCTTGGTCGTCATACCAATCACCCCCTTACCACCACGACCCTGGGTGCGGTAGACAGATGGTGACATACGCTTGATGTAACCACCACGCGTGATCATAACGATCATATCTTCATTTGGGATGAGGGCTTTAGCGTTGAACTTGCCAATGGCATGAGGAACAACTTCGGTTCGTCTTTCATCACCATATTTTTCGATGATTTCATCAACTTCGGTGTTGATAATAGCAAGAACCTTTTTAGGATCAGCCAAAATGGCTTCACATTCTTTGATGAAGTCTAGCTTTTCCTTAAGCTCATCTTCAATCTTCTTGCGCTCAAGGCCGGCTAGGGTCTGAAGACGCATTTCGAGGATGGCCTTGGCCTGGATTTCGGAAAGCTTGAATTTACTGATGAGGTTTTCTTTGGCAACTTCCTTAGTTTCTGACTTCTTGATCGTTTCAATCACCTTGTCGATGTCGTCCAGGGCGATTTTGAGTCCTTCAAGAATGTGAGCTCTCGCCTGAGCAACTCGCAGTTCAAATTCAGTACGGCGGGTGACCACCACTTGTCTGTGCTTGATGAATTCTTCGAGAATCACCTTAAGGTCGCAGAGTCTTGGTTGAATTCCGTCGATCAGGGCGATCATATTGAAACCAAAGCTGGTTTGCAGACTGGTGTACTTATAAAGTTGGTTGAGAATTTTCTTAGGATAAGCATCACGTTTGAGCTCAACCACCACGCGAACACCCTTTCGACTTGATTCATCGCGGATGTCGGAAATGCCGGTAACTTTCTTGTCACGAACCAAGTTGGCCATGCTTTCAACAAGGCTGGCTTTATTGACCTGATAAGGAATCTCCGTGATCACGATCTGGAATCGACCACTTTTCATTTCTTCAATGTCGGCACGTCCGCGCATTTTCACACTTCCACGCCCTGTCGCATAAGCATTTTTGATGGTTTCAATGTCGTAAACCATTCCTCCTGTTGGGAAGTCCGGCCCCTTGATGAACTGCATGAGGTCTTCAATAGTGGCTTCAGGATCGGAAATGAGGTGCTTCACAGCGCCCATTACCTCGTTGAGGTTATGAGGGGGAATATTGGTTGCCATCCCCACCGCAATACCCATTGAACCGTTTAAAAGAAGGGCTGGGAAGCGAGCAGGCAAAACGACTGGCTCTTTGAGTCGGCCATCGTAGTTTGGACGGAAATCAACGGTGTCTTTTTCGATGTCAGCAAGAAGCTCATCGGTGATCTTCTCCATTTTAGCTTCGGTGTAACGCATGGCGGCGGCGTTATCACCGTCCATGGAACCGAAGTTCCCCTGACCATTCACGAGCGGATAGCGCATGGCAAAGTCCTGAGCCATACGAACCATGGAATCATAAACCGCGGTATCACCATGTGGATGGTACTTACCAAGCACGTCACCTACTACCGTGGCTGACTTACGGAACTTAGCTCCAGAACGAAGTCCTAGTTCGTGCATGGAATAAAGAATTCTTCGGTGCACTGGCTTAAGACCGTCACGGACGTCGGGAAGGGCGCGAGAAACAATCACACTCATCGCGTAATCTAGATAGCATTCCTGCATTTCAGAAACGATGTCTTTGGGGACGTCGTTCATAGTCAAAGAAAGAGGGTTCTCAGGAATATCATCACCAGAGTCATCATCAATTCCGAGATCCATTTCCTCATTCTCAGGAGTCTCGTTGTCATTTAGGTTTTTTTCGTCCTTGTCGCTCACTTTTTTATAGGTTTAAAACTGATAAAAATGGTTTTAGCGCTGCTAAAAACAGGCTTAAATCATACCTTATGAAGGATAGCATAATCAAGGGGGGTAAAAAAAGGGTTTTTTTCGCTAATAGACTTGACGAAAAGGCCATCTCTTCCACTGCTGATGCGGTGGTCGAGATGGCCTTGGTGATTCCCCCTACTGGATATCCCAGACGGGATTTCCGCTCTGATCGTCGCAGACGTTGAGCGAAAAGGTTGGATCGATGCCAATGCGGGCCATCTCACCACCTCCGGACATGTCCGGATCAACCTGGAGCTGCATCAGAACTGTGCCACCCGATGAAGAGTAACAAGCCGGCATGACGCAGGTCGCTTCGCCGCTCACGAGCGTTTCGGTGCAGGCCACGGTGAAGCTATTGGCTCCATCGGGGTCCTGACAGCGAATGCGCACCGCCTCGAAGGCTGCTGTAGCCTGAGGCACAGTGAAGTCACCTGTCAGATTGTTGACCAACCTGAGGCTGACGTTGAGCTCGTTGCCCACGGACGTGCCGTGGACGACGTATGTCGTAGACAGGACAGGGCCTGCCGAGCTTCCGAGGTTACCCCCAGAGGCCTGGGAATCCACCGTGAGGTAGATTCCGGTTTCGCAAGGAGGACTACCGCCCTCACCACCAGAGCCGCCGACGTTTCCGCCGGTGCCTCCCATACCGGCCATACCGCCTTCAGCAGTGCCACCAGCCATGCCACCAAGACCGCCAAAGCCACCACTAGAACTAGTGGATCCGCCCTGGCCACCTTGGCCGCCAGTGGTAACCATGCCGCCCTGACCTCCCGGACCGGGAGGATCGGTTTCGTTCAGACGACTTTCGTCAACGTCTGCTATGAATGAGCAGCCGCTCAGAAAAAAGACCAAAAAGAACAGGTGTTTCATTTTCACTCTGTGTATGGGTTTTGACCAAAATAAGACCAAACCATAAGTTTGCTTGAACCGGGCGGATCATCTCCCCTCTACTACTTCATTCCCCAGCGTGGGAACTGCGCAGATCAGAAAAGGATGTCCCGAT